>NZ_JBIVUM010000005.1:240521-448282 GCF_044757205.1 Kitasatospora sp. NPDC091335 | reverse complement strand
GCGTTCCCGGCGGGGGGTTTGTCCCTCCCGGGGGGTTGGTGCGGCGTTGGCGGGGCGCCCCGCCGCGGGGTTTTGGGCCCGGGCCCTCCCGGTGGGGGGCCCGGGCGGCCCCCGCCCACGACCGGAGCCACCCTCTGCCGCTGACCGGACTCAGCCGCAGAGGGTGGCGAAGCCGTACCCGCGCGACTTCAGCGCGGAGATGATCCCGGGCAGCGCGGCGACCGTCTGACTGCGGTCGCCGCCGCCGTCGTGCAGCAGGATCACCGATCCCGGACGGACGTTGTCCAGCACCCGCGAGCGGATCGCGGACGTACCGGGCCTGGACCAGTCCGCCGGGTCCACCGACCAGAGCACGACCTGCTTGCCGAGCGACGCGGCCTTCGAGCGCACCGTGCCGTTGACCGCCCCGTACGGCGGGCGCAGGCACGTCGGGGTGCGGCCGGTCTGCGCGCGGATGGCCCGATCGGTGTCCACCAGCTGGGAGTCGAGCGCGGAGGCGGAGAGCTTGCGCAGGTCCGGGTGCGACCAGGAGTGGTTCTGCACGCTGTGGCCCTGCCGGGCGACCTGCGCGGTCAGCGAGGGGTGGGCGGCGACGTTCTGCCCGATCTCGAAGAAGGTCGCGCGCACCCCGTAGCGGGCGAGCGTCGTCAGGACCTTGGGCGTGTGGGCGGGGCTGGGGCCGTCGTCGAAGGTCAGGTAGACCACCTTGCCGCCCCGGGGGCCGGCCGCCTCCGCCTCCGCGGCGGGCAGGGCCACCGCCGCGCCCGCCGCCAGGGCGACGACGAGCGCGCCGATCGCGGCCCTGAACCTGCCGAGTGCCCTGCGCCTGACGGGTCGTACGGACATGCCTGCCCCCTGCGGTCGGAACTCCCGTGCCGCGGCCAGTCTGCTCCCGGCGGCGCCCCCGCCGCGACCCGTCCCCGGTCGCGAGCGAACGGAATCGGCCAGCCGCGCGGCGGGCGGCCGGAGGAACGGCGTCAACGGGGTGGGCGCGAACGGCGAAGGCCCCCGACGGGGTGCTGCCGGGGGGCACCTGCGAGGGGTGCGGCGTTCAGCGCTCGGCGCGGCCGTGCAGCACCAGGGAGCGGGTCAGGGCGAGCAGACCGCCGGTGCAGAGCGCGGTGCGGAGCATGTTGACCGGCACCCAGCTGTCCGCGAACTTGACCCGCACGGCGGCGAGATCATGGATCCGGGACGGGTCGCCGGCCGCCGCCGGCTTGTTCTCGACCCGGTCTCCAGCGGCCCTTGAGCCGCCGCGGCCGGGGAGCGGAACGGTGTGGCGGACGGCGGCGCGGGGCGCTATGCTCCCCGCGATGACCACTCACCCTGCTCTCAGATCGGGGGTCCCGTCCGCGAAGTGTGAGTGCTGATGCCCACTCACCCCGCGCACGGGAACGACTCCCGCCTCTCCTTCTGGCGGCGCGTACGCGAGTACGCCGTGCCGCCCTCCATGATCGAAGCCGCCACCGCCCGCCGCCTGGCCGGCGACTGGGCCGGGGCCTGTGCCACCGCCAACGTCGAGGTCGACTTCCGGCTGTGGGACGTCGCCCGCCTCCACGGCCGGGAACTCGCCGGCCGGCTACGGGACGATCTGCGCCGCCTCGCACCCGACCTACTGCGCTGGCACCTGCCGAGGACCGCTCCCGACGGGCTGCTGCGGCCCGGGCTCACCGTGCCACTGGCCCGGTACCCGGGCGAGCCTCCGGTCGTTCTCGTGGTCCGCACACCGCCCGCCTGGGCGGAGTACGGGCAGCGGATCGCCCTGGCCCTCTGGGACGGCTCCGAGGACGACGGCCGGTCGCCGCACCCGCACCCGCATCCCAGCCGGCGGTTCCGCCACGACCTGCACCGCCACCTCTGGGATGCCGGGCGCAGCACGGAACTGGCGGTCAGGGCCGGTTCGGGAGGTCCGCCGACGGGCGCTCCCGGCAACGGCCTCGGCGATCCCCCGCCGCACTACGCCGTCGACCACCAAGCCGTCGACCCCTGCGCCGTCGACCGCTGGGCCGCCGAGGCCGAGCTGTTGCTGCGCGCCGACGGGCGCCCCGCCGGGCCCGTCGTGGTGCGGCTCGGACGTCGGCGGCGGCTGCTGCTCGGGCCGGACGGGTCGACGGCGGAGGCCTCCGGGGACACCTCGGCACTGCCGCTGCTGCCCGACGCCGCGACCTGGGTGCCACCGGACCTCGGCCTGCTCCGCAGCGGCGCGATCGAGCCCGACGGGCTGCACCCGCTGGTGGCGGCCGCGCTGGCGCCCGGCCACCGAACCCGGACGCGGGGGTCCTCGCCGCCCTGGCCGCAGCGGCTGGTGGACTGCCGAGGGGCGCGGCACCGGATCGGGCTGGTCGACGGGGTGCTCGCCCCGCTCGACCACGACCCGGCCGAGCTGCGCCGCGAGGAACTGCTGGCCGCCCTGTCCGGCACCCCGCTGCCCTGCCTGCGGGCGGTCGACCTCACGCACCGCCGGCCGCACGAACTGGCCGGTGTGCGCGAACGGTTGGACCACGGCGACACCGCCGGGGCACTGGCCCTGGTCGAGGCCCTGCTCGGCCCGGAGGCGGTGCTGCGCGAAGGGCCGCTGCGGGACGAGCTGGCGGCGGCGGCCGAACGGCGGATCGCCTACGGCCTCTACCGCTCCGGCCTGACCGGGCCCTGGGTCGTCACCCACCGGTCGCCGCGGGCGACCCGCGGTTCACGCCCGGACGGCACCGCCCACCGTCCGCGCCACGCCACCCACCGGGCCCGGCCCCGACTGGCCTCGCACCGCTGACGTCGGCGCGCCCGAAAACCCTTCCGCACCAGACCCCTTGAGGTGATCACCCATGCCCGTTCCCATGCCCGAAACCGCCCGCCTCGACGTCGCCCGGCAGCTGCTCGACCTGCTGGCCGACACCACCACCGAACCGCGCGCCGACACCCAGCTGGAGGCGCTCACCCTGGCCGTCGCCGCCGACCTGCCCGTCCTGCTCTGGGGCGAGCCCGGCATCGGCAAGACCGCCGCGCTCAACCAGCTCGCCGAGGCCCTGGACCTGCCGCTGACCACCGTCATCGCCAGCGTCCACGAACCCTCCGACTTCTCCGGGCTGCCCATCGTCGGCGACGACCCGGCGCAGCAGGGCGTCCCGCTGGCCCCGCCGGACTGGGCGGTGCGCCTGGTGCGGGCCGGGCGCGGGCTGCTGTTCCTGGACGAGCTGTCCACCGCGCCGCCCGCCGTCCAGGCCGCACTGCTCCGGCTGGTCCTGGAACGGCGCATCGGCGCCCTGCAACTGCCGTCCGGCGTAAGGATCGTGGCCGCCGCCAACCCGCGCTCCTCGGCGGCCGACGGCTGGGAGCTGAGCCCGCCGCTGGCCAACCGCTTCGTCCACCTCCAGTGGGCGCACGACCACGAGGTGGTGGTGCGCGGCCTCGGCGGCGTCTGGCCGGTGGCCACCCTGCCCGGACTCGACCGGCGGGCGCTGCCGGAGGCCGTCGCGCTGGCGCGGCGGGCCGTGTGCGGGCTGCTGGCGGTCCGGCCCGAGCTGGTGCACCGGCTGCCCACCACCGAGACCCGGCGCGGCGGCGCCTGGCCGTCGCCGCGCAGCTGGGACATGACGCTGCGGCTGGTCGCCTTCGCGACCGCGGCCGGCTCCTCCCGGGAGGTGCTGTCGCTGCTGGTGCGGGGCGCGGTCGGGGACGGCCCCGGGCTGGAACTGATGGCGCACATGGAGCGGATGGACCTGCCGGACCCGGAGGACCTGCTCGCCGACCCGGCCGGCGCGGTGCTGCCGGAGCGCGGGGACCTGCGCCAGGCGGTGCTGGACGGGGTGGTCGCGGCGGTGCGCAACCGGCCGGAGCGGGAGCGCTGGGACGCGGCCTGGGCGCTGCTGGTCCGGGCGCTGGAGACCGGGGCGCCGGACGTGGTGGTCGTCCCGGCCACCACGCTGGCCTCGCTGCGCCGGGAGGACTGGGACGTGCCGGCGGCGATCGAGCACCTGGCGTCGGCGGTGGAACTGTCCCGGCGGGCGGACCGGGCCGCCGCCCGGGTCGCGGTCGGGGCGGGCGCCGGGGCCGGGGCCGGGAGGTGAGCGGGGCCGCCGCGCTGGACGTGGCCAAGCTGTACGCCGCCCGCCTCCAGGCCGTCCGGGCCCGGCCGTACCTGGCGACCGCGCTGTTCGCCCTGCGGCTGGTGGAGTCCCGGCAGGTGCCGACGATGGGCGTGGACCGCCACTGGCGCTGCTACGCCTCGCCGGGCTTCGTCGACCGCACGTCGGTGGAGGAACTCGCCTCGGTCTGGGTCCACGAGGTGTCGCACCTGCTGCGCGACCACCACGGGCGCGGCGACCGCCTCGCCAGGGCCCTCGGGCTGCGCGGACCGGCCGCCCGGCTGCGGATGAACGTCGCCGCCGACTGCGAGATCAACGACGACGTGTTCGGCGACGGGCTCGTCACCCCCGAGAGCGCCGTGACACCGGACTTCCTCGGGCTGCCGGACGGGCAGCTGATGGAGGACTACCTCGACCGCATCCGGGTCGACCTGCACGTGCGGGAGCTGGCCTGGCTGGACTGCGGCAGCGGCGCCGACGGCCTGGAACGGTCCTGGGAGCTGGGCCCGGACGGCGCCCACGGGCTGTCCCCGCAGGAGCAGGACGCCGTCCGCTTCCGGGTCGCCGAGGGCATCCGGGGCCGCCCCGGCGACGCCCCCGAGGGCTGGCAGCGGTGGGCCGAGGAGGCGTTCCACCCGCCGCAGCCCTGGCGGCAGCTGCTGGGTGCGGCGGTGCGCTCGGCGGCCTCCGGAGCGGGCACGGGCGGGGACTACAGCTACGGCCGTCCGTCCCGCCGCTCGACCGGCCTGCCGGGCGTGGTGCTGCCGAGCCTGCGGCGGCGCCCGCCCCGGGTGTCGGTGGTGGTCGACACCTCCGGGTCGGTCTCGGACGAGGAACTGGGCAGCGCGCTGCTGGAGGTCACGGCGATCGGCCGGGCGGTCGGCAGCCGCCTGGACCAGGTCACCGTGGTCTCCTGCGACGCGGCCGCCCACACCGTCCAGCCGGTCTGCCGGGCGGCGGGCGTCCAGCTGATCGGCGGTGGGGGCACCGACCTGCGGACGGGCTTCGCGGCGGCGCTGCGGACCCGGCCGCGGCCGGACGTGGTGGTGGTGCTGACGGACGGGCAGACCCCCTGGCCGGAGGTCGCGCCGTCGTGCCGCACGGTGGTGGGCCTGTTCCCCCGGCCGAGCCGGTACGACGAGGACGCCGAGGACGAGGAGGAGTACCGGCCGGACGAACCCCCGGAGTGGGCCCGGGTGGTGACCATCGGCTGAGCGGCAGGGTCCTCGGCCGGGTCGGGAAACGGGCAACGGGCAACGGAGCCCTCAGCGGAAGGCGGCGAGGTTCTCGGCGACCCACCGGTGGAACGGCCTGGCGGCGGCCCCGGTGACCTTCCCGACCGTGTCACGCACCGCCAGCAGCTCGTCGTTGACGTCCCCGCCCGTCACGTCCAGCACCGCGTCCGCGGCCTCGGCGCCCAGGGCCGCGGACAGCTGCCGGTGGGCCTCCTCCCGGCCGGTCTCCGCGAAGGGCACCTCCCGGCCCAGGGCCGCCGCGATGGCCGCCGCCTGCTGCCGGGGCGTCACCCGCTCCGGCCCGGTCAGCGCGTACGCCCGGCCCCGGTGCCCCGGTTCGGTCAACGCCACGCGCGCCACCGCCGCGATGTCGGCGGGGTGGATCGTGGGCAGCCCGGTGTCCGCGTACGGGACCCGGACCGTCCGGCGCTCGCGGATCGACGCCGCCCACCACAGGGTGTTCGAGGCGAACTGCGTCGGCCGGAGCACCGTCCACGCCATGCCGCTGTCCTCCAGCAGCCGCTCGACGGCCAGGTTCTCCCGGGCGGGGCCCAGGTGCGGATGCGTCAGGACGGTGATGGAGGACACCAGCACCACGTGCTCGACGCCGGCCCGGCCGGCGGCTTCGAGGATGTCGGCATCGGGGCCGAGCCGGGACACCAGGAACAGCGAACGCACCCCGTCGAGCGCGGGCGCCAGGGCGGCCGGGTCGGCGAAGTCGCCCTCCCACGCCTCCACCCCCGCGGGGAACGAGGCCCGGGCGGCGTCCCGGGTGAGCCCCCGGACGGGGCCCGCGCCGTGCGCGTGCAGTTCTCCGAGCAGGGAACGTCCGATGTTCCCGGTGGCTCCTGTCACAAGAATCATGTGCCCTCTCCCGTCATCCGATGGCCGGTCACGGGAAGGCTAGGAGCTCAAGCGAGCTTGAGGTCAAGAAGATCGCCGTCCCCCGGCTGCGGCACCTCCGGTGGCGCGGGCGGAGGGGTCCGGCTTCCTGACCCCTCCGCCCGCGATGGTGCGGATCAGCCGACCATGGCCGCCAGGACGGCGCGCCAGTCCTCGCCCGGTTCCGGGGTGAGCGGGCCGGCCAGGGTGTCCGCCCGGTAGTGCCAGGGGCGGCGCAGTTCCGGGTCGGCGTCGGCGGTGGCGACGATCGGGGCGGCGGAGCCGAGCAGGCGGACCAGTTCGGCGGTGAACTCGGCCCAGGAGACGTGTCCGCTCACCGCGTTGACGACCCGGCCGGTGGCGGGGTGGTCAGGGGTGAGGCAGGCGGTCAGGGCGCGGGCCAGGGCGGCGGCGTGCACCCAGGAGGCGCCGTACCACCGGTCGGTGTCCGGCAGGCCGATCGGCCGGCCGGCCAGGGCGGCCTGGTAGAGGGCGCCGGTGGAGCCCCAGCGGAGCTGGTCGCGCAGCCGGTGGTGCGGGCCCCAGACGATCGGGGCGCGGACGGCGGTGGCCGGGCCGCGGCCGGCGGCGGCGGCCTCGAAGAGGACGCGCTCGCAGTCCAGTTTGGCCTGCCCGTACGGGGTGACCGACGCGCCGGCGGGGCTGCCCTCGGGGACCTCGGTGCCCGCCGGGCGGCCGTACGCGTCGATGCTGCTGACGAAGACGAACGGGCCGCCCCGCCGGCCGTCGGCCAGGGCGCGCATCGCGGCGAGGTCGGTGGCGTGGTCGGTGAAGGTGCAGGCGGAGTGGATGACGGCGTCCACGCCCTCGACGGCCCGGCGCAGGCTGTCGAGGTCGCCGAGGTCGCCCTCCGTCACCTCGGCGCCGTTCAGCGCGGGCAGGTGCGCGGACTCCGGCCGGACCAGTACCCGGACCGGCCTGCCCTCCGCCATCAGCTCCTGGAGCACGGCGGCGCCGACTCCGCCGGTGGCTCCGGTGAGCAGGACGGTGCCGGTGCGGGCACCGGTCCGCGCGTGGGCACCCGTCCTGGCGAGGGCGGCACGGCGCTCCTCCGCGCGGGTGGCGAGCAGCGCGGCGAGGGCGCGCGGGGTGCGCTGTTCCAGGATGTCGAGGCCGGTGAGCGGCAGCCCGGTGCGGGTGCGCAGGCGCTCGGCGAGCTGGACGGCGACCAGGGAGTGGCCGCCGAGGGCGAAGAAGTCGCCGTCGGCGGACGGGGTCACGCCCAGCAGTTCGCCGAAGGCCTGCCGCACCGCCTCCAGCGGGCCCGCGTCCTGACGACCCGCGCCTCCCTGGGCAACGACCCCTTGGACGACGACCCCCTGGGCGGCGCCGGGCAGCCGGTCGCGGTCGGGGGTGCCGTCGGGGTGGCGGGGCAACCGGTCCACCAGCGTGACCGCGAGCGGCAGTCCGGCGGCCGGCAGGCGCCCGCGCAGGGAGTCCCGCAGCGCGGTGCCGGTCGGGGCGACCGGGCCGCGCACCACCGCGTAGGCGAGCGGCGGGCCGTCCGGGTTCTCGACCACGGCCGCCTCGACCACCGAGGGGTCGGCCGACAGGGCTGCCACCAGCGGGTGTTCGGCGTCGGTCAGCCGCTCTCCGGGCAGTGCGGACAGCGGCCGGTCCGGGTCGCCGGCCACGGCGGTGAGCAGCGCGGCGAAGGCCTCGGCGAGCCGGGCGGCGGTGGCCTCGTCCAGCGCGTCCCGGTCGTGCTGGACCAGGACACGCGGCCGCGGGCCGTCCTCCAGCAGCAGTGCCAGACCGAACTTGGCCAGCCCAAGGTCGAGTTCGACGTTCTCGGCGGCCAGTCCCGGCAGCGCGAGCGGCTCGCCCGGCCGGACCAGGTCGCAGCTGACCGAGAGCAGCGGGGTGCCGTCGGCCCCGCGGGCCGCCGCGCCGAGCCGCTCGACCACGAGGTCGAACGGCACCTCGTGGTGCTGCTGGGCGTCGAGCAGGGCGGTGCGCACCGACCCGAGCAGTTCCGTGAAGGACGGGTCGCCGGCCGGATTCGCCCGTACGGCCAGGGTGTTGACGCCGAGGCCGACGGTCCGCCGCAGTTCGGGGCGGGCCCGGTGGCCGCTGGCGCAGCCGAGGACCAGGTCGTCCTGCCCGGAGGCGGTGCGCAGCGCGGCGAACGCGGCGGCCAGCACGACGGTGAACAGGGTGGCGCCGTGCCGGGAGCCGAGGGTGCGCAGCGCCTCCGTCACGCCGGGGTCCAGCGCGGTGGTGTGCAGGGCGGCGCGGCGCTCGCGGGCCCCGGGCGGGACGGGCCGTAGCAGCGGGAGCGGCCGGGCTCCGGCGAGGCGGTCGGCGAGGCGGTCGGCGGCGGCCGTCAGCTCGGTCTCGCGGGCGCGCTCCTGGCGGGCGTAGTCGGCGTACGGGGGCCCCGGCGGCGGGAGCCGGAGTGCCGTGCCGTCGCGTTCGGCGCGGTAGAGCGCGGCCAGGTCGGCGGCCAGGACGGGCAGGGATCCGCCGTCGACGGCGATGTGATGGATCGTCAGCAGCAGGCTGTGGTCCTCGGGGCCGTGCCGCAGCAGCAGGGCGCGCAGCACCGGGCCGGTGGCCAGGTCGAACGGGCGGGCGGCCTCGGCGGCGAGCTGCGCGGGGCCGGTGGCGTCCAGGACCGGCAGCGGCACCGGGGCGACCGGCTCGATCCGCTGGTACGGCTGGTCGTCCCGGCGCGGGTAGCGGGTGCGCAGGACGGCGTGCCGTTCGGTCAGGCCGGTGATCGCGGCGGCGAGGGCCCGCCGGTCGAGCGGGCCGCGCAGCCGGGTGGCGAGCGGCACGTTGTAGAGGGCGCCGCCCTGGCCGAGGTGGTCCATCAGCCACATCCGCTGCTGGGCGTGCGAGAGCGGGGCCGGGCCGTCCTCCGGCGCGGGGGCGGAGACGGCGGGACGAGCGGAATCGGAACCGGTGGCGGTGGGACCGCCGGCGGCGCGGCGGCCGCGGGCCCGGCGCAGCAGGTCGGCCTGGTCGACGGTGCTCATCGGTCGGCTCCCGGGGTGTCGTCGGCGGCCCGCAGGGCGCGTTCCAGCAGCTCGGCCTGGGCGGCGACGGTCGGGTGGCCGAGGAAGTCGGCGAGCGACAGCTCGACGCCGAGGTCCTCGCGCAGGTCGTCCACCACCCACATGGCGAGCAGCGAGTGCCCGCCCTCGGCGAGGAAGTCGGCGGCCGGGTCGGTGATCGGGCGTTCCAGGGCGCGGCTCCACGCCTCGGCGACGGCCTGTTCGATCGGGCCGAGCTCGGCGCCGGCGGACGGCCGCGCCTCGGACGGTCCGTCGGCGGCCAGGGCGCGCCGGTCCACCTTCCCGCTGCCGGTCAGCGGCAGCGCGGCGAGCACGGTCCAGGCGGTGGGCACCAGGTGGGCGGGCAGCTGCTCGGCGAGCCGGGCGCGCAGTGCCTCGACGGCGGGGTGGGCGCCCTCGGCGGGCACCAGGCAGGCGGTGAGCGCGGCGTCGGGCTGTCCGGCCCGGCGGACCACGACCGCGGCCTCCGCGACCTCGGGCAGCCGGAGCAGCGCGTGTTCGACCTCGCCCGGTTCGATCCGGAAGCCGCGCACCTTGACCTGGTCGTCGGTGCGTCCGTGGAACTCCAGGGAGCCGTCCGCCCGTCGGCCGACCCGGTCGCCGGTGCGGTAGGCCCGCCCGATGCCCGGCAGCTCGCGGAAGCGCTCGGCGGTCAGCTCGGGCCGGTCCAGGTAGCCGAGGGCCAGCCGGTCGCCGGCGATCCACAGCTCGCCGACGGTGCCGGGGGCGGCCGGCGCGAGCCGCTCGTCCAGGACGTACGCGCGGGCGCCGCCGAAGGTCCGGCCGATCGGGACGGAGCCGGCGCAGTCGGCCGGGGTGACCCGGTGCAGGGTGGTGAAGGTGGTGGCCTCGGTGGGCCCGTAGACGTTGATCAGTTCGAGCCAGGGGAAGGCCCGCAGCACGGCGCCCGCGTGTTCGGGCGAGACCGCCTCGCCGCCGAAGGCCAGGGTGCGCAGCACGCCGAAGATCCGGGACCGCCGGGCGGCCAGGTGGTGGAAGAGCGCGGTGGTGAGGAAGAGGGTGGTGACGCCGAAGCGCTCCACGTCGCGGACCAGGTCCTCGGCGCTGGGCCGCTCGGTCGGGGAGACGGCCACGGCGGCGCCGCGGGCGAGCGGGGCCCACAGCTCGAAGGTGGCGGCGTCGAAGGAGACGGTGGAGTGGAAGAGCACCCGGTCGCGCGGGCCGAGGGTGAACGCGTCCTCGGCGGTGACCAGGTCGGTGACGGCGCTGTGCGGGACGAGGACGCCCTTGGGGCGGCCGGTGGATCCCGAGGTGTAGTAGAGCAGGGCGGGCGCGGCCGGGTCGGCGGCGTCGGGGGCCGGCTCGCCGTCGGTCTCGTCGTCGGTCTCGGTGCCGCGCTCGGTCAGCACCAGGGTGCGCTCCTCGGGGAGCCCGGCCTCGGCGAGCAGGCCCTTGTCGCCGAGGACGAGCCGGACGTCCGCGTCGGCGGTCATCTCGGCGATCCGCGGGCGCGGGTAGGCCGGGTCGATCGGGACGAGCAGTCCGCCGGCCCGCCAGACGGCGAGCTGGGCGACGACGAGCCGGGTGGAGCGGGCGCAGAGCAGGCCGACGGCGCTGCCGGGGCCGATCCCCCTGGCGGTCAGGACGGCGGCCAGCCGGCCTGCCGCGTCCACGAGTTCGCGGTAGGTCAGGGCGGTGGAGCCGTCGGTCACGGCGAGCGCGTCGGGCCGGAGTCCGGCCTGCCGGGCGATCAGGGCGGGGAGGGCGGGCCTGGCGTGCGGGGAAGTGGCGGTGTGCGCGGGCCGGGTCGCGGTGGTCATGGTGGTTCCCTTCCGGGCGCCCCGGCCGGGTGGGCCGGGGCGCTCTGCTGAGGAGGTCGGGGCGGGTCAGGCGGTCAGGGCCGCGAGCCGCTCCTCGATCAGCCGGGCGACGGCCCGCAGGTCCGGCTGGCGCAGCACCAGCGGGGCGCGCAGCCGTACGCCGTACTCGTTCTCCAGGGCCTCCAGCAGTCTCGCGGCGGCCAGCGAATTGCCGCCCGCGGCGAGGAAGTTGTCCTGCGGCCGGAGGTCGGCGTGGCCGATCAGCTCGCGGCAGAGCTTGAGCACGGTGCGCTCGACCGGGGTGCTTCCCTCGTCCACCGGGTCGTCGTCCGCTCCGCCCGCCGCGGTCGCCTCGGCGAGCAGCGCCTGGCGGTCCACCTTGCCGTTGGCGTCCAGCGGGAAGCGCTCCACCAGCCGGACGGCGGAGGGCACGGCCTGTTCGGGCAGCCAGGGCCGGGCGGCGTCGAGCAGTGCCGCGGGGTCGGCGCCGTCCTCGGCCCGGACGAAGGCGAGCAGCCGGGCCCCGCCGGCCGGCGCCTGCCCGGCGGCGACCACCGCCCGGTGCACCCGCGGGTCGCGCTCGAAGGCGGCCTCGACCTCGGCGGGTTCGATCCGCACGCCGCTGACCTTGACCTGGTCGTCCAGCCGGCCGTGGAACTCCAGCACGCCGTCCGGCCGCATGGCCACCCGGTCGCCGGTGCGGTAGACCCGGTCGGTGCCGACCAGGCCGGCGGGCGCGTCGACGAAGCGGCGGGCGGTCAGCTCGGGGTCGAGGTACCCGGCGGCCAGGCCGCGGCCGCCGATCCGCAGCTCGCCGGCCGTGCCGCGCGGCACCGGGCGGCCGTCCTCGTCGGTGACCAGGAGGACGGCGCCGTCGATCGGCAGGCCGATCGGCGGGGCGCCGGCGCCGTGGTCGCCGCCGGGGGCCATGCTGTGCACGGTGGTGGTGACGGTGGCCTCGGCGGGGCCGTAGGCGTTGTGGACGGTCGCGGTGACGTCGGGCCCGGGGGCGCGGCGCAGCCGGTCGCCGCCGATCGTCAGGTGGCGCAGCGCCAGGCCGGCGGGCCAGGGCCGGCCGAGGACGGGTTCGGCCATCGGGGTGGGCAGGACGGCCACGGTGATCCCGGCCTCGCGCCACCAGTCGGTGAGCGCGCCGGTGTCCCAGCGGACGGCCTCGGGGGCGACGACCAGGGCCGCGCCGGAGGTGAGGCCGCCCCACAGCTCCATCAGGTGCGGGTCGAAGGCGACGCCGATCAGCAGGCCGTGCCGCTCGCCGGGGCCGAGGCCGGTCAGCTCGCGGTACCACTGGAGCAGGGCGCCGAACGCGGGCTCGGTGACGGCGACGGCCTTCGGGGTGCCGGTGGAGCCGGAGGTGAGCACCGCGTACTGGGTGCCGGGCGGGACGGGCACCTGCTCGCCGGAGCTCAGGGCGGCCACCACGCCGCCGGTGGGCAGGTCCAGCTCCAGCCGTTCGCCGCCGGGCGGCAGCAGTCCGGGCTCGCCCACCAGGCAGGCCGGGCGCAGCTGTTCGGCGACGGCCCGCAGCCGGTGCTCGCCGGGGCGCGGGCCGAGCGGCAGGTGGACGGCGCCCAGCTTGGCGGCGGCCAGGGTGACGGCGGCCAGCGAGACCGAGTGGCCGAGGCAGACGCCGAGCAGGTCGCCGGGGCCGACCTTGCCGCGCAGGGCCTCGGCCACGGTGTCGGCGAGGCGGTCGAGTTCGGCGTAGCCGTAGGCGCGGTCGCCGTCGATCAGGGCGGGGGCGTCCGGGGTGCGGTGCGCCCAGCTGGTGAACAGGTCGAGCACCGCGCCGTCCTGGTGCGGACGGCCGTAGCCGATGCTCGGGGTCTCCGTGCCGGCGGTCTTCTCGTCAGTGTGTTCCATCATCATCTCCAGGAAGGTGACGTATCGTCAGTTCAGGCCCATGGAACGGGCAATGATCACCTTCTGGACCTCCGAGGTCCCCTCGATGATCGTGGTCATCCGGACGTAGCGGTACAGGAACTCCAGCGGGTGCCCGCGCACCCAGCCGGTGGCCCCGTGCACCTGGAGCGAGCGGTCCACGGCACGTACGGCGGTCTCCGAGGCCGTGAGCTTGGCGAGCGCCGCGTTCTCGGGCGACTCGGTGCCCTCGTCGACCAGCCGGGCGCAGGCGAGGGTGAGCAGCTTGGAGGCCTCGACCTCGGCCCGGGTGGCGACCAGGTGCTCCTGGACGTGCTGGTACTCGCCGATCACCCGGCCGAAGGCGCGCCGGTCCTTCGCGTACTCGACGCCGATCCGCAGCGCGTACTCGGCGATGCCGTTGCACATCGCGGCGACCACCAGGCGGCCGCGCGAGAGGCTGTCGATGGCGAGGGCGGTGGCCGCGCCGACGCCCTCCTCGCCGCCGATCACGGCCTCGGGGCCGACGGTGACCCCGTCCAGCAGCAGCTCGAACAGCGGCTCGCCGGACATGCCCTCGTAGCGCTGGCCGATCCGCAGCCCCGGCTGGTCCATCGGCAGCACGAAGGCGGTGGCCCCCGCGACGGGGCCGGCCCCGTCACCGAGGTCGGTGGCGGTGACGACCAGGGCGATCCCGGCGTGCTCGGCGTTGCTGACGAAGGTCTTGCGGCCGTTCAGCACCCAGCCGTCGCCGCTGCGCACGGCCGTGGTGGTGAGCCGGAACGCGTCGGAGCCCGCGTGCGGTTCGGTGAGGGCGAGGCAGCGGGTCTGCTCGCCGCGCACCAGCGGGACCAGGTGGCGCTCGACCTGCTCGGGGGTGCCGTTGCGCAGCAGCGGACTGGGCCCGTCGGAGCCGGCCAGGGCGTACGGGGCGAGCACGCAGCCACTGCGCCCGGCGGCGTGGTGCAGCAGGACGACGGCGGTGAACGGCATGTCGGCGCCGCCGAGGTCCTCGGGGTAGTCGCCGGCGTAGAAGCCGAGCGCGGCGGAGCGCTTGCGGACGTAGGCCCGCAGGTCTCCCGGGACCAGGTCGGCGGTCTCGGGCAACTCGGCGGCCAGCGGGACGAGTTCGCGGCGCACGAAGCTCTCGAAGGCCTCGACGAGTTCGCGGTGGCCGTCCTCCAGGACGGCGGAGGGGGCGGTCACTTCGTCTCTCCTGCGGTGAGGGCGCGGGCCTGGTCGGCCAGCACGGCGTGGCGGAACAGGGTGCGCAGCGGCGGGCGGCTGCCGAGGTGCGGCTCCAGGTAGGCGGCGAGCTGGGCGGCGAGCAGCGAGTGGCCGCCGACCTCGAAGAAGTGCGAGTCCGCGGTGAAGCGGTCGTGGCCGAGCACCTCGCGCCAGGCGGCGGCGATCAGCTGCTGGCCGGGGTCGGTGAACGCGCTCGGCGCGCTGTCCCGTGCCTCCGGCTCCGGGGCCTCGGCCGCCAGGCGGGCGAGGGCGTTGCGGTCGGGCTTGCCGCCGGGCAGGGTCGGCATCGCGGCGACGGCCGTCCAACTCGCCGGGACGAGTCCGCCGGGCAGCCGGCGGGCGAGTGCCTCGTGCAGGGCCGCCTGGTCGGGGCGCTCGGCGCCCTCCAGGAAGCCGACCAGTCGGGGGCCGGTCTGCGGGTCGGTGTGCAGCAGCACGGCGCAGGAGCGGCCGCCGAGTTCGGCGGAGGCGGCGGCCTCGATCTCCTCCAGTTCGATCCGGTGGCCGCGCAGCTTGACCTGGTTGTCGGCCCGGCCGAGGAAGCGCAGCCGCCCGTCCGGGTCGCGGTAGCCGCGGTCGCCGGTGCGGTAGACGAGGGCGCCGTCCAGTGCGGGGACGGTCACGAAGCGGGCCGCGGTCGGCTCCGGAAGCGCGAGGTAGCCCTCGGCCAGCAGGGGGCCGCTGATGGCGAGTTCGCCGACGCAGCCGGGCGCGAGCGGTTGCAGCGTGTCGTCCAGGACGTGGATGCGCACGCCGTCCAGTTCGGCGCCGAGCGGGATCTCGCCGTCCTCGGCGAGGTCGGCGGCGGTGACCTCGTACACGGTGGAGGTGACGGTGGCCTCGGTGACCCCGTAGGCGTTCAGCACGGTGGTGGCCCCGGTCAGACCGGTCAGGGCCCGGGCGGGCAGCCGCTCGCCGCCGAGCACCAGCAGCCGGGGCGCCCAGCGGCCGTCCGCCAGCGCCTCGCGCAGGTCCTCGCGGACCGCGAGCAGGTAGCTGGTCGGCAGGTTGGCGACGGTGACGCCGCGGGCGGCCAGCACCGCGACCAGCTCGGGGCCGGTGGGCACCTCGCGCTGCGGCACCACCAGGGCGGCGCCGACGGCGAGGGCCGGCAGCACCTCCTCCAGGGCCACGTCGAAGGACGGGCGGGCGAACAGCAGCACCCGGTCGGCGGAGGTGAGTCCGTAGCGGCCGGCGATCGCCGCGACGTACCCGGCGAGGGCCGCGCGGCCGACCAGCACCGGCTTGGGCACGCCGGTGGAGCCGGAGGTGTGGATCACGTAGGCGGCGCCGTCCAGCACGGCGGCGGGCTCGGCCTTCGGAAAGGCGGGGCCGTCCAGCAGCGCCGGGGTGACGCCCTCGGCGGGCAGCGCGAGGGCGCTCTGCCGGGTGGCCAGGACGAGCGCGGGGCTCAGCCGTTCCAGCAGCAGCCCGAGCCGGGCGGCCGGGTCCTCGGTGGACAGCGGCGCGTACACGGCGCCGTGCCGCAGGCAGGCGAGCAGGGCGACCACGCTGTCCGTGCCGCGCGGCAGCACGGTGGCCACCGGCTGGCCGGGCGCGACCCCGGCGGCGCGCAGCCGCTCGACCAGCTCGGTGACCCGGCGGTCGAGTTCGCCGTAGCTGATCCGCTCGGTGCCGGCCAGCAGGGCGAGCGAGGTGGGGTCGTGGGCGGCGGCCGGGTCGAGCACGGCGGGGTCGGCGGCGGCCGCCAGGACGGCTTCCGAGCTCTCCGGCCGCTCCGGCCGCTCCGGCGCGGGGGCGAGTTCCGCGATCGGCGCCTCCGGACGGTCCAGGTAGCAGCGCAGCAGCTCCAGCAGCCGCTCGGACAGCAGCACCGCCTCGGACTCGCGGAACAGGTCCGCGTCGTAGTCCCAGACCAGGGTCATCCCGGCGGCGCCGTGCTTCTCGCCGACCACCCGGCGGTCGTCGGGCAGCAGCACCAGGTCGAGGTCGAAGCGGGTGGTGCCGGTGTTGAAGCCCTCGTACAGCGAGACCTCCAGGCCGGGCGCCTGGACGTCGGGCAGCGCCGCGTCGTGCGCGCTGAACATCACGTTGAACAGCGGGTTGTCGGCGCCGGTGGTGTGCAGCCCGAGCCTGCGGGTCAGCTCCTGGACCGGCAGGTCCTGGTACGGCAGCGCGCGCAGCAGGACGTCGGTCACCTCGTCCACGGCCTCGGTGCCGGGGGCCGCCGGGTCGAGCCGCAGGCGCAGCGGGACGGTGTTCACGAACATGCCGACGGTGCTCTCGAAGCCCTCGGGGCGGTTGCCGACGGCGGTGCCGACCACCACCTCGCGGTGGCCGCTGTGCCGGCGCAGCAGTTCGGCGAAGAGCGCGAGCAGGGTGCTGAACGGGGTGTGGCCGTCCGCCTTGCTGCGCTCGCGCAGCCGCTCGGCCAGGTCGGCGCCGACCGACTGGCGCAGCTGGCCGCCCCGGTGGCGGCGCTCGACGCCCGGCCGCGCCACTCCGGGCAGGGTGACCTCGCGCGGGGCGTCGGTCAGCTCCCTGGTCCAGAAGTCGAGTCCGCGGTCCCGGGGGAGGTCGGCGGCGGCGCGGGCGTGCTCCTCGTACGAGGGCGCGGTGGGCAGCTCGTACGGCTCGCCGAGGACGGTGGCGCGGTAGACGGTGAACAGGTCGCGCAGCAGGATCGCGAAGGAGTGGCCGTCGTGGACGAGGTGGTGTTCGACGTGGATCAGCCGGTGGTGGTCCTCGGCGAGCCGGACCAGGTGCCAGCGCAGCACCGGGGCCCGCTCGGTGTCCAGCGGCTCCTCGGCCTCGGCGGCGAGCAGCCGGCGGAAGGCGGCCTCCGGGTCCTGCTCGGCGGTGAAGTCGCTGTGGCGCAGCTCGGGTTCGCAGTCCTCGGCGACCCGCTGGCCGGGCAGTCCCTCCGGCCTGGGCATCAACTCCAGCCGCAGACCGGGGTGGTGGGCCAGCACGGCGGCCAGGCCGGCGTGCAGCGCGTCCCGGTCGAGGGTGCCCCACAGGTCGAGGACGGCGGTGAAGTTGTAGGCGCGGCTGCCCGGCAGCATCTGTTCGTGCAGCCAGACGATCTCCTGCGAAGGAGAGAGTGCGAACATGGTCAACTCCCTTGTGTGGTGGGCTTGTCGGCACTGCGAAGGTCGGTCGCGGGCGTGGGGTGGTCCCGTACCGGCCGGTGGACCGGGCCGCACCGGGGTGAGGTGCGGCCCGGGACCCGGGGGTCCGTCCGGGCGGCGCGTCGGGCGCGCTCGGACGGACGGGGTGGACCCGTCGTGGGCGGATCCGGGGTGGGAGGTCGGGCCCGCGGAACGGGCGTACGGTTTCGGGCGTACGGATTCGGGCGCGCGGGATCCGGGCGTACGGGTGCGGGTGAACGGGTGCGGGCGGTGGTCAGGGGAGGCGGTCGGCGTCTGTGGCCGACGCGCGGCGTTCAGACCTGCGGGGCCACGGCCGGCCGAGCGTGCAGGTGGTGCCGCAGCACGGCGAGCAGTTCGCCGAAGGCGGCCTGGGCGTCGGCCTCGGGGAAGCGGTCGCGGTCCCAGCCCAGCCGGATCAGCAGGTCGTCGCCGTGCGAGGCGGAGACGGCCAGCGGCGCGGCCAGCGGCCGTCCGTCCAGGTGGGTCTCCCGGCCCGGGGTGCCGCCGAGCACCAGCGGCGGGCGGCGGTGCAGGTCCTCCAGGGTGAGCAGGGCATCCAGGGCGCCCGACCAGGGGGCCCCTGCGGTGCGGGCGGCCCTGACCACCTCGTCGAAGGGGGTGCCGGCGTGGTCCAGGTCGTCCCACCAGGCGTCCGCGAGGGTGTCCAGGTCCGCGGCCGGGCCCGAAGTGGCGGGGTGGACGAGGGTGTTGAGGAAGCAGCCGAGCGCGGCGGGCGCCCCCACCGGCCGGCCGCCCCACGGGTAGCCGAGCGCCAGCGGCCCTCCCCCGGCCTCCGGCGCCCGGTGCAGCCGGTGCGCGGCGGCCCCGACCGCGTCCAGCAGGGCGGGGAAGACGGCGCTGCGGGCGGCGCCCTCGGCGGCGGGCAGCCGTTCGGTGAGCATGCCGGTGGACGTGGCCGCGCCGCCGCCGGCCCCGGTCAGGCCGCCCAGCCGGCGGCCCCAGTGGGCCTGAGCCGCGGGGCCGCCGGCGGCGTCCTCGACGGCGAGCTGGAGTTCGACGGCCTGCCGGTAGTCGGCGAGGGCCTGCGGGGCCGGCCCGGCGGCCGCCGGCTCGTCCCGCTCGTAGGCCGCGCCGACCTCGGCGGTGAGCACACCGAGCGACTGCTCGTCGCAGGCCGCGTGGTCCAGTGCGAGGGCGAGGAGTTCCTCGTCGCCGTCCGGGTCCGCGGCCACCAGCAGGCGCAGCGCGGGCCCGTCGGCGGGCCAGTCCAGCAGGGCGTCGCGCAGCGCGGCGCGGGCGGTGCGACCGGGGGCGACGGCGATCCTGGCGGCCTCGGCCGAGGGGCCGCCGGTGCGCAGCACGGGTGTGCCGCGTACGGTCCCGAAGCCGCCGCAGAGTGCCGGGTGGCGGGCGGCCACCGCGGCGGCGGCGCGGGCCAGCCGGTCGAGGTCGAGGGTGCCGCGCGGGTAGGCGAAGAACAGCGGGACGACGTCGGTGCGGCTCTGCTGCGCGAGCCTGCGGGTGATCAGGAACCGTCGCTGGGCCCCGGTCAGCGGGAGCAGCTCCACCGGGGATTCGGCGGCGGCGGAGCGGTACCGGGCGAGGTAGGCGGCGGTGATGCTGGCGTGCACGGGAACGGTCTCCGGTTTCCGGTCGCGGCTCGGGTCGGGGATCGGTCGGGGGACTCGGCCAGGGCTGTGCTCAGGTCCAGGGGTTCGTTCGTTCGGGGTTCGGGGAGGCGGTTCGGGCAGGCGGTTCGGGCAGGCGGTCCGGGCAGGCGGTTCGGGGTTCGCGGAAGGCGGTTCGGACGGTTACGCATTCAGCCGAAGGCCGGGGTGGCCGCCGGTCAGGGCGTCGTGGGGCTCACGGCGTCCTCCTCGTCGCCGGCCTCCGGGCCCCCGGCGGGCCCGGCCGGGCGGTCGGCGCCCGGCAGTTCCCGCATCCGCCGCAGCGGTGACAGCAGCAGCGGCAGCGGCACCAGCAGGAAGCCGATCGCGCAGAGCCAGAGCGCGGTGCGCGGCCCGGACGCGTCGGCGACCACGCCGCCGACCAGGGCGCCGATCGGCAGGGTCCCCCACACCAGGAAGCGCATCGTGGCGTTCATCCGGCCGAGCAGCTCCGGCGGACAGAGGCTCTGCCGGAAGCTCACCTGGGCGACGTTGTAGGCGACCGCGCCGAACAGCACCACCCCGGAGGCCAGGCCGAACAGCACCACGCCCGCACCGCTGCCGGACAGCGGCCACAGCAGCGCGAACGGCGCCGTCACCACCGTGGAGAGCCAGATCAGCCGGGCCTGTCCGATCCACCGGGCGAGCTGCCCGGCGCACAGCGCGCCCGCCAGCCCGCCGACGGCGGAGACCGACAGCAGCACGCCGATGGCGCCCGGCGACAGGTCGAGCACCCGCACCCAGAAGACCGTCTGCACGGCGGTCAGCACGGCCGAGAACAGATTGGACGTGGCGGTGGCGGTCGCGATCGCCCGCAGCAGCGGGTGACCGAGCACGAACCGCACGCCCTCGCCGACCTCGGCGCGCAGCGAGCGCCCCGGCGCGGGTTCCGGACGCGGCTCCTCGACCTTGATCCGGACGAGCAGCAGCGCGGAGACGAGGTACCCGCAGGCGTCGGCCACGATGGCGAGCGGCGCCCCGAGCAGCTGGACCAGCCCCCCGCCGAGGCCGGGCCCGGCGATCTGCGCCGAGGAGCGGACCGTCTCCAGCGCCCCGTTCCCGCCGACCAGTTGCTCGCGCGGCAGGACGGCGGGCAGGAAGGACTGGTGGGCGACGTCGAAGAACACCGTCGCCACCCCGGTGACCAGCGCCACCACGTAGAGCTGCGGCATGCCGAGCACCCCGAGCGCGGCGGCCGGCGGGATCGACCCGACGGCCAGGCAGCGCACCAGGTCGGCCCGGACCAGCACCGGCAGCTTGCGCATCCGGTCCAGCCAGGCGCCCGCCGGGAGGCCGACGAGCAGGAAGGCGGCGGTTTCCGCGGCGGTCAGCAGACCGACCTGGAACGGTGTGGCGTCGAGCACCAGCACCGCCACCAGCGGCAGAGCGACGAGGGTGACCTGACTGCCCGTCTGGGCCGCGGCTGCTCCGGTCAGCAGGAGCCGGAAGTCGCGGTGGTCGAGCAGACGGGCCTGGCGGGGGCTGGGCTTCTCGTTCATCGATGCGACTCTCGGTCACCCCTTCGACACGGGGCAAGCACCGGGTCCGTTTCCGGACGGCCCGGAGGTCGGCCGAATCCCGCCACCACCCCGGCGCTCCTTGCGCGCCCCCGACGGTCACACCCGCCGCAGCCGCACCACCGTCCTCGCCCGTCGGCCGAGGCGGCACGGGTCGACGGGCGACCCGACCGCCTCCGGCTCCATCGATCCATTTCGCCGTCCGGTATGCGGACGCGGCTTTTCCAGCCACCGGACGGAGAGCCTCAACTTGGCCGGATCCCATGAAGCGAAGCCCGACCGACACCTCATCGTGATATCCGCGTGATCGAAGTGGGACGTAGAACGGGGTCCCGGACGGCCACGGCCGCCGATCCGGGGCCGCACCGGGGCCACACCGGAGCCGACGGTCACGCCCCGGCGTCCGGGCCGCGTCCTCCAGCCGTCCCCCGGCCGCCCAACCACCCGCCCGGCCGGTCCCCTCAGCCGACCGGTCCGTCGTCCCGCTCCGCCCGGCGGGTGATCGCGAGCACCGCCATGTCGTCGTCCCGGGGCCCGCCCGTCCACCGCTCGACGTCCGCCACCAGCGCGTCCAGCACCTCCGCCGGCCCGCCGAACGGCCCCAGCGGAGCCAGCCCGAGCACCGGATCGTAGAACTCCCCCGCCGCGTCCCTGGCCTCGGTCACCCCGTCGGTCACCAGCAGCAGCGTGCACCCGGCCGGGAACGGCCTGCTCTCCGGCGCCGGACGCCCGACGCCCAGCCCGCCCATCCCCAGCGGCAGCCCGGGATCCGCCGCGTCCAGCCGCCGCACCCCGAGGCCGGCCCTGCCCCGCACCGCCCCGTCCCGCAGCGCCCCGTCCCTCGTGTTCGGGCCCAGCAGGTAGGGTCCCGGGTGCCCGCAGTCGAGCGTGCGCACGCTCTCCTCCCCCGGCGGGAACTCCACCAGCAGCGCGGTGATGAACCCCTCCAGCCGCAGCTCCTCGCTCATCCGCTCGCTCTCCCGCAGCAACGAGTCCTCCAGCGCGTCCGCGAGCGCGACCAGCTCCGGCACCCGGTGGGAGGCCTCCCGGAACGCGCCCAGCAGCACCGACACCGCGCCCACCGCGTGCAGCCCCTTGCCCCGCACGTCCGCGATCAGCCCGCGCACGCCGTACGGGGTGACCTGCACCGCGTACGCGTCACCCCCGATGAGCGCCTCGTCCTGGGCGGCCCGGTAGCAGGCCGCGACCGACAGCCGTCCCACCCGCGCGGGCGGCTCCGGCAGCACCGCGCGCTGCGCCGCCTCGGCGACCGACCGCACCCGCGCCAGCCGCCGCCCGTGCCGGGCCACCACCCGGTTCACCCCGATCCCGAGCAGCGCCGCGAACACCGTGTTCCCCAGCTCCAGGTATCCGGCCCTGGTCCCGACCGACCCGTCCTGGGTGGAGAGCAGCAGGATGCCGAGCACATTGGCCGCCCCGACCGCGACGGTGTCACGCAGTACCAGCAGCGCCCCCGCCAGCACCGCGGCGGCCGCGAGCAGCGGATCGCCCCAGTAGTCGGCCGGGTCCAGCGCGTTCCACACCAGCCCGCCGGCGGTCAGCAACCACGGAGCGACCCGCACGTACGGCGGCCACTGCACGGACCTCGGGGCCATCGGCGACCTGGCTTCCCGTCTCCACCACCATCCGGAAGGACCTCATCCGATCGTAGTCACGGGCACCCGAAACCCGCATGACGGCCGAGCCCCCACCTGCCCGGGGCTCGCGCTCAGCCCCCGGCGGTGAACCGACCGGCGCCGTCCCCCAGCAGCAGCCCCTCCGGCACCCTGCGCCCGTACGCGAGCAGCAGCAGGTGCTCCGCCCGCCCCCGCACCGTGAGCTGCCCCTCGCCGTACGACCAGCCGGTGTCCGTCGCCTCCAGCCGGACGCCGTCCAACCGGGCCCCGAAGAACCGCAGGCCACGTGGGGTGAGGCCGGCCAGCAGCGCACTCACCCGGTCCTGCGGGAGACGGGCGGGCAGGCCGAGCGCCACGGTGACGTCGAGGCCGTGGACGGCGTCGTGGGCGAGGGCCGCGATCCGGCCGCCGACGGGCGGGCGCCACGGGTGACCGGCATGGTCGGCCAGCGCGGCGACGAGTTCGCGTTCCGTCATGGCGGCGGCGTCGCGGCGGGCGATCCGGTCGGCCATGCGGTGGATGCTGCCGCCGGAGCGGGCGAGTTCGAGGACGGTGCGCGCCGTCGAGTGCCGGAAGCCGGTGCTCATGTGCGCGACCACCTCGCGGACCCGCCAGCCCCCGCACAGCGAGGGCGAGTTCCACTGCTCCGGGGTGAGGGCGGCGAACACGGCGGCGAGTTCGCGGCGCTCGGCCGCGACCTGCTCACGGATCCACTGGATCGGCCCGGTGTCCCGGCCCTGCGGCACGGCGTCCTGCGGCGTGATGTTCTGCGCCACGGCGTCCTGCGGCGCGGCGTTCTGTGGCACGTTCTCCATGCGTCCAGCCTGCGACCGGAACCGTACGCCCGTCCAAGACCGGAACGTTCTGCCGCCTATGATCAGCGGTTATGGAACTGCGGCAGCTCCGGTACTTCGTCACCGTCGCCCAGCACGGCAGCTTCACCCGGGCCGCGCAGCTGCTCCACCTGACCCAGCCCGGGGTGAGCTCCCAGATCCGGCAGCTGGAACGGGAGCTGGGCCACCGGCTGCTCGACCGCTCGGGCCGTACCGTGCGGCTCACCCCGGCCGGTGAGGCGGTGCTGCCGCACGCCAGGGCGGCACTCGCCGCCGAGGCCGAAGCCCGCCGCGCCGCGTGGGAGTTCGATGGACTGCGGCGCGGACACGTGCGGCTGGGCATGGTCGCCGGGGCGGCCCTGACCCCGCCGTCCGGACTTGGCACCTTCCCCGGGCTCGCCACCACGCTGGCCGCGTTCCGCCAGGAGCACCCCGGTATCGACTTCTCGCTCACCGAGGACACCACCGCACGGATGCTCGCCGCCCTGCGTGACGGCCGGCTGGACCTCGCCGTCGTCGGCCTGCCCGCCCCCGCGAACGGGCGGGAGAGCGACGACGGCGGGCCGGAGCTGACCGGGCTCGCCGTGCACACCGTGCTGGAGGTCCCGCTGGTCGCGGCCTGGGCCGAGGACCATCCGCTCACGGTTGCCTCGGCTGGCGGCTCGGGTGCTGCCCCGGCCTCCGGCCCCGGTTCCTCCCGGCGTCGTACCGAGCCCGGCCGGGGAGCGCTCCCGGTCGCGGCGCTCGCCGGGCACGCCCTGGTGAGCACCCCGCGCGGCACCGGGATGCGCACCGCGCTGGAGCGCGCCCTGGCCGAGGCCGGTGTCGACCCGGCGATCGGCGTCGAGGCGGCCGCGCCACCGCAGTTGGCCGAGCTGGCCGCCCACGGGCTCGGCGTGGCCGTCCTGCCCGACCCGGGCCAGGTGCCCGGCCTGCGCGTCCGTCCGCTCACCGAGCCCGTCCCCCGGGTCAGGATCGCGCTGGCCTGGCCGGCCGGGCAGCCCGCCGCACCGCCGACCGCCGCCCTGGTGGCCCACCTGCGGCGGGCCTATCCAGGGCCGGCGGACGCTCAGGAAGCGGCCGGCACCGCCGCCCCGTCGGCGATGTGCAGCACCGCGGCCGCCCCGTCGAGGACCTCCCGGTCGAGCGGGAAGTAACCCTGCCGCGACTCGGTCCCGGTGCGGGTACGGGATCTCTCCGGCAGCGCCGGGCTCGTCAACTCCCAGGCCGCACCCGATCCTTGCAGGTGCGCCTCGTACGTCCCCGGTGCGGGGTCGGCCAGCCCGAGTGCCTCGCTGCGTCCCAGGCTCCCGGCGACGAAGGCGTACCGCTCGCCCAGCAGCGAGCCGACGATGCGGCCCGCGCCGGTCCACCGGCAGTCCAGTTCGCCCAGCGCCCAGGTGCTCGGGGTCCGTCGAAGGTGCAGGTTGTGGGAGAAGACCAGGGTCGGTCCGCGCCGGGCCTCGATCTCCCGGATGTCGAGGAGGTTCTGCGCCATCAGCGCGTCCCGCACACCGAGCAGGGCGCCGAGCCGGGCACTCGGGGCGAGCCCCGGGACGGCCGACTGCGCGTGGTAGCGCAGCAGTCCGATCCCGGCCGCCAGTCGCGCGCGGGCCTCGAACCACTCGGCGGAGGAGGTCGAAGCGATCAACTCCGGTGCACGCATTTGGAGTCGGAGGAGGAGGTCGTCCGCGACGCAGCGCAGCCTCGCCGCCTCCGCGGAGCCACCCGGCGACTGGGCCGGGTCCGTCACCGCCTCCGTACGGCTCCAGCGCTCGTCCTCACCCGCCAGCGCGGCGAGGTCGACACCGAGGTCGAGCCCCAGGTAGTCGCGGGCCTGCTGGAGGTAAGGGCGCGGACTGGGAGCACTGGTGTTCTCGGTCGGGATGTCGAAGCCGTGGAACGTCAGCCGCTCGCCGGGCGGCCGTTCCCGGTTGAACTCCCGTATCCAGGCGACGAGTCGGCGGTTGGGCTCAAGCGCCCCGAAGTCGTGGGTGAAGCCCTCCGACATCACCGAGTCGAGGGTGCCGACGCCCTCCCGGACGTAGGCGTCCACGGCGAACGCGGCCACCCGGTCGGTCTCCAGCGCGACCGACCGGAAGCCCCGGTCGACCAGCCGGGCGAACAGCTCGTTGCGGACCCGCCCGAACGCCGGCTCCTGGTGCGTCGGTTCGCCGAGGCCCAGAAGCTCGCACGCCGGGGTGACGAAGTCATGCATGTCCTGGTTCATGGACCTCAAGCGTATCCTTGAGGGAACGGTTGAAACTTTTCGGACCACAGGCGCTCAGTTCCGGCGGAAAGTCTCAAACCGCCCTGTGCGGTCCGACGGCCGGGAACGACCGGACCACCCGGAGCGACCCGTCGGCCCGGAGCGACCGGTCGCCCCGGGACGGGAGACGATCATGAGACCCGCCGACCTCGCGCGCGAACACGGCATCTCGACCCAGGCGATCCGCAACTACGAACGCGACGGCTTCCTCCCGCCCGCCGAACGCACACCCACCGGGTACCGCATCTACACCGGGCTGCACGCCTCCGCCCTGCGCGCCTACCTGGCCCTCGTCCCGGCGTACGGGCATCCGGCCGCGGGTTCGGTGATGACCGCCGTCCATAGCGACCGGCTCGGCGACGCCCTCGCCGAACTCGACCTGGGGCACTCCCAGTTGCTGCGTGACCGGGAGACCCTCAGCGCGGTCCGCGAGGCCGTCGGACACCTGGCCGACGGCGCCGCCGGAACGTCCCTTCCCGCACTGCCCGGCCCCCGCAGCGTCGGCGAGGTCGCGCACCGGCTCGGCGTCACCCCCGCGACCCTGCGCGCCTGGGAGGCCGCCGGCATCCTGACCCCCGCCCGGGACCGCGCCACCGGCCACCGCCGCTACCTCCCCGCCGACGTCCGGGACGCCGAACTCGCCCATCTGCTCCGCCGGGGCGGCTACCTGCTGGACCACATCGCCACCGTGCTCCGGCAGATCCGCACGGCGGGCGGCACCGGCGAACTGTCCGCCGCCCTCGATAGCTGGCAGCAGCGCCTCACCAGCCGCGGCCTGGCGATGCTCACCGCCTCGGCCCGCCTCGACGACTACCTGTCGCTGCGCCCCGTGCCGCCCGGACGTCTTGACCTCAAGGCCACTTGAGGGCCCAGGATGATCCGCATGAACACCCGAGCCACAGCCGCCGAGCCCGCAGTCCCCGAGCCCGCAGTCCCCGAGCCCACAGTCCCCGAACCCCCAGCGGCCGAGCCCACGGACGCCAGGAACACGCACACCGAGGACGCGGACATCGTGGCCATCGAACGCGTGGTGGCCGCCGTCGAACACGCCCAGCGCACCAAGGACCCGGACGCCTTCCTCGCCCTGTTTCACCCCGAGGCCGTCTGGACGACCGCCCACGGAAAGGTCCTCCTCGGCCTGGACGCGATCGCCGAGTTCACCCGCGCCGTGCTGCCCGCCGCGAACTGGGACGGCCAGGTCACCTACGAACCGGTGCACATCCGGTTCCTCCGCCCCGACGTGGCCGCCGTCAAGGTCCGGCAGGTCTACCACTCGCCGCAGGGCGGTTCGGAGGGCGCCCCGCTGTACGTCATGACCAGGCAGCGCGACGGACGGTGGCTGCTGCACGCCTGCCAGAACACCGGCGTACTCGCCGACTGACGGCTCGTCGCATATCTTCGACCGGGCGCGCCGTCGGCAAGTGCGCCGGGCTGCTCCTGGTCAGGCCGTTCGGGACCGGCGAGCAGGATGGAGCGCTGCAACCGGCGCAGCATGGTGGACGGCCGGGCGGGCGCTCCGCTGCTCAGCGTCCGCGTGGGTCCGCCGGAAGGCCGGTGGAGCACCCGATGCCAATCCAAAACAGGACAGACGGTTTGTCACTACAAAACCGAACGCACTGTTTGTTATCGGGCGGAGCAGTCCCTTCCAGCCCGAGACCCGGACCTGCCGACCCGGCATCGAACGGCGCCCGACGACGCCGGCCTCAGGCCGGGCCGGCTCCGCCCGCGTCCGCTCCGGCCGCCTCACCCGCACCGGCCTCCACCGCCCCCGCGGCCCGGGCCGCCGCCAGTTCCGCGAGCACCCGGCCGCCCCGGTCCACCCCGAGGTCGAGCGTGGCCAGCACCCCGGGCACCGCGATACTCGGCATCAGGTGCTGGTACATCACGGCGATCCGACGCTCCAGATCCATCCGGCCGGACATCTTCTGGGACTGGATCTGCACGCCCGTCCAGGCCCCGGTGACCAGCCACGCCGTCTCGGCGGGCACCACGTGGGGCAGCAACTCCCCACACCGGCCCGCGGTTTCCAGCACGATCTCGGTCCGCTGGATCCAGCCGGGCGCCGCGCCACCGCTGAAGTCGCCGAACACGTCCTGGCCGAGGGAGAGCCGCGCGCCCGCACTCAGCACCGGGTCGCGCGGCATCAGATGGGCGACCGCCATCCCGAGGTCCACGAACTCCTGGAGCTTGCAGTGCCGTTCGGGGATCTCGTCGCGGCCGAACTGCTCGTCGACGATGCCCTGGGCGAGTTCCCGCTTGGACGCGAAGTGGAAGTACACCGCGCCGCGCGTCACTCCGGCCCTGGCCACCACCTCGCCGATCGTCGCCCCCTCGTACCCGTACTCGTCGAAGACCGACGCCGCCGCCTCCAGGATCAGCCGACGCGTCCGGACCGCCCGCTCCTGCCGCACCACCGCAACCACCCCACCCGAAACGCTCGGCAAACAAAACCAAACACCCCGTATCTTAACTGCCGAGTCCTGCCGGATCCCTGCATCCCGGGTCACATAAGGCCGTCCTCAGGCGCACCAAAACCGCATGGACGGTCCGAGTCGAACAGATGACCTATGCCGCCCCGACAGCCTCCCCATCCGGAACGACAGTCCTCACTTCAGGCCGCCGCACCAACGAACCGCCCTGCAATAGCCATGAACCTGTCAAGTGTGTTCGATGACATCCCGCCTGGTCACGATGGTTCACCCCGAAGAGACGGCCGCGCGGCGACGAGCGATGCCCACCCACCGTGCCCACCCGACCACGCCCGGCCGATGACGAACCTTTGTTCTGGCTCCTTGAAAACCAAACCGGTAGGTACGTATCTTACGAGCCCTGAGCAGCCCACCCCGCCCGTCACGGTCCTTCGGAGCGCTCCCCATGACCCTGCTTGCCTTCCGCACGCCTGCCCCCGTCCTCGCCACCGTCCTCGCCACCGGCACGGACTCCGGGACGATTCCCGGCCCGGCCGCGGCAGCGGCCCCGGCACCCCGCCTGACCAGCACCGTCGCCAAGGAGTACGTCCACCGGGCCTGCCACGCCGAGGTCTTCCTCACCGGCAGCGAGCAACTGACCGACAGCACCTTCGCGGTCACCGCGCAGTGGCCGCGGGCACACACCTTCTTCGGCACCCCGGACGGCACCCGGCACGACCCGATCCAAGCTGCTGAAACGATCCGCCAAGCCGGGCTCTACCTCGCCCACACCCGGTTCGGTGTACCACTCGACCACAAGTTCATGATGTGGAACCTCGACTACACCACCCGGCCGCGCCAGCTGCTGATCGGCGCGGAGCCGACCGACCTCACGCTGGAGGTCCGGCTCAGCGCCGAGCCCCGCCGCACCCGCACCACGGTCGACTTCACCCTCGAAACCGTCGTCCGGCGCGGCCCCCACCTGGCCGGCACCGGGAACGCCCGCTTCACCACCATCCCGGACTCCACCTACCAGCGGCTGCGCCGCGGACACCACGAGACCGGCCACCCGGCGGCGCCCGAGGAGATCGGCGAGCCGCTGCCGCCGGCCAGGGTCGGCCGGCTCCGCCCGTGCGACGTCGTGCTCACCCCGGCCGACGCGCCGGGCGCCTGGCACCTCACCCCCGACTTCTGGCACCCGATCCTCTTCGACCACGCCAACGACCACATCCCCGGCATGGTCCTGCTGGAGGCGGCCCGCCAGGCGACCAACGCGCTGACCAGCCCGGTCGCCGTCATGCCGACCGCCGCGGCCACCACCTTCCACCGGTACGCCGAGCACGACGCGCCCACCGTCATCACGGCGCGGCACACCCCGGGCGAGGACCCGGACGCCCTCACCACCACCGTGACCGGCCATCAGCACGGCGAGCCGATCTTCACCACCGTCCTCACCGGCCACCCGGAGCACCGCTGACCCGACCGGCCCGCGCGACGCCGCCGCCGCGCCGACCGGGCAGCCGGCACGGCCGGACGTTCCGCACGACCGCGGCAGCGCGCAGCAGCTCGTACACCCCGCGGTACGCCAGGACGGCCCGCCCGAGCCCCCGGTCCGGCGGGCCGTCCTGCATGTGCGCGACCCGGCCCGCTCTCGGGCGGGCGGTCCGCGTGCCGACGGACACCACCCGGCGGCGACCCCTCGCACCCACGGCTCGTGGGCCCGCCACGGCCGCAGACCGACCGCTCTCCCGGATTGGCTCCGGGGCGAACACCCGCGCGAGGATGTCAGCCCCTGGATCCGCTGCCAACAGGAGCACGCCGTGCGCGAAGCCGCTTCGCAGCAGAGCGAGTTGATCAGACTGACCGACCGCCCCGGCACCGACGACACCCCCGGCCGCGACGGGCGGACCGGTGGCCGGAGCGTCCGGGTGCGGGTACTCGGCCGGCACGCCCCCGGGTCCCTGCTCGGCCACGACTGGCTGGACTGCGAGATCACCGTCACCGCGGACTCGGTGCGCGGGCACTTCGTCACCCTGGTGACCGAACGCCATCTCGGGCAGTGGGAGACGGCCTTGGACCGGCTGGGGCGCGGATCCGCGGTCCGCTGGCTGGACGAGGAACACGGCCCCCAGCTGCGGATCGAACCCGGACGGCCCGGCGGGCTCCGGGTGACGGTCTCCGACGCGGAGGATTCGGGCGTCACGCTCCGGGTCGTACTCTCCTTCGCACCCGGCTGGCTGGACGAGCAGCGCACGCTGCTCACGCTCGTACGGGACGCCTACCCGTCCGAGGTGGTCGAGCTCTCCCCGGGCATCCACGCCTGGCGCGGAAAGCCGGTCGACGGGAGCTGATGCGCCGTCGGGTCTCCTGCTCCCGAGACCTCCCGACCCGCCGAGCGAGCGGTCGGCCAGGGCGAGGAGGAACCGCGGGAACGGGACGGTGACGGCACCACGCGGGACGAAGGCCGCGTCGAGCGCGCCGGCCGCGGTGGGCCCGAGGGGGCCATCGCGCCGAAGCATCCGCGGCGCGCAGCCGCCCGACGGCGGTGGCCGGTCCGGTGGACGACGGCGGCACCGTCAGCACCGCGACGGGGCCGGGCCGCCCGGTCCCGCCCCGGGTGGGGTGCATCGCGGCGGGGCAGGACCGCGCGCGAGGGTCCGGACAACGTGGTCCGGGTACGGACCGATGGCCCCAGAAGGTGCCCTGGCCGGGACCGTCCATCGGGTGCGGGCCGAGCCCGTAGTCGATGGTCTTCCTCGCCCACATCGAGGCCACCATCTGCCCGACCCCGCCGACCGGCTCGGGAGTGTCGCGGACGAACGAATGACGGATGGGCTGGGCCTCACCGCTCGCCATCCGCGCACCGGTGGGCTGCTGTCCGCCGCGCGGACCGGATACTGGCGGCATGATCGACAAGCAGCTCAGCGTCGTGCTCGCCGAGGACTCGGTGATCCTCAGGGACGGCATGGTCGAACTCCTCACCGCCCGTGGGTGCGCGGTGGTCGCCACCGCCGGGACGGCGCGCGAGCTGGTCGCCGCCGTGACCGAACACCGGCCCGACGTGGCCGTGGTGGACATCCGGATGCCGCCCACCCACACCGACGAGGGCATCCGGGCCGCGATCGAGATCCGGGCCGTGCTGCCCGAGGTCGGCATCCTGGTCTTCTCCCAGCACGTCGAAACCGCCTGGGCGGCCCGGCTGCTGGCCGACGGCGCCGCCGGCATCGGCTACCTGCTCAAGGAGCGGGTGGCCCGCACCTCCGAGTTCGTGGACGCCCTGCACCGGGTCGCCGCGGGCGGCACGGCCCTCGACCCGGAGATCGTCAACGGGTTGCTGCACGGCGGGCGGCGCGGCCGGGTGGACGCGCTGACCCCGCGCGAGCGGGAGGTGCTGGGAGTTGATGGCGCAGGGCCACTCCAGCCGCTCGATCGCCTCGCTCCTGACGGTGTCGGAGCGGGCGGTGGAGAAGCACGTGGCGGCGGTGTTCGGCAAGTTCGACCTGCCCGCGACCGACGCCGACAACCGGCGGGTCAAGGCCGTGCTCACCTACCTCGCGGAGAGCGGCGCCTCCTGGGCCGAAGCCTCGACGGCGTCGGCCGTGACCGCCCGCCATCGGCAGGCTGACTGACCGCCCGTCGAAGCCGAGTGCCCCTCACAACCGGCTGGGCAGCTCCGCGCTGACCACCGTCGGCCCGCCGGGCGGACTGTCCACCCACAGCACCCCGTCCACCGCCGCGAGCCGCTCGGCCAGGCCCGCCAGCCCGGTGCCCGCACCGATCGCGGCACCGCCGTGCCCGTCGTCGCGCACCGTCAGCCGGACCCTCCCGTCGGCCACGCTCGCGCTCAGCTCCGCCGACCGAGCGCCGCTGTGCTTGGCCACGTTGGTCAGCAGCTCGGCCGCGCAGAAGTAGACGGCCCGTTCGATCACCTCCTCCGGGCGCTCCCGCAGGTCCAGCCGTACGTCGACCGGTACCGGGGAGGTGGCGGTCAGCCCCGGCAGCGCCTGGGCCAACCCGCCGTCCAGCGCCACCGGGTGGATGCCCTTGGTCAGCCGGCTCAGACCGGTGACGGTGTCCTCGGTCTGGGCGCGGGCCCGGTCGACCAGGGCGCGCAGCCGCCGCAGGTCGGGCCCACCCGGACCTGTCTGCCCGGCCTCGCGCGCCGGATCACGGCCGGCCGCACCGCCGTGGACGGCGCCTTCGTGGACCGCGCCCCCGCGACGCGCGCCCCCGTGACCCGCGCCGTCCGCTGCCGACGTATCCTCTGCCGGCACGCTCTCGGCCAGCACGTCGTCGGCCAGCGACAGCGTGATGGCGAGCGCGATCAGCTGCGCCTGGGTGCCGTCGTGCAGGTCGCGTTCCAGGCGCCGCAGCCGATCGGTGTTCTCGGCCAGCAAGATGGCCCGGGCGTGCTCCAGCTGGCGCACCCGCTGCTGCGAGCGCGCCGGGCCGAGCAGCGTACGGGCCAGCGCGCGGTTCGCTCCCCCGAGCGCACGCAGCGCCGCGGGTACGGCGACCAGCACCACGAGGCCGATCGGGATCGCGCCCAGGTCCAGCAGACCGATCGACCTCGGTCCCGGCTCCATCATCCGTGCCCAGAGCGGGAAGCCCACCAGCCAGACGCCGCCGAGCGGCAGGGCGACCACGGCCAGGAGGCCGAGGACTCCGAGTGGCAGCCGCAGGAGGAGGTAGACCAGTGCCCGCCAGGCGACCGGATCGGTCAGCACCGCCCGGCCCCGGGCGAAGAGCCCGGACGGACGCGGCAGCGGCGGCGGTGCGGGCACCTCCTCCCCGAGCAGCCGCCCCACCAGCCACCGGTGCAGCCCACCGAGCCTCCTCGCCCCGGCCAGCGCTGCCACCACGAACGGCAGGCCCAGCACGGTGAGCGAGAGCAGCGCCCCCGCGTAGAGGACGGCGACGGCGTACACCCCGCCGAGCATCCCGAGTGGCAACCCGAGCACCGCAAAGGCCAGTTCACCACCGGGCACCGACCGGTACCGCCGCCGCTCAACCACCGTCCACCTCACCACTCATCTGCCGACCGGCTCCCAGCATCCACCAGACACCGCCGGAACCCGCAGGACCTCCGGGCTCCCCTGAGTCGCGGCGCCCGGCTCCCTCCCCGCTCTCTCCGCCCTGACCGCTCTGACCGCCCTGACCACCCTGACCACCCATCAGCGGACCGATCCGCCCGGTCCCGGGCGCTCCCGTCGTCGACCGCCTCGTCCCGTTCCTCTCGCCCTCGTCCTGTTCCTCTCACCCTCGCGCCCCGCCCACCGACTCCACCGCCGCACCCACTCGCCAGTATTTGACGGAACGTCACATTCCCTGTCGCGCAAAGGTTTTCCCAATCGTTCATACGGACTTCCGGAACCTCGGCACGGTGAACCGGCGTTGATACGGCGGGAGGGATAGAGACATGACAAGGAAGCCATACCGACTGGCCGCCACCGCACTCGCGGCGCTCCTCGCGGCCCCGTTGTTCACCGCGTGCAAGAACACCGACCAGGCCATCGACTGCGGAAAGTGGGCGATCACGCTCACCGGCGATGTCCAGGACCTCGCCGACTCGGCGGTCAACGTCGGTCAGCTGACCGACGAGAGCCGCCGCAAACAGACCATCGCGGCCCTGCACAAGGTCGTCGAGGACGCCAAGAAGATCCGCCACACCGGCGGGGACCAGACCTCCGAGGCCACCGACAGGCTCTCCAAGGCCGTCGACAACGCCATCGACAGCGTCTCCAAGGGCAAGGACACCAACCTCAAGCCGATCACCGACGCCGCCGCCGACGTCGGCAAGGCCTGCGCCGGATCCTGACGGCCCGGCACCGCGCCCGCTACTCCGCTCGCCCCGACTCCACCGCTCCCGGCCCGGCACCGACCCGGCCGGGAGCACAACCACCGCCCCGGGCCGCGGCCTGTCGCCACCGCCCCGGCCCCGCCGGACGGTAGGAATGGCACCGGACCGAACCGCACCCCGGAGGCACCGGTGAACCACCCGATCCTCGACCAGATCCAGGGCCTGCGCGCCGAGCTGGCACCCGGCGACACCGCGCCGGCGCTGGTCACCGCACTCGCCGACGGCACCGCGCCACGCTCCGCGACGGCCGAGCTGGCCGCCCAGCAGCAACGGATCATCCGCTCCGACCGCCGCAGTCTGCTGCTGCTCGCCGCCCGCTGCGCGGACCGGCCGGTCGGCGCCTGGTTCGCCGCCCTGGCCGACGGCGAGAGCGCCGCGCTGCGCACCCTGCCCGCGCTCGGCGCCGCCGTCGGCCTCGACCCGGGCGCGCTGGAATCCCGCCCGCCACTGCCCGGGTGCCAGGCCTACCCGCACTTCCTCGCCTGGCTCGCCCTGAACGGCGAGCCCGACGCCGTGGCCGTCGCCCTGGTCACCAACTTCACCGCATGGGGCGGCTACTGTGCCGCCATCGCGCACGCGCTGCGCCACCGGTACGGCCTCTCCGACGAGGCCTGCGCGTTCTTCGACTTCTTCGCCCAGCCCCCGGCCGAGCTGGAGCAGCAGGCGGCCGACGCGCTGGGACCGGACCGGCTGGACGAGCCGACCCTGGCCACCGCACGCGAGTACGGGCTGCTGCTCCAGGCCTACGAGCACCTGTTCTGGGACACCCTGGGCGTCATCGACGCCTGAGACCGGCAACCCCGGCGCTTCAGACCCCGGGCCGGGCCCCGCGCCGCCCGGCACCACTGGGCCCCTTAGGCCCCGGGCCCCGAGGCCGACGACTCAGGCCTGCCAGTGCGGCTTGCCGCTGACCATCCGGCAGTAGATCACCCGGCCACCGGCCTCGTGGGTGCTCTTGCCCAGGTCCGCGTTGCGGCAGAACTGCCCCGCCTCGTAGCAGTTGCCCGCGTTCGACCGGATCTCGCATCCGGCGCCGGCCGCCGCGGGGGGCTCCGGGTCGGTCGGCGGCTGGGCGGTGGTCACCTTCGGCTGCGGCGCCTTGGTGGCGGGCGGCTGCGGGTGACTGGTGGGCTGGGCCGGAGGTGCGACGGGCGGGGGCGTGACGACCGGCGCCGCGGGCGGAGGCGTGACCACCGGCGCCGCGGGCGGAGGCGTGACCACCGGCGCCGCGGGCGGAGGCGTGACCACCGGCGCCGCGGGCGCCGGAGCGGCCGGCGGGGTGCTGACCGGGGCCGGCGCGGCGGGCGTCGCCGGGGGCGCGGTGGCCGCGACCGACGCCGAGGTGGCGGCACCGGTCGGCGTGGCCGAGGCCGTGGCACCGCCGTCGGCCGCCGACGGGTCGCACCCGGTCAGGGCCAGGCCGACGGTGAGGACGAGTCCGGCGAATCCGGCCAGGCCGGCCCGACGGCGACCGGGTATCCGTGAAGGCATGGGAGGAGAACGCTCCGTTCCGTTTGGATGAGTCGTGCGATTCAAACAGGAATCGCACACGCACCGTCCACCGAACCCCCACTCGTTTGCAGATCGAGATCTTCCGGCCACCGGGCGCCGCCCTCGCCGACCGGCCAGCCGCACGACCGTCACCGGCCGGTCGTCAGCGCAGCCCCGCCGTCCGGCGCTCGAACACCTCGGGACGGGCGGTCTCCAGCGCCGTGGCGACCGCCCCGAGGAGCACCGCCTCCTCCCCCAGGAGACTGGGCGCGAGCACCGGACGCATCGGGGCCAGCCGGTGCAGGGCCTGCTCCAGCGGTTCCAGGAGCAGGTCCGCGCTGCTGCCGATCCCGCCGCCGAGCACCACCAGGTCCGGGTCCAGCAGGGCCGACAGCACGGCCACCGCGTAGGCGAGCCGCTCGGCCTCCCGCTCCACCGCCCGGACCGCCGCCGCCTCCCCGGCCCGGGCCCGCTCGAACACCTGCTTCGCCGTCAGCTGCCGGGCCGCGGACTCCCCCACCAGCCCGAAGTCCCTGGCCGAACGCACCACGGCGTCCGCGGCGGCCTCCTGCTCGACGGTCGCGGCAGACTCGCCGGCCCTGGCGGGCAGCGGGACCAGGCCGATCTCGCCCAACGCGCCGTGCGCACCGAGCAGCAGCTCGCCGTCCTTCACCACACCCAGCCCGAGCCCGGTGCCGACCAGCAGGTAGGCGAACATCCGACTGCCCCGCCCCGCCCCCAGGGTGTACTCGCCGAGCGCCGCCAGGTTGGCGTCGTTGGCCACCGAGACGGCCGTCCCCAGGCCCTCCCCTATCCGGTCGAACAGCCCCGGTCTGCCCCAGCCCGGCAGGCTGCTGGCGTAGCGCACCCCGCGCCGCTGCTCGTCCCAGACCCCCGGGGTGCCGATCACCGCGTGCACGATGTCCTCGGCGGCGAGGCCCGCCTCGGCGGTCGCCTCGTGCGCGGCGGCCACCACGGCGTCCGCGACGGCGTTCGCCGAACGGCCCCGGTTGGCCACGTCCCTGCGGGCGACCACCCGCCCGGCCAGGTCCGCCACCGCCACCCGCAGCCGGGCCCGGCCGATGTCCACGCCGAGCACGTGCCCCGCCGTCGGGTCGACCTCGTACCGCACGGCGGTGCGGCCGCGTTCGGGGGCCAGCCGCCCGGCCTCCCGGACCAGGCCGCCCCGCTCCAGCTCGGCCAGCGCGGCCGAGACGGTCGGCTTGGACAGTCCGGTGTCCCTGGCCAGCTGGGCGCGCGAGGAGCCGCCGCCGGTGCGCAGCAGCTCCAGCAGCAGCCACTCGTTGTTGCTGCGCAGCCGCCGCCGGTTCCACGGCACCCCTGGGGCCCCGGCCGCCGGGCGACTGGTCGGCTGGTGGGGGCTCATCGGGATTCCTCCGGTCTGTCCTTCGGGCGCGGGCGCGGACCGGGTCGGTGGGGCCGGGTGGGCCCGGTCCGGCCCGCGGCGTCCGGGGTCGGGCGCCGCCGCCCAAGTATGACCGGTGATCATCCGGCATTCGCCCGCCGTCCCCGCACGGCCGGTGGACACCCCGTGGACCTGGGGTGGACGGCCCGTGGACGGTCCGTGGACGATCCTCGCCGTCAATCCTCGTCGGCCGCACGGGACTCCGCGCCGCGGAAGCCATGCCGAGGCGACGCCGGGACAGGGACGTCACGCCGAGGACGCCGCGCCAGGAAGGCCGCGCGCTCCGTTACCGCACCGTCTCCGCCCAGTCAACGTTTCGCCCGCTTGTGGGCGCGCCGCGCCCGGGCGCGTGATCATGGGCTCATGCACTTCCGGCACGGCAACCGAGCAGAGGGCCCGCGGCCCGCGACACCGGACTCCCGGTCCCTGGCGGCGACCGCGGCGGCCCTCGCCGCGCGGCTCGGCGCGATCACCGGCGGTGACAGCGGCGACGACCCGGAGCGGCTCCGCGAGGTCCTCGCCGCCGCGCCCGTCGGCGTCGCGCTGCTCGACGAGCGGCTGCGCTGGCAGTACCTGAACGCCGCCTTCACCACGGCCACCGGCCTACGCCGCGCGGACCTGCTCGGCCGGGCCGCCGGGACCACCGCCTTCGCCGGCGCCGTCGGCATCCTGCGCCGGGTCCTCGCCGACGGACTGGCCCGCGAGCACGCCACCGGAGGCCAGGACGGCCCGGGGTCCCCGGTCCCGCCCGGTCTGCGGGTGCGCTACCGGGCGCTGCGGCGCTCCGGACGGACCACCGGGGTGGTCGTCGTCGTGCTGGACGACCCCGACCCGGCCCGCGAACAGCTGCGCGAGCTGGAGCAGGCCCGCGCCCGGCTCGCCCTGCTCGACGCCGCCGCCGAGCGGGTCGGCACCACCCTCGACGTCGGCACCACCGGCGCCGAACTCGCCGACTTCGCGGTGCCCCGGCTCGCCGAACTGGCCACCGTGGACGTGCTGCCGCCCGAGGCCGAACCCATGCGGACCGAACCCGTGCGGGCCGAAGCCGCCGAGGCCGAACCCGCCAGGACCGAACCCGCCCGGGCCGGCCAGGGCGCGCCCCAGCGGCTGCACCGCGCCGGCGCCCGGGCCGTGCCCGCGCTGGCCGCCGCCCTCGCCGAGCTGCCCCGGCCCGGTGAATCGATCCGCCACCGGGAGGGCTCGGCCGCCGCCCGCAGCCTGGCCGGCGGCATCGCCGTGCTCACCGAGCCCGGGCCCGAGGACGCCTGCCCGGCCGGGACGGCCTCACTGCTGGTCCTGCCGCTGGCCGCCAGGGGCCGACTGATCGGGCTGCTCACCCTCGGCCGCACCGCCGCCGTCCCGGCCTTCACCCCCGACGAGGCCGCCCTGCTCGGCGACCTCGCCGCCCGCACCGCCACCACCCTCGACAACGCCCGCCGCTTCGCCCGCTCCCAGGGCATCGCCCTGGAACTCCAGCGGGCCCTGCTCAGCGAGCCCGGCAACCCGCACCAGAACCTCTCCCTCGCCTCCCGCTACCTGCCCTCCGGGAGCAGCACGGTGGTCGGCGGCGACTGGTTCGAGACGGTCCGGCTGCCGTTCGGGCGCACCCTGCTGGCCATGGGCGACGTCATGGGGCACGGCGTCGAGGCCGCCGTCGACATGAGCCACTACCGCTCCGCGCTGCGCGACCTGGCCGGGATGGACCTGCCCCCGCACCGGATCCTGCGCCGGCTGGACGACGTCATCGCGGCCGACGACTCCGCCCGCCCCGCGACCTGTCTGCTGGCCCTCGCCGACCCGGGCCGCGGCCGCTGGACCCTCTCCAGCGCGGGCCACCTGCCGCCGGCGCTGATCGCCCCCGGCCGGCCGACCAGGCTGCTGCGCGTCCCCACCGGCCCGCCGCTCGGCACCGGTCTCGGCGGCTACGAGCAGACCGTCCACCCGCTCCTCCCCGACCAGACCCTGATGCTCTACACCGACGGCCTGGTCGAGCGCCGGGCCGAGGACATCGACGTCTCCCTGGAACGGCTCGCGGCCCTGCGGCTGCCCGCCACCGGGGAACTCGACGACCTGCTCGACGCCGTCCTCCACTCCCTCGCCCCGCCCTCGGCCGCGGAGGACGACATCGCGCTGCTGGTGGCCCGTCCCCGGCAGCGCTGACGGGCCACCGGCCCGCGGGCACGTCCCCAGGACTCACACCTTCGCCAGCGCCCGCTCGATGTCGGCCCAGATGTCCTCCGGGTGCTCGATGCCCACCGACACCCGGACGGTGCCGGGGCCGATGCCGACCGCCGCCAACTCCTCGTCCGACAGCTGCCGGTGGGAGGTGCTGGCCGGGTGCAGCACCAGGGTGTGCACGTCGCCCAGGGACGGCGCCAGCGAGGCGAGCCGGACGGACTCGGTGAACGTCCCGGCCGCCTCGCGTCCGCCGGCCAGGTCGAAGGCGAGGACGCCGCCGTGGCCGTCGGGGAGCAGGCGGCGGGCGCGGTCGTGGTCGGGGTGGCCGGGCAGACCCGGGTAGTGGACGGCGGTGACCGCGGGGTGGGCGGCGAGCCGGCCGGCCAGGTCGAGCGCGGTCTCGCAGTGGCGTCGGACCCGCAGGGCGAGGGTCTGCATCCCGCGCAGGGCCAGCCAGGCGGCGAACGGGTCGGCGCAGGCGCCGAGTTCAAGGGAACGCCGCCAGACCCGCCGGTGCAGTTCCGGGTCGGCGAAGACGGCGATCCCGCCGAGGACGTCCGAGTGCCCGCCCAGGTACTTGGTCGCGGAGTGGATCACGATGTCCGCGCCGTGTTCGATCGGGCGGCACAGCAGCGGGGTCGCGAAGGTGTTGTCCACCACGCTCACCACTCCGGCCCGCTTGGCGACGGCGATCAGCCCGGGCAGGTCGGTGACCCGGGTGGTGGGGTTGGAGACGGTCTCCAGGAGCAGCACCCGGGTTCCGGGCCGCAGCGCCGCCGCCACCCCGGCGGGGTCGTCGCCGCTCACGTAGGTGACCTCGACGCCCCAGCGCTCGGTGAGGTCGGTCAGCGCGCCGACGGTGCCGCCGTACAGGCTGCGCTGGGCGATGACGTGGTCGCCGGCGCGCAGCAGGGCGAGCAGCGCGGTGCTGATCGCGCCCATGCCGGAGGCGGTGGCGAGCGCACCGGTGCCGCCCTCCAGTCCGGCGACGGCCTGCTCCCACGAGCGGACGGTGGGGTTGCCGAAGCGGTTGTAGAAGAAGGCGCCGTCCGGTCCGCCGTGGGCCTGGGTGAGCGCGTCGCCGGTGTCGAAGGCGAACAGGTGGCCCTGGTGCAGCGGCACGCCCAGCGGACGGCTGCCGGTGACCTCGGCGACCGGCGGGTGGACGACCCGGCTCTCGGGGCGCAGCCCGTCGTGCGTACGGTCCGCGCGGGGGGCCGGGTGCGGGGGCTCTGGGGAGTGGAAGTCGCTCATGGCGCTCATCCTCGGGCCGCCCCGGCGCCCCGGCCAGGGCCAATCGCCGCCGAGTGGCCCGTCCCGGGCGGTCGTTCCGGCTCCACCGCCCGGAGGGCGGCGGCGAACGCCCGGGTCGCGGCCGTGCACGGCAGTACTCGGAAGTACCCGGCCGTGGCGGGCTACTTGCGGCGGCCGAAGATCCGCTTGGTGGCGTAGACGATACCGACGATCAGCAGCACGAAGAGCAGGATGACCAGGATGACCACGACGATCAGGAACTTGCCCAGCTTGGCGAAGAAGCCTTTCTTCTTCTTCTCGTCCTTGGCCGCGAGGTGCGTGGCGTCGGTGGCCGCCGTGCCCGCGGCCTGAGCGTGCGTACCCGACGCCCGCGTACCCGACGCCCGCGTACCCGACGTGTCCGCACCCGCCGTGCCCGTAACCGACGTGCCCGTGCCCGTACCTGACACCCCCGTGCCCGACGTGCCCGCGCCCGACGCGCCCTGGTCCGCGGCGGCGGCCGCGACGGTCGGGGGTGCGGCCACCGCCGTCGCGGCCGGCGCCACGGCGGTGAGGCCGACGGCGGCCAGCAGCGCCACCAGGGTGCCGGCTATCGAACGTGCGATCCGATCAGTCATCGTGCTCCTCGTACTGGTCCGGAGCAGCGCGGACCCACCGGTCCGACCGAATTCTCATGGTCTGACCAGCTGGTTTTCTCATCCGCGCCTAGTATGCTCCACTGGCGTTCTACAGCGGTGTAAAAGTTTAGCGACGGGCCCTGCCCGGATCGGCCCCGGCCCCGGGCCCCGCGAGCCCACCGCTTCGACAGGGGCTCCCGTGGCAACTGTGGAGGATGACGACGTGTCTGGCCGCAAGGGTTCCCCCGAAGCCGGGATTTCGCCGCACCGCGCGGGCCGGCGCCGGGCCGAGGGCAGGAGAAGCGGCCGGAACCGGAACGCCGAGGACACCGCGAACTCCCAGGACACCGCGGGCATAGCGAACGGCCGTCCGGCGAGCCGGGCCAAGCGCAAGCCCAAGCGCAGCACCAAGGAGAAGGTGCTCTGGGCGACCGCCGGCTGCACGGCCCTCGCCGTCCTCGGCGGCGCCGCCCTCTACTACCGGCTGAACAGCAACATCAGCACCTTCGACGGCGACGCCCTCAGCAAGGACCGCCCGGAGGCCGCGGCCCCGGACGCCCAGGGCCGCACCCCGGTCAACGTGCTGCTGATCGGCTCGGACAACCGCGGCAACGGCAACAGCGACCTGGGCGGCGGCGGGGACGGCGGCGCCCGCTCGGACACCGCGATCCTGCTGCACGTCTACGCCGACCACAAGCACGCCGTCGGGATCTCCATCCCCCGCGACTCCCTGGTCACCATCCCGCCGTGCAAGCTCCCCGACGGCAAGTGGACCAAGGAGCAGACCAACGCGATGTTCAACAGCGCCTTCTCGGTCGGCGACACCGACCAGGGCAACCCGGCCTGCACCCAGAACGCCGTCGAGAAGCTGACCAACCTGCGCGTCGACCACACCATCGTGGTGGACTTCAACGGCTTCGCCTCGATGACCAAGGCGGTCGGCGGCGTCGAGGTCTGCCTGCCGAACGACATCCACGAGGGGGACCTCAACCCCAACCTCGGCCGCAAGGGAAAGCTGCTCTTCCCCAAGGGCAGGCAGAAGGTCGAGGGCCAGGCCGCGCTGGACTACGTGCGGGTCCGGCACGGCATCGGCGACGGCTCCGACATCGGCCGCACCAAGCGCCAGCAGGCCTTCCTCTCCTCCCTCATCAAGGAGGTCAAGTCCCGCGGCATGGACCCGACCACGCTGCTGCCGCTCGCCGACGCCGCCACCGGATCCCTGACCGTCGACCCCGGTCTCGGCTCGGCCGCCAAGCTGCTCTCCTTCGCCATGTCGCTCAAGGACGTGGACCTGCACGACGTCAAGTTCCTGACCGTGCCCTGGCGTTACGAGGGCCCGCGGGTCGCCCTGGTGCACCCCGACGTGGACCAGCTGTGGGCGGCCCTCAAGGCCGACCGCACCATCGACGGCCAGGACGCGAGCGTCCCGGCCGAGACCGGCTCCGCGGCTCCCGACACCGCGGCCACGCCCACGCCCACGCCGACCCCCACCCCGGACGCCGGGGCCGCCGCGGTCAAGGTCTCCGTGCTCAACAGCACCGGCGAGACCGGGCTCGGCAGCCGGGCCGCGGAGACCGTCAAGGGCGCCGGCTACACCGTCGCGAGCGTCGGCAACGCGGCCGGCAAGCCGCGCGGCACCACCGTCGTCGAGTACGGCACCGGCGAGCGCTCCGCCGCCGAGGCGGTCGCCAAGCTGTTCCCCGGCGCGACCGTGCAGCCCGGCGCCCGGGGTGTCAGTGTCGTCCTCGGCCACGACTTCGCCGCCGCCAACCCGGCCGCCACAACGGCTCCCAGCGGGTCCGCCGCCGCCCCCGCCCCGCTGCCCAGCAGCGTGAGCGGCGCCGCCCGCTCGGCCGACGACGACCCCTGCGCCAACCTCTCGTACGGCTGATCCGGCGGCGTCCCGCAGCACTGACGTGCGGCTCCGTACGCGCGACGGCGGGGTGGATCCGGAGCCGCCCCGCCGTCGCGCGCCCGAGGGGCTGTCAGCGCCTCGTCCCGCAGGACGGACAGAACGCGGCGCCGTCCGGAACGTCCTGGTGGCAGCCCGTGCACTGGGCCCGCTGGGCCAGCCGGAAGCCGCAGCCGGGGCAGAACGGCGTGCCGTGCGTCTCCGTCCGGCACTGCGGGCAGACCAGCTGCCGCGGCGTGCTGACGTCGTACCCGGCACCGGACTGCTGTCCGGACTTGAAGGCGCGTTCGGTGACCGCGTCGTTGAGGCCGCGGTGCTGCGCCGCCACCGCCTCGGTCGCGGTGTCCGGGGCACAGGCGTGGCACAGGCCCTGGGCCGGGTCGAAGCACCGGCCGCAGACGTAGTTGGTGCACCGGGCGCAGCGGTTGAAGTGCGTCTGGGCGTTGGTGATGGCCCGCTGGAACGCGGCGTCCCGCGAAGTGCCCCAGGTCTGGCCGGCCAGTCCGTCGGCGGCGTTGCCGATGGTGTTGGCGCTGCCCCCGATGAGGTTCCAGGCCGCGCCGACACCCTTGCCTATCCAGCCGGCCATCTGCCCGGTCCGGAACGGCTCGAACGGCGAGCGCCAGGTGTCCGAGCAGCGGTGGCAGGAGAACTCGAACTGGAAGCCCGCTCCGGTGCCGTGCTGCTCGCACAGGTCGCGGTGGTTGCTGCTGAAGTAGATCTCCGAAGTCACGTTCGTCCCCGGTCGGTGAATGGCCTTGTCAGCGGTTGCTCCCAGGGACGATAGGGCTCGTCGAACGGTTCCGCCAAGGGTGTTCGACCTGCCTGCTCAGAGCCCGGAGACCGGCAGCAGCAGCACCCTCGCCGGGTCGAAGCGCTGCCAGTCGCCGGCATGTCCGCCGCGGCCGATCCGCAGCCGGCACCAGGGCTGTCCCGCGGTGTCCTGCCACCAGCCGGTGATCCGGCCGAGCGCCCAGTCGCCGTCCCCGAGATCGACCTCCACCGGCTGGTAGACCCACCGGACGTCCCGGTCCACGGGCTCCGCCCCCGCCGGACCCGCGCCGTCCTCGGGCCCGCACTGACTCTTCATCACGGCTCCGCCTCCCGACCCGGACCCGGCCGCCCGGCCACCCACCCGGGGCGGCCGGGCGGCCGGGGTGCAGCTCACCTCGCGAACTCTACAGGCGTGTAGAGGAATGCGGGAGGAGTTCCGTCGAAGACGATCGACCCAGTCCGGTCCAGTACGGTCCAGTGCGGTGTAGTCCGGTCCGGTGCGGTCCGGTCGGGCCTCGGAGGTGAACCGGCCTCAGCGCCCCTTCCGCACCGAGTCCTCGCGGACCGACGCCGCGCGGGACGCCGCCCCGCGCACCGACCGCCGCCGCTGCCACAGCGCGAGCGGCACGATCCCGGCCAGCGCGGCCGCCTCCGGGGCCGGCGGCTCCTCGAAGGGCGCGCCCGCCGCGCCCGCCGCCGGGGCCGGCACCTTGTCGAAGGTGCCTGGGACCGGCAGGGTGGACCAGTCGGACAGCGGCCAGGCGACCACGAAGGCCCTGCCGACCACGTTGTCCACCGGCACGAAGCCGTCGCCGCCCTCGTTGTGGTGCCAGCGGGAGTCCCGCGAGTTGTTGCGGTGGTCGCCCATCACCCACAGCTTGCCCTTGGGCACGGTGACGGTGCCGACGGGGTCGTTGTCGCAGGGCGTCGAGCCGGGGAACAGGTACGGCTCGTCCAGCGCGACGCCGTTCACCTTCAGCGGCGCGCCCGCCTCGCAGTCGACGGTGTCCCCGCCGACCGCGATCACCCGCTTGATCAGGTCCTTCTCGTCCGCCGAGGGCATCAGGCCGACGGTGCTGAGCGCCTTCTGGACGGTGCCCATGACGGAGCCTCCGGAGTCGGTCGGCGTGCCCTCCAGCCAGCCGCCCGGATCGCGGAACACCACCACCTCGCCGCGTTCGGGCTTGGCGCCGAACCACGGGGTGAACTTGTCCACCAGCACCCGGTCGCCGATCGCGAGGGTCTGCTCCATCGAACCGGAGGGAATGGAGAAGGCCTGGACGAAGAAGGTCTTGATGCCGAGCGAGAGCACCAGCGCGACCACCAGCAGGATCGGCAGCTCCTGCCAGAACGGGCGCTTCTTCCGTGGGCGTTCGGCCTTCTCGGGCGTCTCGGGCGTCCCTACCGCCTCGGGCGTCCTGCCGGGAGCACCGGACTCCGCGTCCGCGCCTGCCACCACGACGGCGCCGGGGCCCGCCGTCACCCGGCCGTCCCCGGCCTCCTCGCGTTCCCCGGCTCCACCGCTCTCGCCGGACTCCGCACTCTGCTGCACGCTCATTCCTCGGCCCCTCCCGACGGCCTGGCGGGAGCCGGAACGAAGACCCCCTGTCAGGAACGAACCTACCGAACAGAGGTTCCCGGACGCGCCCTGACGTGGATGCGCTCGCCCTGCGGACCGAACAGGCTGAGGAACTCCACCGGCTGCGGGCCCGCGTTGCCGAAGGCGTGCGGGGTGCGGGTGTCGAACTCGGCGGCCTCACCGGCCGCCAGCTCCAGGTCGTGCGTGCCGAGCACCAGCCGCAGCCGCCCGGACAGCACGTACAGCCACTCGTACCCCTCGTGGACCTTCAGCTCCAGCTCGGGGCCGGTGTTCCGCCCCGGCGGCACGATGTGCTTGTAGGCGTGCAGCCCGCCCAGGTGACGGGTGAGCGGGACGATGGTCTGGCCGTTCCTGGTCACCGGGCGCGGGTGGATCCGCGGGTCACCGGTGGCCGGGGCGCCGACCAGTTCGTCAAGCGGCACCCGGTACTCCCGGGCCAGCGGCAGCAGCAGTTCCAGGGTCGGCTTGCGCTGCCCGGACTCCAGCCGGGACAGCGTGCTGAGCGAGATGCCGGTGGCGGCGGCCAGTTTGGCGAGCGTGGTGCCGCGCTCCCTGCGCAGCGCCCGCAGTCGCGGGCCCACCGTGGTGAGGACGTTCTCGAACTCTTCGTCGGCCATGCCTGCCATGTGCCGGTACGGCAAGGCCCGTTGTCAATCCGGCACGCGGGTGAGCCCCCGGCCGCCACGTCGGCGGGCGCGGCCTATTGTTCCGCCATGCGCATCCACCTCACCCGGGACAGCGTCGCGGCCGGCGACGACGCCGACGCCCCGCACGCCGAGACCGTCCCCCTCCCCGACGGCCTGGACGTCCCGGCGGCCCTCACCGCCCTCGGACTGCCCCGTCGCCGTCTCCCGTCGATCGGCGGCGGCCGCGCCACCTGGGTGGTGCGCGGCGCCGACGGCACCCCGCTGGCCGTTCTCGCCCAGCAGTGGCCGCGGCCCCGCCCGCTCCCGGCCGGTCAGGGCCCGCTCGCCCGCCTGGCCGGAGCCGACGGCGATGTCCGGCTGCACGTCGAGTACCGGCGCCAGGTGGATCCGGAGGCCGAGTACGGGCGGCTGCTCGGCTGACCGCACCCCAGCGGATCCGCCCGACCGTCAGAGCCAGTCGCGGCGCTTGAACACCAGGTAGAGCCCGGTGCACACCAGCGCCATCAGCCCGATCGCGAACGGGTAGCCGAAGGCCCACTTCAGCTCCGGCATGTCCTCGAAGTTCATCCCGTACACCGTGCCGATCAGCGTCGGCGCGAAGAGGATGGCCGCCCAGGAGGAGATCTTCTTGATCTCGTCGTTCTGCGCGTGCCCCGCCTCGGCGAGCTGCTTCATCTCCTCGTTCTGCCGCTGCGAGACCAGCGTCGCGTTGACGGTCAGGATGTTCTGGAGCATCTGCCGGAAGCCGTCCACCCGCTCCGCGGCGTAGGTGGCGTGGTCGGCGACGTCGCGCAGGTAGCGCTGGAGCTCCTCGTCGGTGCCGTACTTGCCGAAGCCCGCCTCCAGGCTCCTCATGATCTCCAGCAGCGGACGGGTCGCCCGCTGGAGCTCGATCACCTCGCGGGACAGCTCGTAGATGCGGCGGGAGACCTGCGGGTCACCGCCGAACACCTCGGTCTCGATCTCGTCGATGTCGTGCTGGAGACCGGCGATCACCGGCGCGTAGCCGTCCACCACGGCGTCCAGCACCGCGTACAGCACGGCCTCCGGGCCGAGTGCCAGCAGCTCGGGGTCGGCCTCCAGCCGGCGGCGCACCGCCGACAGGTCCGGGGCCTGGGAGTGCCGGACGGTGAGCACGAAGTCCGGGCCGACGAACAGGTGGATCTCGCCGAAGTCGACCTCCTCCGCCTCGTCCAGGTAGCGGGCCGCGCGCAGCACCACGAACAGGGTGTCCCCGTAGCGCTCCAGCTTCGGCCGCTGGTGGGCGACGATGGCGTCCTCGACGGCCAGCTCGTGCAGGTCGAACCGGTCCGCGGCCTCCAGCAGCTGGGCCTCCGCGGGCCGGAACAGGCCGATCCAGGCCATCGTGCCGGGGCGGTCGGGCAGCGTGCGGTAGATGTCGGCGAGGTCGGTGGGCGCGTCCGTCCGGCGGCCGTCCCGGTAGACGGCCGCCTCCACGACGGAACGTTCCAGCGTCACCTGCTCGACCGGCTGGTCCGGGCGCGGGTCCATCGAGTGCTCGGGGGCCGGCTGGGTGTCCGCGGGACGGACCACGGAACGGGAGAACGGACGCTTGCTCGCGCGCACGGCGCGCACACGCCAGTCGGACATGGCGGAGACCTCCACGGGGGATGCCCGGGCCGCCGTACGGAAACGGGACGGACCGGTGGCGCCCGGCCGGCCGCCACGCGCACGGCGCGACCGGCGGTGCCTCGCCGGGAGGACGAGGTCAGTGCCGCGCGGGAGCCGTACGGGAGGAGGTGTGCCGGGGGCCGCGAGTGGTGCGGGACAACCGGGGGCGGGGCCGACTTCGACCCGAGCTACTGCACTCCACGGCTCTCACCTCCTCGCCTCCGTGCGCCCACGCACCGGGAGAGGTGTCGGCGCAACCCCGCCGAGTCTAGCCCCCACGCGCCCCGCCCCCGCACCGGGCCCCCGCTCGGCCACCCGCCGGGCCGCTGCCGTCCTGCCGTTTCCGCAGCGGCATCGCACCGCCGTCGCGCTCCGCGGACCGGCCCGGCCGCGATCCCGGCCCACGGCCTCCTCGTCGGCCCCGCACCCCGGCCCCCGACCCGCATAGCGGTGCGCGGACGTCAACAGCCCTCTTCGGGTGGGGTGTTCGTCCTGGGCGAAGCGATCACGCGGAGCGCACCGCGCCACTACGCTACGTGTCATGACTACTTCGGAGAGGGCCCCCGGGCGGGGTACGGCGGTGGTGATCGGCGGCGGGCTCGCGGGGATGGCGGCCGCGTGGGCGCTGCGCGGTTTCGCCGAGCGGATCGTCGTGGTGGAGCGGGACCGCTACCCGGAGGGGGCGGAGTTCCGGGCCGGGGTGCCGCAGGGGCGGCACGCCCACCTGGTGCTGGAGGCCGGGCACCGGTTGCTGGAGGAGATGATGCCCGGCATCAAGCTGGAGCTGACGGCCGCGGGTGCGCAGCGGGTGGCGGCCTCGGACGTCAAGTGGCTCTGCTCCGCCGGGTGGCTGGCCGAGTACCCGGCGCAGGTGGCGTTCCTGTCCTGCACCCGGCCGCTGCTGGACGCGTTCGTGCTGGACCGGGTCCGCGCCCACCCCTCGATCGAGTTCCTGGAGGGCACGGACGTGGTCGGCCTGCTCGGCTCGGCGAGCGCGGTGACCGGGGTGAAGGTCCGCGATCGCGGCCAGGAGCTCGGCGAAGTCCGCGACATTCCAGCCGAGTTGGTGGTGGACGCGGCCGGCCGCTCGACCTCGGTGCCGAAGTGGCTCGCCGGACTCGGCTGCCGGCCGGTGCCCGAGGAGCGGGTGGACGCGGGCGTCGCCTACGCCTCCCGGCTGTTCCACCGGCCGGCCGGGGCCGACCTCGGGGAAAGGGCGGCCTACCTCCAGACCAAGGCCCCCGACAAGGCGCGGTTGGGCGTGCTGCTGCCGGTCGAGGGCGACCGCTGGATCGTCAGCCTCGCCGGGATGCGCGGGGCCGAACCGGCGGCCGGCGCGGAGGGCTTCGACGAGCACCTGCGCCGGCTGCGCGATCCGCTCCTGCACGAGATGCTGCGGGACGCCGAACCGGCGGGCCCGGTGCGCGGCTTCCTCCCCGGCGCGAGCGTGCGCCGGCACTACGAACGCGGCGGCCCGGACGGCCTGGTGGTGGTCGGTGATGCCGCGAGCACCTTCAACCCGGTGTACGGGCAGGGCGTCACCGTCGCCCTGTTCTGCGCCAGGGAGCTGCGCCGCTGCGTGAAGCGGCACGGCGGCATCGGGCCTGCCGCTGCCCGGGCGGCACGGTCCGCCGTCGCGGCGGCGTCCAGCATCCCGTGGATGATCTCCGGCACCGAGGACGCCCGCTTCGACGCCACCACCGGCGCGCCCTCCGGCGCCCTGGTCGGGATCCAGCACCGCTTCTTCGACAAGGTGCTGGCCGCCAGCACCCGGGACACCGCGGTCACGGCGGCGTTCCACGAGGTGATGTCCCTGGTGGCGCCGCCGTCGCTGTTGTTCCGGCCGTCGGTGCTCGGGGCGGTCCTGCGGAGCTGAGCCGCCGGGAGCACCCTCCCGGGCGGGGCCGGGCCGGTGGCGCGCGGGGCGGGTCCGGCCCGGGCCGTGGCGCTCCCGGCGGCTACTCGCCGAGGTGCGCGGCGACGTACGGCAGCGCCACCTGCTCCAGGCCGCGCCGGCCGAAGGCGGGATGGACGTTGACCTCGAAGACCACGCCGCCGCTCTCGGCGGCGAGGTCCACCCCGGCGAGGTCGAGCCCCGTCGAGGCGGCCGCCGAGATGGCCGACTCGGCGAGCCCTTCCGGCAGTTCGGTGTAGTCGAGCACCGTGGAGACGGCGCCGCGGCTCTCGTTGCAGGGTGCGTCCGGGTCGGCCTGGACGTGCTCGACCGCGCGCACCACCCGCCCGTGCAGCACCACCACCCGGTACTGGTGGCGGCGGCCGTCCGGGAGGAAGTTCCGGGCGTCGCGGGCGATCAGCCAGTCCGCCCCCGCACGCTCGTAGTACCGCACGGCTGCGGCGAGCCGGGCGCGGTCGGTGAGATGGAAGACGTCGTCGCCGCCCATCCCGACGCAGGGCCGTGCCCAGACGTCGCCGCCGAGTTCCTCGAAGGCCTCGGCGGCGGCCTCCTGGCTCGGCCGGGAGAGCACGATGCTGGGCATGTGCGGCACGCCGTCCCGGACGAAGCGGGCGACGGTGGCGTCCTTCTCGGTGGCCGCCCGCCACGCCTCGGCGTCGGTGCCGAGCGAGCGGGCCCCGCATCCGCGCAGCCGCCGCTGGCAGTCCGCGAACGCGCGGCGCCGGTGCGGCGGGATCTCGTAGACGATCACCGTGTCGGCGGTCACGGTCCGGCCGCCCGCCACCAGCCGGAGGCCGCCCGCGTCGTCGGTGTCGATCAGGCCGCTGCCGCCGGTCATGAAGTGCCGGGCGTCCAGTTGCACGGGTTCCCGGCCGGTCAGGGTCCGCGTGGCGGCGGCGAGCACGGGCCGGCTGCCTTCGGTCGAGCTGTGATCGGTCAGGAGTACGAGGTCGTGTCGGGCCATGCGCACATGCAAGCGAGTGCGGCATGGTCACGACAAGGAAGCCTTGTCCGCCACCGCCCGGCAGAGTGGCCGAAACCGCGCCGCCGCGGACTGCCCGAGAGCGCCCCGGGCGGGGCGGACGCGACCGACCACCGAGGAGACCCGCGCCGACCTGCCGCACCCCTCCACGCCGCCCGTCAATTCGGATGCGCCCGCTCCGCCGGCCCGCTAGCCTGCCCGACATGTCTACGCCCCGAATTTCCTAGCCGCCGGACTCACTTCCACGCCACCCGTGTGTCCACAGGCTATTTCGGAGCGTTATCCCATGATCACCACCCGTGGTGTCGACGTGCGCGTCGGCGCCCGCCTGCTGCTGTCCGACGTCACCCTCCACATCGCCCCCGGCGACCGGATCGGCCTGGTCGGCCGCAACGGCGCCGGCAAGACCACCCTGCTCGCCACCCTCGCCGGGCAGCTCGCGCCCGCCGCCGGGGCCGTCACCCGGACCGGGTCCGTCGGCTACCTCCCGCAGGACTCCCGCGTCGCCGGCCCGTCGGCCACCGTCACCGACCGCATCCTGTCCGCCCGTGGCCTGGACGCCGCCGTCCGCGCCCTGCGCGCCGCCGAGACGGCGATGGCCCGCGCCGGCTCCCCGGCCGAGGAACGCCGCGCGATGGACGCGTACGTCCGGGCCGAGGCCGGCTTCCAGTCCCGGGGCGGCTACGCCGCCGAGGCCGAGGCGGCCCGGGTCGCGGCCGGGCTTGGCCTGCCCACCCGGGTGATGGACTCGCCCGTCGGCACGCTCTCCGGCGGCCAGCGCCGCCGCGTCGAACTGGCCCGCATCCTGTTCGCCGACCACGGCACCCTGCTGCTCGACGAGCCGACCAACCACCTGGACGCCGACGCCGTCGCCTGGCTGCGCGGCTTCCTCACCTCCCACCAGGGCGGGCTGGTGCTGATCAGCCACGACCTCGGACTGATCGCGGACAGCGTCAACCGGGTCTTCCACCTGGATCCGCAGCGCGCCGCGATCGACGTCCACAACACCGGCTGGCAGGCCTACCTGACCCAGCGCGCCGCCGACGAGCGCCGCCGCACCAGGGAACGGGCCAACGCCGAGCGCAAGGCCGCCACCCTCCACGCCCAGGCCGACCGGATGCGGGCCAACGTCGCCACCGCGACCACCGCCCGCAGCATGGCCCGCCGGGCCGACCGGATGCTCGCCGGCCTCGAACCCGTCCGGCAGGCCGAGCGCACCGCCCGCATCCGGCTGCCCGAGCCGGCCCCCTGCGGGCGGGTGCCGCTCGGCGCGGTCAGCCTCACCAAGTCCTACGGCGGCCGGCCGGTGCTGACCGGCCTGGACCTGGCCGTGGACCGCGGCAGCCGGCTGGTCGTGCTCGGACTGAACGGGGCCGGAAAGACCACCCTGCTGCGCCTCCTGGCGGGCCGGGAGACCCCTGACTCCGGCCGCGTCGTCCCCGGCACCGGCCTGCGGCTCGGCTACTTCGCCCAGGAGCACGACACCCTCGACCCGGCACTCAGCGTGCGCGACAACCTCTCCGAGGCCGCGCCCGGCCTGACCGACGGCGAACTGCGGCACGTCCTCGGCGCGTTCCTCTTCCGGGGCGACGACGCCGACAAGCCGGCCGGGGTGCTGTCCGGCGGCGAGAAGACCCGGCTCGCCCTGGCCGCCCTGGTCCACTCCGGCGCCAACGTCCTGCTGCTGGACGAGCCGACCAACAACCTCGACCCGGCCTCCCGCACGGAGGTCCTGGCGGCGGTCGGCAGCTACCCGGGCGCGATCGTGATGGTCACCCACGACCCGGACGCCATCGAGGCGCTCCGGCCGGACCGGGTACTGCTCCTGCCGGACGGCGACGAGGACCTCTGGCACGACGCGTACCTGGAGCTGGTGTCGCAGTCCTGAGCCCCCGCACCGCTGCGGCCCGCCGGCCCGCCCCGGCGGGCCGGAGCGCCGCGCGCCTCCCCCGGCCGGGTTTCCCTCCCCCGGCTACGGCTTGCGCGCCTCGATCAGGAAGCGCGCCGAGTGGGCGACGAACGCCCCCCGGCGCGGATCAGTTCGTCCAGAAGTACGGAGGGACGCACTTCTCCTCCGGTGTCAGGACGTGCGGGAGCGGGTGGGCGTCAGGTCCGCGACCAGGAGCGCCAGCAGTTCCGCCGGTGCCTCGATGAAGCGGTAGTGGCCCCCTTCCAGGAGTTCGAAGGTCGTCTCGCCGCAGGCCGACCAGCCGGCCATCAGGGACGGCGCGATGCCCGTGTCCCCGGTCCAGCCGATGGCGGTGACCGGGCACGGCAGCCGGACCGGATCGGCGACGTGGTACCGCTTGTTCATGTCCACGTCGTTGCGCAGGACGCCGAGGTAGAGCGCGAGCAGGCTCGGTTCCAGGGTGCCGCCCAGTTCCGCGACGAGCCCGCGCAGTTCGGCGGCCAGCTCGTCGTCGCTCATGCCGAGGAAGCGGCCGTAGGGGCCGTCCTGCGGCGCGACCTCGGAGGAGACGAACAGCCGGGTCGGGGCGGGGCAGCCCCGCCGGACCAGCCGTACGGCGGTCTCGTACGCCGCCAGCGCGGACCCGCAGTGGCCGAACAGGGCGTAGGGGCGGTCCAGGTAGGGGCGCAGCGCTTCGCAGAGGTCGTCGGCCAGCGCCTCGTAGGTGGTGTGGGCGGGCTCGCGCATCCGGTTCTCCCGGCCGGGCGGCTGCACGGGGCAGACCTCGACGCCGTCGACCGATGACGGCCACCGGCGGTACATGCTCGCACCGCACCCGGAGTAGGGCAGGCAGAACAGCCGCGCCGGTGCCACCGGCGACGGCTCGCGCAGGAACCACTTGTTGCGGGTACGGGCCGTCGGAGCGTCCACTGGTGACCTTCCGTGTGGGGGGTTCTTCTCGGGTTCGGCGGCCATGAAGGCAGCCGCGGTGACAGCGGCCGTGGCGCCGGCTCCTACCGGGTCCGCGCGGTGATCGGCACGTGCGTGAAGCCCGCTATGACGTTCGAGCGCATCCGCCGCGGCGCCCCGGCGAGCTCGAACCCGGTGAACCGGCCGAGCAGTTCGGCGAACAGGATCCGCAGGGCCACCCGTGCAACGGTGTGTCCGATGCAGTAGTGCGCGCCGACGCCGAAGGCGATGTGCTTGTTGGGCCGCCGTCGGATGTCGAAGGCGTACGGGTCGGCGAACACGCTCTCGTCGCGGTTGGCCGACGCCAGCCAGACGACGACCGCGTCCCCCGCGGGGATCGGCACGCCCCGGACCTCGACGTCGCGGGTGGCGTGGCGCATGAAGTGCTGGGTGGGCGACGCCCATCGCAGTGCCTCCTCCACGCCGCTGCCGAGCAGCTCCGGGTGGGCCGCCCAGTCGTCCAGGACCCCCGTCCCGGCCAGTTCGACCATCGCCGCGACGGGTGGCTGGGCGGTGGTGACGGTCGCACCGAGCAGCAGGCTGTAGCAGTTGGACACGATCTCGCCCGGCGACAGTCGGCGTCCGTCCAGTTCCATCGTGAGCAGCACGCTGACCAGGTCGTCACCCGGTGCGCGCCGACGCTCGGTGACGAGGTCCTGGAAGTAGGCGAACAGTTCGCGGTGGGCGGTCACGAGGGTGGCCCGGGGTCCGTCGGCGAGCTGGAACTCCGGGTCGTCCGCGGCGATGCAGGCGTGGGCGAGCCGGACCAGCCGCGGCCAGTCCTGTCGCGGTAGCGCCATCATGGTGCCGATCACCGCCATCGGCAGGGTGGCCATGGCGGCGGCGAAGTCGTACGGGCCGCCGTCGGCCAACGGCCGGAGCAGCTCGACGACGACCCGGCGGATGGCCTCCCGGTCGTTCTCCACCGTCTTGATCGACAGCGCCTGCTGCAACGGGCCGCGCAGGTGCGCGTGCCGGGGCGGGTCGGTCGCGGCCATCTGGCGGCCGCCGGCGGGGTCGCCCTTGCCGAGGAGGTTGAGCAGGGTGCCTTGTTCGGAGGTGAACGTGGCGTGGTCGCGGAGGACCCGGTTGGCCTCGGCGTAGCCGACGATCGACCAGTAGCCGATGTCGCCGACCGGCTGCCGGCTCACCGGGGCTTCGCGGCGTAGCCGTCGCCACGCCTCGTGCGCCCCGCCCGCCTGGTAGAGGTCGGGGTCGATCAGGTCGACCGGCTGCGGGGCGAGGACCGGGCAGCGCGTGGTCGGGGGAACCGCCGTCATCGGGGCTGCTCCGCCCCCGCCTCGTCGGCCGGAACCCCCGCTTCGTCGGCCGGGCCCCCGACCGGGCCGTCCGTCGGGCCGTCCGGGCCCGACGCCCGCATCCGCGCGGTGAGGGCCGTCGCCAGCTCGGCGACGGTCGGCGACATGTACAGGGTCTGCGCGGGGAGGTCCACGTCGAACTCGCGCTGGGTGGCGACCAGGAGGTCGGTGGCCAGCAGGGAGTGTCCGCCGAGGTCGAAGAAGTCGTCGTCGACACCGACCGGTTCGATGCCGAGGACGTCGCCCCACAGGTCGGCCAGTCGCGTCTGCACCTCGGTGAGGGGCGGGACGAACTCGTTGGGCACGTTGCGCGGTACCCGGGTGGCGGTGGGCAGGGCCCGGCGGTCGATCTTGCCGTTGCGGTTCACCGGCAGCTCGGGACGGACGAGGATCGCCCAGGGGATCAGGTAGTCCGGCAGCCTGTCCCGTAGTTCGTGGCGCAGCCGCCGGCCGAGGTCGGCGTTGCTCTCCGGTCCGGATCCCGCGGGCACGACGTAGGCCAGCAGCCGGGTGCCGCCCGCCGGATCGGGCTGCGGCAGCACGACCGCGTGCCGCACCCCGGGGAGCCGTTCCAGCTCGACCTCGACGGCGCGCGGTTCTGCGCGGTAGCCCTGGACCTTGACCTGGTCGTCCGCGCGTCCGACGAACTCCAGCGTGCCGTCCGGCAGCCAGCGCACGAGGTCGCCGGTCCGGTACATCCGGGCACCCGGCTCGGTGCCGAACGGATCGGGCAGAAACCGTTCGGCGGTCGCGGCCGGGCGGCCCAGGTAGCCGCGGGCCAGGCCCGCCCCGGCCACGTACAACTCCCCGCACTCGCCGACGGGGACCGGCCTGAGCTCGTCGTCGAGCACGGCGACCCTGGTGCCGCTGATCGGGCGGCCGATCGGCACGCTCCGCAGCTCCGGGAGGGTGCCGCTGGTCCAGCAGGTCGTGTACGTGGTGTTCTCGGTCGGTCCGTAGCCGTTGGTGAAGAGCAGCTCCGGGTGGCGGGCCAGCAGGTGCTGGACGTGGCCCGGCGAGGCCACGTCGCCCCCGGTGAGGACGTGCCGCACGTCGGCGAACGCCTCCGGGTGGGAGCTCACCATCTGGTGGAGGAGCCCGGTGGTCAGCAGCAGGACCGTCACGCGCTCGGCCCGGATGACGCGCGCCACGTGCTCCAGCGTGATGGCGACCGGAGGGAAGAGGACCAGTCGGCAGCCGTTGACCAGGGGGGCCCAGATCTCGAACGTGGACGCGTCGAACGCGACCGGCGCGAGGTGGAAGAAGACGTCCTCGGCCCGGACGTCCACCCAGTCCGCGCCCCGGACGAGCCGGTCGATCGCCCGGTGGGGCACGCCGACGCCCTTGGGCTCGCCGGTGGAGCCGGAGGTGTAGCTGACGTAGGCGAGCCGGTCCGGGTCGCCGGGGCGGACCGGTGCCGCCGGCCCGGTGGCCGGCTCCCGCGCCGGGCCGCCCTCCGTCACCGTGACGACGGTGCCGGGCAGCCGCCCCCGCCGGTCCTCCTCGGTGATCACCATGCTCGCGCCGGCGTCCTCGAGCAGCAGCGCGTGGCGGCCGGCCGGGTCGTCCGGTTCGAGCCCGAGGTAGGCCCCGCCCGCGATGAGGACGGCGAGCAGGGCCACGATCAGCTCCGGCGACCGGGGCACCAGCACGCCGACGACGTCCTCCCGCGCCAGTCCGGCCGCCCGCAGTCGCCCTGCGAGCCGGTTGGCACGGTCGTTGAGCTGCCGGTAGGTCAGGGTCCGTCCGTCGCAGGTGACGGCGGGCGCGTGCGGGGCCCGCTCCGCCTGTTCGGCGACCAGCTCGTGGATCGCCCGGGCTTCGAACGGTGGCCGTCCGGTGCCGACGAACGCCGGGATGTCGGAGGTGAGGACCGTCTTGGTCAACTGCTTCCCGCTTTCCTGTGCTGAAGTGTCCCCGTCGGGGTTGAACGCGCGACCGCGAGGGCGGTCGCCGCCGGTGCCGCCGTGGCCGCGCCTCAGACCGCCGGCACGTGGAAGAAGGTGTCCCGCGCGGCGATGCGGCCCTGCGGCGTCATCCGGAAGAAGTCCGCGAACCGCAGCTCGACCTCGCCGCCGTCGTGCAGCACGCCGCGGAACAGGCCGTGCACCGCCACCTCGTCGTCGGTCGTGACCACGGTGGCCAGGGTGTGCACACCGGAGCGGATCACCCGCTGGTCGCGGTAGAAGCGTTCCAGTTCGGCGTGCCCGACCATGGGCGGGTATCCGGGGCGGTGGTAGCGGGCGTCCGGGGCGAACAGGGCGACCAGTGCGGGCACGTCGCCGGCGTCGACGAGCCGGTAGTACCGGCGGACCTGGGACACCCCCGGTGCCGGGGCCGTCGGGACTTCCGGTGTCGCGGGTGGTGCCGGGGTTTCGTCGGGTCGGGAAAGGGTGTGGTCCATGCCGAAGGTGCTTCCTGTGATCGCCGTCAGGGGCTCAGAGTCGTGTACGTGGTGCGAGAACCGGTACGGCCGCGGCGTCCGGGGCTTCCTTGAGCGCTTCGACCAGGCGCGCCGGCGTGGGTGCCTCGAACAGGGCGCCGAGGGTGACGTCACGGCCGAACCGCACCCGCACCCGGTTGACCAGCCGGGTCGCGAGCAGGGAGTTGCCGCCCAGCGCGAAGAAGCCGTCGTCGGCGCCCACCCCGGGCCGGCCGAGCACCTCGGCGAACAGCGCGCACATCGTCCGCTCCGCCGGGGTGCGAGGGCCGGTCCCGGACGGTGCCGGTGCGGGGTCCGGGACGGGCAGCGCGGCCCGGTCGATCTTCCCTCTGGGCGTCAGGGGAAAGGCGTCGAGCGTGACGATCACCGAGGGCACCATGTAGTCCGGCAGCGCCGCGGCGGCGTGCTCCCGCACCGAGGCCGGGTCGAGCCCCGGGGCCCCGGCCGGGACGACGTAGCCGATCAGACGCCTGCCGGGCGAGACGCCCTGGCCGGCGACCACGGTCGCCTGGGCGACGGCGGGGTGCCCGGCCAGGACCGCCTCGATCTCGCCCAGCTCGATGCGGAAGCCGTGGAGTTTGACCTGCTCGTCCGCGCGGCCGAGGAACTCCAGCTCCCCCTCGGCGTTCCAGCGGACCACGTCGCCCGTGCGGTACATCCGCTCCCCCGGTTCGCCGAACGGGCACGGCACGAACTGGGAGGCCGTCCGACGGGGGTCGTTCAGGTACCCGCGTGCCACGCCCGCACCGGCGACGTACAGCACGCCGGCCACTCCCGGCGGCACCGGCGACAGCGCCTCGTCCAGGACGTACACCCGCCGGTTGTCCACCGGCCGGCCGAGGGGGACGACGTCGGGCACGGCCTGGCCGGGGCGGAGCACCCGGCGCGTGGTGAACGTGGTGGCCTCGGTCGGGCCGTACCCGGCGACCACCACGGAGTCCGGGCACCGGGCCAGGACGCGCCGTACCGCGTCGGCCGGCACGATGTCGCCGCCGGTCCACACCTGGCCGACCCCGGCCAGCGTGCCGGGGGACTCCTCGGCGAACACCCGGAACAGCCCGGCCGTCAACCAGAGCGCGCCGACCCGGTGGTCGACGATGAGCCGGTGGAGGTCCGCGAGCGCCAGCTCGCCGGGCGGGGCCACGACCACCCGGCCGCCGTTGAGCAGCGGCACCCACCACTCGTAGGTGGACGCGTCGAAGGCGTGCGGGGAGTGCGCGAGGACCCGCGGGCCGTCCTCCTCACGCCAACAGCGCTGCGCGGTCAGGCTGATGACGTTGCGGTGGCTCAGGGCCACCCCCTTCGGCGTGCCCGTGGACCCCGAGGTGTACAGGACGCAGGCCAGGTGGTCCGGGCGCAGCGGTACGACGGGGTCGGTGGCCGGCTGGTCGGCGAGGCCGGGGTCGGCGTCGACGACGACACCCGGTGTGCCGAGGGACGGCGCGTGGCCCCGGGTCGCCTGGTGGGTGAGCAGCACCGCCGCCCCGGTGTCGTCCAGGACGCGGCGCAGGCGGGCCGTCGGGGCCCGGTTGTCCAGCGGCACGTAGGCGCCGCCGGCCTTGCTGATCGCCAGGACCGACACCACCACGTCGACGGAGCGTTCCATGAGCACGGCCACCGTGCTGTCGCAGCGGACGCCGAGGGCGATGAGCCGGTGGGCCAGCCGGTTGGCCCGGGCGTTCAACTCCGTGTAGGACAGCGTGGTTTCCCCGCACACCACGGCGGGCGCGTCGGGCGTGCGCGCGACCTCGGCCGCGAAGGCCGACGGTACCGTCGGGTGCGGCAGCGGCCGCGTGGTGCGGTTGGCGGCCTCGACGGTCCGGTGCCGTTCCCCGGGGGTGAGGAGGTCGGGCCGGCCGATCGGCCGGTCCGGGTCGGCGGAGGCCACCGCGTCCAGGAAGCGGAGGAACCGCTGCTGGTGGGCGGCGAGTTCGGCCTCGGAGTAGAGCGCGGGGTTCGCGTCGACGTCGAGCCGGGGCTCGGTGCCGTCGGAGCGGTCGTAGACGGAGAAGGAGAGGTCCTCGACCGGCCCGTTGGACAGGTTGTGCACGGTGGCTCGGACGCCCGCGAAGTCCAGGTGGTAGTAGAAGGACATGATGTTGACGACGGGCCCGAACAGGACCCGCTCCGACCTGGCCGGATCCAGCTCCCTGCGCAGGTCCTCGCTGCGGTGGCGCTGGTGCCGGCGCAGGGCCGCGACCTCCTCGGCCACCTGTCGCACGAGTGCGGACAGACCCTGTTCGGGGTGGACGCGCAGCCGCAGCGGCACCACGTTCGCCACCATGCCGGGCACGGCCGGCGCGGCGGAGCCGGTGCGCCCGGTCACCGGCATGCTGAGCACGATGTCCCGTTCGCCGCTGAGGCGGTGGAGGTACGCGGCGACCGTCGCGGTGAAGGCGGTGGGCCAGCTCGCCCCGGCGGGTCGCGCGGCCCGCCGCAGCGCGGCCAGGGTGGGCGCGTCGAGGCTGCCGGTACGGCGCAGGAAGCCGTCCGAGGCGGGCGCCGAGCGGCTGGCGAGGCTGACGGGATCCGGCCTTCCGGCGAGCCGGTCCGCCCAGAACTCCCGGTCCTGTCCGGGCTGTTCGGACGCGTGGTAGGCGGCGTCGTGCTCCAGCAGCAGGCTCAGCGGCCCGAAGGCCGGCCCTGCGCCGGCCCTGCCCTGGACCAGTCCGGTGTAGGTCTTGGCGACGCGGCGCGCGATGAGCGACATGCTGAAGCCGTCGACCACGATGTGGTGGACCCGCTGGTACCAGAGGAAGCGGTTCGGCGCGATGGTGAACAGGGCCTGGCGGAACAGCGGGTCCCGGGTGAGTCCGACCGGTGTGGACAGGTCTGCCCGCATCCAGCGCTCGGCCGCCCGCAGCGGATCCGGTGTCGACGTGAGGTCGACGTGGTGCATCGACCAGTCGGGCGACGCGGTGACGACCTGCCGGGGGCCCTCGGCACCGTCGGTGAGGCGGACGCGCAGGGACTCGGTCTCGTCCACCACCCGCCGCACGGCCGTCTCGAACAGCTCCGGGTCGATCGGCCCGGGGATGTCCACGTACTCACCGGTGTTGTAGGCGGGGCTGCCGGGGCGCAGGTGGTGGGCGAACCAGATGCCGGACTGCGCCGACGACAGCGGCAACTCGCGTCCGTCGCTCATCCGAGTTCCTCCAGGATGGCCGACAGCGCGTCGGCGAAGGCTGCGACGTGCGGCGGCGACAGCATGTCGTGATGGTTGCCGGGGACCTCGACCACGCTCAACGCCCCCCGGGTGCGGCCCCGCCACCGGGCGGGGACCACGACCGGGCCGGCGAGTTCGGGGTGGGTCTCGGCGCTCGTGAACAGGTGGATCGGCGTCCTCACCCGTGCCGTCGACCGGTAGCGCCGGGCGGCGGCGCCGTTGACGGTGAACACCCGTGCCATGCGCCGCAGTTGTTCGTTGCGCCCCCGCTCGGGAAGCCGCTCACGGGCGTGCGCGTCGTGGAGCAGCAGGGAGAGGGCCTCCTGCTCGTCGAGCTCGTGGAGGTCCCCGCCTGACCCGTCGGCGGCTCCACCGGTGGACGCGGGCGCTCCGACGTCGATGATCCCGAGGAATCCCGGGGGGTTCCCCTGCTCCTCCAGCAGCCGGGCCATTTCGAAGGCGACCAGCCCGCCGAAGGACCAGCCGGCCAGCAGGTACGGGCCGTCAGGCAGGACGGACCGCAGCTCCCGCAGATAGCGCTGCGCCTGCTCCTCGACGGTGGCCAGGGGCGGCTCGTCGGTGTTGTAGCCGACGGCCTCCAGGCCGTAGACGGGCCGGGCGCCCACGGAGGATTCGGTGAGGTGCCCGGTCAGCCGTCCGGCCAGGTGCAGGAAGGAGCACACGTCCCCGCCCTGCGGGTGCACCAGGATCAGCGGCGCCCGGCGGCGGTCCCCTTCGGCCAGCGGAACGACCAGCCAGCGCAGGGCCCGCGACGCGTCGGGCAGTTCCGCGCACAGCCCCTCGACGGTGGGGTGGCGGAACACCGTGTTCAGCGGCACGGTGACTCCCCACTCCCGCCGGATCGCCTCCACGAGCTCGACCGCCCTGAGGGAGTGCCCGCCCAGTGCGAAGAAGTCGTCCCGGACGCCGACCCGCGGGGTGCCCAGCACGCGCTCCCAGATCCTGGTCATCAGGAGTTCCGGCAGGTCCCGCGGCGGGAGCGCACCGGCCTCGTGGCCGTGGCGGGCGGGCGCGGGCAGGGCCGCGCGGTCCACCTTGCCGTTCGTGGTCAACGGGATCCGGTCGAGCGCGGTCAGCGTCGTGGGCACCATGAACTCGGGCAGGGTCTCGCGCAGGGAGCGCCGCACGGCCGCCAGGTCACCGGGCCGGTCCTGCCACACCAGGTAGCCGGCCAGTTCGGCGTCCGTCCCGCCGCCCCGCACCGTCACCGCGGCCCTGGCGACACCGGCCTGCGCGCACAGCGCGGCCTCGATCTCGCCCGGCTCGATGCGGTACCCCCGGATCTTCACCTGCTCGTCGGTGCGGCCGAGGAAGACCAGGCTGCCGTCCGGCAGGTACCGGGCCAGGTCGCCGGTCCGGTACAGCCGGCCGCCGTCCGCGCCGAACGGGTCGGGCACGAAGCGCTCGGCGGTCAGCCCCGGCCGGTTGGCGTACCCGCGGGTGACGCCGACCCCACCGATGTGGATCTCCCCCGGGACGCCGACGGGCACCGGGGCGCCGGCCGGGTCCAGCAGGTAGATCCGGAGGTTGCCGAGCGGCCGGCCGATCGGAACGGACCCTCCCGGCCGGGCCAGGTCCCGGTCGGCGTCCACCCGCCGGGTGACACAGCCGACGGACGCCTCGGTGGGACCGTAGCCGTTCCACAGCGTGGAGACCCGGTCGAGGAGCCGCCGGGCCAGGGCGGGCTGGAGCGGTTCGCCCACGCAGATCGCCTGGAACCGGCCGCCCTGCCAGCCGCCGTCCAGCAGCAGGAGCCAGGTGGCCGGGGTGGCCATGAGCGTGGTGACGCCGAACTCGCGCATCATCTCCGTCAGGCGCGGGCCGTCGACCGCGACCTCCGACGGGGCGATCACCACGCCGGCGCCCCAGGCCAGCGGCATGAGCACCTGGGGGACGATGACGTCGAAGGAGATCGAGGCCACCGAGGCGACGACGTCGGCCCCTCCGAGTTCCAGCTGCCGGCCGCGGACCACCAGGTAGTTGACCACGCCCTCGTGCGGGACCAGCACGGCCTTGGGACGGCCGGTCGAACCGGAGGTGTAGATCGAGTACGCCAGGTTGGCGGGCGTCGCGAGCGGCGGCAGCCCGTCCTCGGGCAGGGCCGCGACGATCGGGGCGTCGGCGTCCAGCCACACCGTCTCGGCACCGTGTCGCGGCAGCCGGTCGGCCAGGGAGCGCTGGGTGAGCAGCAGCGGCACGTCGGCGTCGGCGAGCATGAACGACATGCGCTGGGCCGGGAGGTCCGGGTCCAGCGGCAGGTAGGCGGCGCCCGACTTGAGGACGGCGAGCAGGGCCACGACCAGGTCCGCCGAGCGCGGCAGGCAGACGCCGACCAGGCGTTCCGGCCGTGCCCCCCTGGCTCGCAGGTGTCGGGCCAACCGGTTGGCCCGTCGGTCGAGTTCCCGGTAGGTCAGCCGCTCGGTTCCGCAGCGGACCGCCACCGCGTCGGGGGTCAGCCGGGCCCGCTCCTCGACCAGCTCGTGCACGCAGACGTCGGTGGGGAAGGGTTCGTCGGTGGCGTTGGCGGCCACCAGCAGCGCCTCGCGCTCGGCCTCGGTGAGCAGGTCCAGGCGCGAGACGGGACGGTCGGGGTCGCCGGCCGCGGCGTCCAGCAGCCGGAGGTAGTGGCCGACCAGGCGCTCGACGCTCGCGCGGTCGAACAGACCGGTGTCGAAGGCCACGGTCCCGGTCGTGCCGGCAGCCCCGGCCGTGCCGCTCGGCCGGTCGGCTATCACCAGGCTGAGGTCGACCTTGGCCGTGCCGTTGTCGACCTCCAGCTGTTCCACCTCCGTCCCCACCAGCCGGAGGGAGGCGGCCGGGTCGGACAGTCCGGCGACCATCACCTGGAACAGCGGGTTGCGGTCGAGGCCGCGGGCCGGCCGCAGCTCCTGCACCAGCCGCTCGAACGGCACGTCCTGGTGCGCGTACGCGTCCAGGGCGGTCCGGCGGACCCGGTCGAGCAGTTCGGCGAAGCTCGGGTCGTCCGCGAGGTCGGTGCGGAGGACCACGGTGTTGATGAACGAGCCCACCAGCGGGTCGAGTTCCGGACGGGTGCGGCCCGCGACCGGCGTGCCGACCGCCACGTCGGACTGCCCGCTGTAGCGGGCGAGCAGGGCCTGGAACCCGGCGAGCAGCGTCATGAACATCGTCGCACCGTGCCGCCGGCCCAGCAGCCGCAACCGCTCGGCCAGTTCCTCGGGCACCGTGAAGGTGATCCGCTCGCCCCGGCCCGCCCGGACCGGTCCGCGCGGCCGGTCGGTGGGCAGGTCCAGCGGCGAAAGTCCCGACAACTGCACGCTCCAGTAGTCGAGTTGGCGCTGTAGGCGTTCGCCGGAGAGCCAGGCCCGCTGCCAGTGGGCGAAGTCCGCGTACTGGATCCGCGCGGGCGGCAGCCCGTGCTCGCGGCCTTCCAGCCGGCTCCGGTACATCGCCGACAGGTCGTCCCACAGCAGCGGCATCGACCAGCCGTCGACCGCGATGTGGTGGACGACCACCACCAGGACGTGTTCGTCCTCGTCGACCCGCAGCAGCGACGCGCGCAGCAGCGGGGCGGCGGCCAGGTCGAACGGGCGCAGGATCTCGGAGTGGACGAGGTCGAGGGCCAGCCGCGTCCGGCGTTCCGCGGGCTCGGCCCGGAGGTCCGTGACGGGCAGGTCGATCGGCCGGGCCGGCTCGACCGAGGGAACGGGGCGCCCGTCCCCTTCGGGGAAGGCGGTCCGCAGCACTTCGTGGCGCCGTACCAGCCCGGTGAGGCTGTGGCCGAGGGCGGGCACGTCCAGCGGGCCGCGCAGCCGGAAGACCTCGTGGACGTTGTACATCGCCGGGCCGTCGGACAGCCGCTCGATCAGCCACATGCGTTCCTGGGTGAACGACGCCACCCGCTCACCCTCCGGACGGGGCGGGACCGCGGCCTCCGGCCCGCCCTCGGCGGCCCTGTTCCGGGCCTCGCGGACGCGTTGATCGAGCAGGGCCCGCGCACCGGCCTGCGTGGAACCGGTCGGTCGGCCGGGCTCGGGGCGACTGTGCTGTGCCTTCACGGGTGACGGGCCTTTCCGACAGGAAGCGGTTCCGCCTCGGCGGCGCCGAGGTCCGCCAGCAGCGCCGCGTCGATGCCGTCGGCGAGTTCGGCGACGGTCGGGTGGTAGAAGAGCAGGACGACCGGCAGTTCGAGGTCGAGTGCCCGGCCGAGTCGTGACATGACCTTCGAGGCGAGGAGCGAGTGGCCGCCCAGCTCGAAGAAGTCGCTGTGTACGCCGTCCGGGGTGACTCCGAGCACCTCGGCCCAGATCTCCAGCACGAGGAGTTCGGTCTCGGTCTCGGCCCCGGCGGCGGGAGCGCCGGCCTGGTCGGCATCGGGCCGCGGGGCCGCGGGGTGCACGGTGGGAGCAGCCGGAGAGGCGGGAGCGGCGAGGCTCACGCGGAGGCCGGGAGGGGCCTCCCAGGCCGATATCGGCCGTTCGGGAGCGCCGACGAGATGGTCGAGCAGCGCCGTGAAACCCTCGGCGAGCTGCCGCACCGTGTCACGCTCGAAGAGGTCGGCGGCGTAGCGGATGACGCCGGTGAGGCGATCGCCGAGGTCCGTCAGGGAGACCTCGATGTCGAACTTCGCCACCTCGTTCGGTATCTGATGGTCATTCACTTTCAGACCGGGAAGGCCGGACGGGAGCGAGGGCGGGTCCTCCAGCTGGAACATGACGGTGAACAGCGGGTGTTGGCCGAGATCGCGTTCGGGCCGCAGCTCCTGCACCAGCCGCTCGAAGGGGACGTCCTGGTGGGCGTAGGCCTCCACCGCGCACCGCCGCACCCGGGCGAGCACGTCGGTGAAGCCGGGGTCGCCCGACAGGTCGGTGCGCAGGACGAGCGTGTTGACGAAGAAGCCGACCAGCGGCTCCACCTCGATCCGGGTCCGCCCGGAGATCGGGGTGCCCACCGTCACGTCGGCCCGTCCCGTGCAGCGCGCGAGCAGGACCTGGAAGGCGGCCAGCAGCGTCATGAACGGCGTCACCTCGTGGGCGCGCCCCAGGGCGCGGATCCGGTCGGCGAGTTCCGCGGGGATCTCGATCTCGACCTGGTCGCCCCGGCCCGACCACACCGCGGGGCGCGTCCGGTCCGTCGGGAGAGCCGACGGGGTCAGATCGGACAAGTGCTCGCGCCAGTAGGCGAGTTGGCCTTGCAGTGCCGTTCCGGCCTGGTGGCTCCGCTGCCAGGCCGCGAAGTCGGCGTACTGGACGGGCAGGTCCGGCAGGGCGATCGGCCGACCGTCGACGGCGGCGCCGTACCCGGCGGAGAACTCCTGCCACAGCACCGGCAGCGACCAGCCGTCACAGGCGATGTGGTGGATCACCAGAACCAGCAGGTGTTCGTCGGTCGCGATGTGGATCAGTCGGGCCCGGAGCATCGGGGCGGTCCCGAGGTCGAAGGGAGTCGCCAGATCGGCGGCCACCAGCTCCCGGGCCCGCTGCCAGGCCTGCTCCGCCGGGGTGTGCGTCAGATCGGTGACCGTCGGCACGAAGGTCTCGACCGGCTCCGTGACGTGGCACGGGCCGTCCTCGGAGTCGACGATCCTGCCGCGCAACACCTCGTGGCGCCGCACGACTTCGGTCAGCGCCCGGACGAGCGCCTCCTGGTCCAGCCGGCCGCGCAGGCGGACCGCGGTCGGGACGTTGTGGTCCGGCCGGCCCGGCCGCAGCCGGTCGAGGAACCACAGCCGTTGCTGGGCGAAGGACAATGGGGTCGGAGCGTACGCGCTCCGATCGGAGCCAGGCATGACGGATCCACCTTTCACGGCGATCGGGACCGCATAAGCGTCCCGGAAATCCCCTCGCCGATTCGCTGATTCGCGAACAGTACGGCGGATACTAGGCAGCCCTCGTCTCACTCCGCAAGACGGAGAAGAGGGTCGAAGGCGTCAGGACAATCTTTACGCCAGGCCACGGTAATCCTTATGCGGATTGAACACGCTCGACGGCTAGCATCTGCGCGGCCGGCCGCGGGACCTGTTCTGACGTGCCGTCATGACGCCGATCGAGCACCCCACTTCCGTGGACGGGCACCACGTGATAATTCTTCTTTCGCCGGGAAGGCGGCCGGATGGGCCCCCTTTCGTGTCGGCCCTCCATTGTTCCGAATGAGATCGGTGAACCCGTTGCATGAACTCATCCGTTGTCTATGGAGCCCACCCTGTTGCATGAACTCGGAGAAGTCATGACGCAGCAGCAGAGCCTGGTGGGTTCATTCGTCTCGCACGCCGCCGGCCACCCCGGCGATCCGGCCCTGGTATGGCACGGGGAAGAGACGACCTACCGTGAACTCCACCGGCTGGCCGAGCGGGAGCGCCTGCGGATCGCCCGGCTCGCCCCGGACGAGGACGAGCCGATCGGCATCCCGGCCGCCAAGTCGCCCTCGACGATCGCCCTGGTGCTCGCCTGCCTGCTGGAAGGGCGGCGCTTCCTGCTGCTGCCGGCGCCCACGCCGGAGGGGAGAGCCTCCCCCGCGTCGGCCGAGCGGGCCGGAATCCGGCACGTCCTGTCGCCGGAGGGCCCCCGGGCTGCCGGCCCCGGGCCGCAGACCCCCGGCCAACGGGCGGAGCCGATGGCGCCGCGCGCCACGGAGCCGGGCGACGTCTCCTTCATGTTCACCACCTCCGGTTCCACCGGGCGGCCGAAGACCGTGCCACTGAGCACGGGGGCGGTGGACCGCTTCACCACCTGGGCCGGCGAGCGGTTCGGCATCCGTCGGGGGACGACGGTCCTCAACTACGCCCCGCTCACCTTCGACCTGTGCCTGCTGGACGTCTGGACCACGCTCAAGTACGGCGGTCGCGTCGTCCTGGTCGATCCGGCCCGGGCCACCCACCCGGGCCACCTGCTGGACCTCGTGGACCGCCACGCGGTCCAACTCGTCCAGGCGGTACCGATGTTCTACCAACTGCTGGTCGACGCGACCACGGAGAGCGGCCGGCGGCTCGACACCGTCGAGCACGTCGTCTTCACCGGCGACAGCCTGCCCGCCCGCTGCCTGGCCGAGCTTCCGCGCCTGTTCCCCGGCGCGCGGCTCCACAACGTCTACGGCTGCACCGAGACCAACGACAGCTTCCTGCACGAGGTCGACGGCACCGAGCCGGCGGACGGCCCGCTGCCGATCGGACGTCCGCTGCCCGGCGTCCACGCGGTGATCGTCGGTGCCGACGGCGGGATCGTGACCGGGCCGGGCACCGGCGAACTCCACGTCGCGACGCCCTTTCAGACCGACGGCTACCTGGACCGGGCCCAGGACGCGGACAGGTTCGCGACCCACCACCACGACGGGGAGACGCGGCGCTACTTCCGCAGCGGCGACCTCGTCCGGCGGGACCGGGACGGCCGCATCACCCTGGAAGGCCGGAACGACCACCAGGTCAAGGTCCGCGGCACCCGGGTCAACACCCACGAGGTCGAACAGGTGCTGCTCGACCATCCCGAGGTCGTCGAGGCGGCCGTGGTGGCCGTACCCGACCCGGTGGCCGGCCGCCTGCTGCGGAGCGTGGTCCGCCGCGCCCCGGACAGCCGGCTGAACTCGCTGGCGCTGCGCCGGCACTGCGCGCAACGCCTCCCGCTCACCGCCGTCCCCTCGACCCTGCAGATCGTGGACGACCCGCTGCCCAGGACGTCCACCGGAAAGATCGACCGCGCCCCCGTCGAGCGCGCCTGCTCCCCGTCCCAGCCCACCGAAGGAACGGCCCAGTGAACCACGCCGCGGTAGTCACCCAGTTCATCATCGAGGAGTTCCTGCCCGACGTCGGCGCGAACGAGCTGGACTCCGACTACGACCTCGTGGACGGCGGGGTCATCGACAGCCTCGGTCTGCTCAAGACGATCGCCTGGCTGGAGGACCGCTTCGACGTGCGCGTCGAGGAGTTCGACCTCGACCCGGACAGCTTCCGCTCCGTCGGCTCGATCAGCAGGTTCATCGACCAGGCCCAGCCGCACCGGACGGACGCCCCCTAGCCATGCACAAGGTGCTGCGAGCGCTGATCCGCCGGGACCACCCCGTCGACCAGGAGATGTGGGGGTCCTTCTGGGACCAGCTGCGTGACGGCGCCCTCCGGCCCGGCGAGTCGGTGGCGCTGCTGTCCTCGCTGTCCACCCGGATGCCCGATCGGGACACGCTGGTCGCGATGCTCCGCTCGCTGGACGAGCGACGGCCGGCCGTCACCGCGCGGCTGGACGGCACGGCCAACATCGTCGGCACCGGAGGCGGGCCGGCCACGTTCAACATCTCCACCGCGGCGGCCTTCCTCGCCGCGGCCCTGGGCGTCCGCGTCGTCAAGACGGGATCCCGCGCCTACACGAGCACCTGCGGCTCCCATGACCTGCTCGACCGTCTCGGCGTCGGAAGGACCGCCTCGTACGAGCGGACCGAGGCCCAGCTGGAACGCTTCGGCATCGCCTTCCCGGGGAACTTCGTCTACCCGCGGGAGGTGGCGCTGCTGGCCCGGAGCATCGTGCCGATGGACCTGCGGATGATCGGCGGGTTCATCAACTCCGTCGGCCCCTTCCTGGCCGCGGTGCCGGTCTCCGCCCAGCTCGTCGGCGTCTCGGACCGTTCGATGCTGCCGGCGCTGGGCCAGGTCGCCGCCACCGTCGCCGACCGGAGGATCTGGCTGTGCTCCAACGAGCTGGGAATCGACGAGCTCGTCGGCTCCGTCGACAACCTCGTCCTCCCAAATGACGGCACCGACGCGATCCGGCTGCCGGCCGAGGCTTTCGGCTCCGGTTCCGGCTCCGGCCCCGGCCCCGCGACCGCGACCGCGACCGCGACCGCGACTGCGACTGCGACTGCGACCGGCACGATCGCCGAACTACGGCCGGCCGCAGAAGGGGAGGACGTGGTCGACCACTTCCTCGGTGTGCTCTCCGGAACGGGCAAGCCGCTCGCCACCCGGACCGTCTGCCTGAACGCCGCCGCACTGGCCGTCGCGAGCGGGCTGATCGACGGGTGGCCGGAGGCGGTCCGGGCGGCCGACGACGCCCTCCGCAGCGGCGCCGCCCGCGACCTCGTCGACCGCCTCCGCGCCCGACCGGCGCGTGCGCGGTGAGCGGGTTCTTCGCCCGCCGGCCACCGGACCGGCCCGGCCTGGCGGTGTTCCTCAACGCCGGAGATCCACCGCTGCCCGTCCTGGCCGACGTCATGCGGATGCTCGACGACTGCCAGGTGGACTGCCTGGAGCTGGCTGTGCCCTTTCCGAACTCGGTCACCGACGGGCCCGTCATCCGCCGATCGGCACAGCGGGCCCTGGCCGACGGCGTCGGACTCGACGAGGTGCTCGACTTCCTCGGCGGGGTCCTGCCCCGGCTGCGCCACCTGCGGGTGGCACTGCTGGCCGACTGGAGCCACACGGTCAGGGACCTGACCGTGCCGGGCTTCGTCCGGCGGGTCGCCGACGCCGGCGTCCACGGACTGCTGGTGCACGGCCTGCCGCCGCGGCTACGGGCCGACTGCCTCGAAGCGGTGCGGGAGGCGGGGCTGCCCCTGGTCGCCACCTGCTACGCCGCGTCGGCGCCCGAGGTGAAGGCCGCCGCCGCCGAGTGCGCCACCGCGTACCTGTACCTGGTGGCCCACTACGGCCGCAGCGGCGGCGGGCTCGCGGCCGACCACCAGGAGCTGGCCGCCGCGCTGACCGCACTGCGGACGAGGACCGTCGTACCGATCGCCGTCGGGTTCGGCGTCCGCTCCAGGGCGGACATCGACCTGCTGCACGGCCTCGGCGCCGACGCCGCGGTCGTGGGCAGCGCCGGGGTCGCCCGGATCGAGCACGCCCTCGCCGGAGGGACCGACGTGGTCGAGGAGTTCCGCACCTTCGTTCAGACCGTTTCGCCGTACTCGACAAGCCGCTAGGAGGCACACCCGATGATCGTCCGACACCTTGCCGAGGTGAAGACCGTGGACTGGGGCAACGGGCTCAGCCGTAGGTTCCTTCTCGAATCCGACGGCCTGGGCTACACGATGACGGACACCACCGTCCGCGCCGGCACCAAGTCGCGGCTGGAGTACCGCCACCACCTGGAGGCGTGCTACTGCATCGAGGGAAAGGGCGAGGTCGTGGACACCGACGGCACGTCCCACCCGCTCGAACCGGGCACCCTGTACGCCCTCGACCGGAACGACGCCCACTTCCTGATCGCGAGCCCGGACGAGGACCTCCGGCTGGTGTGCGTGTTCTCGCCCGCGTTGCGCGGCGACGAACGCCACAACCTGGACTCGGCCGACTTCTCCGAATACTGACAGGACTGACAGATGATCAGATGGAACGCCGACCAGATCGCCCTGGGCGAGGGGATTGCCCGGTGGTGCGAGGAGCTCAGCTCCGGCCACCTCGAAGGGGACGCCGAAGGAGCCTTCCCGAGGGACAAGTGGAAGCTGGTCCAGAGGTCCGGAATCCTCGGCCTGCCGTTCGACGAGCAGTGGGGCGGGCTGGGCCAGGACCTGCTCACCACCATGCACGTGCTCGAACGACTCGGCACCGGGTGCCGTGACGGCGGACTGAACTTCTCGGTCGCCACCCACCTGGTCGGCGTCGGAGTCCCACTGCACCGGTTCGGCTCGCCGGAGCTCAAGGCGCGCCACCTGCCGGGGATCTGCTCGGGAGAGACGATCGGGGCGCACGCGATCAGCGAGACCGAGAGCGGCTCCGACGCGCTCGCGATGAGGACCACGGCCACCCGCGAGGGCGACGGCTTCGTCCTGCGGGGCGGCAAGTCCTTCATCACCAACGGCCCGGTGGCCGACGTGTTCGTGGTGTACGCGCGCACCCACCCGAGCAGCGGCCCGCTCAGCATCACCGCCTTCGTCGTGGAACGGGACACCCCGGGCCTCGTCATCGGGCCGCCCGTCGCCACCATGGGGCTGCGGACCGCGCCGCTGAGCGAACTGCACTTCGACGACTGCAGGATCCCCGCGTCCGCCGTGATCGGCCGGATCGGATCCGGGTTCCTGGTCCTGGACCACGTGATGAAGTGGGAGATCCTCTGCTCCTTCGTCATCAGCACCGGACAGATGCGGTACCGGCTCGACCGCTGCGTCGAGTACGCCAAGGAACGCGTCCAGTTCGGCAGTCCGATCGGCTCGTACCAGTCGGTCTCCCACAAGCTCGTGGAGATGAGCATCGGCCTGGACACCGCGCGGAAGTGGCTCTACGACACGGCGGTCCGGCTGACGGCGGGCGAGAACGTCACGAGGGACATCGCCGTCAGCAAGCTCCTCGCCAGCGAGAGCAACCTCTCCTCCGCGCTGGCCGCCGTGCAGATCTTCGGCGGCAGCGGCTACCTGGCCGAGTACGGGCTGGAGAAGGACCTGCGCGACGCGGTCGCCGGCCCGATCTACTCGGGCACGTCGGAGATCCAACGCAACCGCGTCGCCGCCATGCTGGGGCTGTGACGCCTGATGCTGGTCAAGATCTGCGGAGCCGCCTCGGCCGAGGACGTGGCATCGCTCGACCGGGCCGGAGCCGACCTCGTCGGCCTGTGGCACGGCGTTCCAGGCGGCCATGCCGAACTGACGTTCCGTCATCTCACGCTGGTCGCGGACGCCGTACACCGAACGGCGCGACTGCGTCCGGTCCTCGTGACCTTCCTCAACGACGCCGGGGCGCTTCGCGCGGCGACGGCCGCGGGGCGGGTGCCGTGGGTCCAACTGCACGGCTACCAGCCGCCGGGACTGGTCCGCGCCCTGAAGAGCACCACGGACCTCACCGTGGTCAAGGTGCTGCACCTCGGTACGGACACCCGCGCGGAACAGTCCCTGATCGCGGCCTACGAGCGGGCGGGAACGGACCTCTTCCTGCTGGACGTGGTGGCCGCGGACGGCCGGATCGGCAGCACCGGGCAACCGGCCGACTGCGAGGCCGTCCTCGGGATCGCCGACCGCCTCTCGCGCCCCTTCCTGCTGGCCGGCGGCGTCTCGGCCGACAACCGGGAGGACTACCGGGCGGTGGTGGACCACCCCCTGTTCCTGGGCATCGACGTGGACACCGCAGCCAGGGACCCCGACGGACGGCTGAGCACCGACCGGATCACGACCGTGCGGCACGGCTGGCGGGTGCCGGACGGCGCGGGGGCGGCCGGAGGGCCCGGATGACGGCCGCGTTCATCGAGGCGCTGCTGGACGCCCGCCGACCGGTGATCATGGAGCTCAAGCGCCAGGACTCCGCCGGGCACGACCTGTTCGGTGGCAGGTCCGCCGCCCGGCTGGTCGCCGACTACCGGGACGCCGGCGCCCCCTGCCTGTCCGTGGTGACCGGGCGGTGGTTCGGCGGCACCCCGGAGCTGCTGCGCGAGGTCATGGAAGCGACGGACCTGCCCGTACTGCAGAAGGACTTCATCACCCGCCGCGGCCAACTGCACCAGGCCCGCGAGAGCGGCGCGTCCGCGGTCCTGCTGACCGCCGCGCTGCTGCCGCGCGCCACCCTGGGCCACCTGGTCGAGCTCGGCCTGCGCCTGGGCCTGACGCCGTTCGTCGAGGTCACCACCGAGGAGGAGATCAGCCGCGTGCCACGCGCCGAGGAATGCGTGGTCGCGGTGAACAACAAGGACATCGCCAACCGCGAGCGCGGCGCGGGCGACCTCGGACGGAGCTCGTCCCTCCTGCCCGCGGTGCTGAGCAGCGGCACCCGGTGCCCGGTGAGCGCCGGGGCCATCCGCTCCCCCGACGATGCCGCCCGTCTCGTCGAGGAGGGCTTCGCCGGTGTGCTCATCGGCACGGGCCTGCTGCGCACCCCCAGCCTGCCGGCCTGGCTGGACGGCCTCGACGCCCGCCTCGCCACCCGTCGCAGCACCCGCCCCGACGCCGGCCACGAACCGGTTCCACCCCTCCGCCGCCCGGCGGACCCCCCAAGCACCGACATCCGGAGGTAACGGCATGACCAGCGAAGCGCCCGAGCAGTGGAAGGTCGTCGTCAACGACGAGGAGCAGTACTCGATCTGGTCCGCCGACCGCGAGACGCCGGCGGGCTGGCACGAGGCCGGCGTACGGGGCGCCAAGGACGACTGCCTCGCGCACATCGAACGCGTGTGGACCGACATGCGCCCCCGCAGCCTGCGCCTGCGGTCCGTCCCGGAGGAGGATGCGCGGTGAACCGGACGCTCGCGCCGCACGGTGCGCGCCCGGCGACCGGGCCCATGCTCTCCACCACCCTGAACCTCCCGGAGTGCCGGGCCCGCGGCTGGGTCGTCGTCGACTCCATGGTCGACGGCCTGGCCATGGGCGGCACCAGGATGAACCCGACGGTGACCGAGCAGGAGCTGACCGGGCTCGCCAGGGCGATGACCCACAAGCTGGCGCTGGTCGGCCTGCCCATCGGTGGCGCCAAGGCCGGCATCGCCCCCGATCCGGATGCCGCCGTCGAACGGCAGTCGGTGATGCGGGGGTTCGGCCGCGCCGCGGCCCCACTGCTGCACGGCGGGGTGTACCTGGGCTGCGACCAGGGCACCACCTACGCCGACCGGCGGCTGGCCTTCGAGGCCGCCGGGTACGACGTCACCCGCCGCCCCGGCACCACCCGCCTCACCGTCGGCTGGGCCGAACTGTGGGACCACATGGCCGACATCACCGGCTTCGGCGTGGCCGTCGCGGTGCTCGGCGCCCTGCGGGCCTCCGGTGCGCGGACCCCTCAGCGTGTCGCGATCCAGGGCTTCGGCACCGTCGGGCGCGCGGTGGCCGGCCACCTCGCCGCCCACGGTCACCTGGTGGTGGCGGTGGCCGACGTCCGGGGCACCGTCGAGGACCAGCACGGACTGCCCGTCGCCGAACTCGCCGCGCTCACCAGCAGCGACGGCACGATCGACCGGAGCCGGCTGCCCGCCCGGGTCACGGCCCACGGACCCGGGCGGGCGTGGCTACACGTCGACGCCGACGTGCTGGTGCTGGCGGCGTCCGCCTCCGCGGTCGACGAGGAGGCGGTGCCGGCGGTCCGGGCCCGCCTGGTGGTCGAGGGCGGAAACCTGAGCTGCACCGCACCGGCCCGCCGGTTGCTGCGCGAGGCCGGCCACACCGTCCTGCCGGACGTGGTCGTCAACGTCGGCGGGGCGGCGGCGACCGGGTGCGTGCTCACCGGGCTGGCCCCGTCCGACCTGCCGCTCCCGCAGCTGTCCGCGTGGCTGCGCGACTGGGTCGCCGGCAGGGTCGCCAGGAACTGCGAGCTGGTGCAGGAGCTGAGCGCCTCGGGCAGCGCCGACCCGGTCGCGCAGCTCCTCGGTTCGCTCGCGGCCCCGGCCGGCGCCTCCGCACCGGGGGTCCCGGCCGAGCGGTGACCGGGCCGGCGGACGCGCCCTCGTGACGGGCTGCTCATCGTGACGGGCTGCTCATCGTGGAACCGCGGTGAGCAGCCCGCCGACACCGGTTTCCTCCCGCCCGTCCTGGTCGGTCAACCAACCAAATAGAGCCGGTCAAAGTGACACTATGTTGCTTTGACCGGCTTTGTTGTTGTGGTGAAAGTGAGTCTGGCCCTCTGCGGGTTCGCAGGGGGCCAGTTCTGTTTGTGCTGGTCAGGTGGGGTGCGGGGGTTGAGGTGGGTCCGGGTTCCGGGGTGGTGTCGGGGAGGTAGCCGCTCGGGGTCCAGTGGTGGGGGTTTTTGAGTGTGTGGCGGTTGGAGGGGCGGCGGCGGGCGGGTTGGCCGTTGGTCTGGAGGGTGTCGAGCCAGCTGGCGAGTTTGCGGTGGTTGGCGTGGGCGAGCTGGAAGGAGAGCAGGAGGGACTGGGCGGCGATGCCGCGGATGCGGCGGGTTCGGGAGCGTTCGATGGCTTCGTGGTCCTTTGCGTACTGGTTGAAATGCTCGACGCGGTTGCGCAGGCGGAAGTAGTGGTGGACCCAGGGGGCGAGGCCGTGGTCGAGTTCCTGCCAGTAGCGGATGCCGATGTCCCGGTGGAAGGTGAGGGACTCGCGGCGGCAGAGCTCGGGGGGCCCTGCCGGGGTGGGGGTGACATCGACGAGGGGCAGGCGGGGGTCACGGCCGAGGCTGCGGCGTTTGACGGGGCAGGCGACCGTGGGGTGGGTGCCTGCTGCGGGGCAGAGCATGCGCCGGGGCGCCGCGGTGGTCGGGTGCGGCTTTGGGGCGCAGGCGGTAGGAGGCGCGGGCGTCGATGCGGGCGCGCCAGGTGGTGTGGTCGATATTTTTGGTGAGGAGGTCGGCGGTGGCGGTGGTCAGGGGCTGGGGGAGGTCGGGGCAGTACCAGGTACCGTCGATGAGGAGGGCGCCGGTGTGGGAGCCCTGGATGCCGAGCTGGTCGATGCGGTAGTCCCAGATGGGACGGTAGCCAAGATCGCGGACGGGGATGTGGAAGGCTTCGGGCAGGGCGGTGAGTTCTTCAAGGTCAGCAGGAGCCACCTCTCCGTCGAGATCGGGAGCCACCTCCGTCGGTAGCGTCCCGCAGCCTGCAACGGCCTGAGCAGGCCAGATGCCCCTTTCAGTTGCCGCCTTGAGGCTCGGAAAATGGCTCCCGGTCTCGCCGAAGTTCTGGCTCTGGATCATGTCGATGAACTCACCGGGCGTCAACCGGCTGGATTGAAGCCATGACCCCGGCCGCTCCCGCGCGCTAATGTCTGATGCCGTGTCATCCATCCTTCATGTGGGGTGTGAGCAGGACGTGACTCGTTGGCAGAAAATTGTGCTCGTCGCGGCCGGATCGGTGGTCACCGTCTCGACGCCGCTGGTCTGGCTCCTGGGTGATCCGGACACCGGGCAGTTGGTCGGCGCCTCGGTCCAGGCCGGGGCCGGAATCGCGGCACTGCTCCTGCCCGTGCTGTGGCGGCCGGACCGGCAGGACCGCCCCGGTCTGCGGGCTGAGGCCGTCGACACGGGCAAGGCCGTCGCGAAGGGTGGCGGCTCCGCGAACAGCGGCGTACGACTGGGCGGGAACGCGAGCGGCGTCGCGTCCGCGCGGGCCGAACGGACCGGTGACGCCACCGCCGAGGGCGGCGGCATCGCCAACTCCGGAGTCACCGATGCCTGATCCGGTGGTCGACGGCGAAGGCCACCCCAAGGAACCGACGGCGTCCGCGTCCGATACGGGTGCCGCGCGGGCGAACGACGGCGGTACGGCCATCAGCGGGACCGTCGTCGGCAGCAACGTCAACAGCCGCATCTACACCCTGCACTTCTGGGGTCGCGCCGCCGGCTGGAGCCTCCCGACGGTGCTCGTCGGGCTGATCGTCGTCGTGGCGCTGGCGCGCCAACCAGGAGGCAGCATAGGGCAGTTCGTGCCGGTGTACGTGCTACTGGGCGCCGCGCTGCTGGCATCCGTACTCCTGGCGATGCTCGCGGGAGAGCAGGCCGGCCGGGGCGACTTCTTCCGGTCCGGACTCAGGCTGCCCGCCGCATTGTTGTGCCTGGTCGCCGCCGGGGCCGGACTGTTGTGGATGGAATATCTCCGGGACCACGGCGAAGTGGATGTCGCCGGTGGGCACTTCCGGGTCGAAAATGCCACCGAAGTGGGGGACGGCGGAGAGGCGACCCTGGTGGTCGACGCCGCCGGGATGAAACGCGACGGCATGAAGGTCACGGTCTCCATCGGGCAACCCGTGCGGAAGGTGGGATCCTGCGCGGCCGTGACCACGCTCGGCGTGGCACTAGGTAAACAGGTGCAGAGCGCCAACCGCTCCCTCGAAGACGGGGATACCGCCGACCTGCGGCTTGACGGCGGAAGCGAGATCCGGGTCCGCCTCATCGTCCACACGCAAAAGGGATGTCAGGTGAACCTCGGAGTCACCAAAGTTCTTCTGTACGGGTGATCTGTACGAGTGAGGAGTCATGGGATGAACGCGTGGCGAACTGCCAGGCGGGTGGTGGCGGGACTCGGGGCGCTGGCATTCCTCGCGACGGCCACGGCATGCGGTGAAGAGCCCAAGTTCCTCGGCCGTACGCGTGTCAATGTCGCGTACAAGAATGACCAGCCGGGCACCTCCTACTGGGACAAGGGGAAATATTCCGGCTTCGACTCGTATGTGGGAGCCCATGTCACCCAGCAGTTGAAGGTCACCCACTCTCCCAAGCTGGTCACGTCCGACTTGCGCGAGACCGAGATCACCGGGGGATTGGCCGACCTGGTGATTGCCACCTACTCGATCACTCCGCAGCGCGCGGAGGAAGTCGCCTTCGTCGGCCCGTACGCCGTGACGGATCAGGGCTACATGGTCATGGCAGGCTCCGGCCGCCCGGTGATCGAGTCGGAGAGTGACCTCAAGGACAAGAACATCTGCACGATGACGAGCACGACCGCCGTCGAAAACCTGAGGCGCCAGGGCTTGAATAACGTCAAGGAGGTTTCGAGCGCCTCGACATGTGTGGATCTGCTGCTCGGCGGAAAGACGGACGCCTTCTTCATGGACGAGATGATTCTCTATGGATTCCAAGCGGCGAAGCCAGAAAAGGGCCTACGTATCTTCAAAGGCAAGGCCGGGGAGCCGCAGTTCTACGGCATCGGCATGCCCAAGAGGCATCTGAGCGACTGCGAGAACCTGAAGAAGATCGTCAAGGCATACGTGCAGAGCGGCCAATGGACAACGGACTTCACGGCGGCACTGCCGGAGTTCACGAAAGGACACCCGACCGAGGTGGAGGAGCACCGGCCCAGCCCTGGCCTTCTCGACAAGCTCTCATGCAGGGGGTGAGGGCCTGACCGCCGAGGCCGTACCCCGCCAGGTCGGCAGGGTGTGGGTGGTGCGGCCGGAGCGGTAGGTCACATCTACCAGGTGGAGGAAGCGTCGGCCGGTCTCGCGGCCGCGCCGGCCGGGGCGACGGCGGTTCAGGGTGACACCCACTCATGGAGCAAATCGGGAGACAGCCGACGCGACCCGCCAGACTCGGCTCGATCGTCCGGGGAGACGCCCGCACGGTGTGACGCGTGCACAGGCCGTCGTGACGCTCTCGGGTGTCGTCGGCCGGCTGGTCAGCGGACGTCGAACGAGGTCAACTGGTAGGCGCTCGTGGGCGTGCAGGTGTAGAGATAGACGCTGGAGTTGGCGCCTGTCGAGGCGGGCTGGAAGCACTTGCCGAGAGCGTCGTTCTTGATGCTGTAGCGGCCGGGCTTGCTCGAGTCCTCCAGGCTGAAAGATCTGCTCGTCCCACCGGGAGTCGCACGGGCGCTGCTGAATCTCACCGTTGGCGCCGGTTCCCACGACGTTGATGCACATGTCGCTGTTGAGGTTGCGCACCAGGAAGGTCGTGGTGGTGACCGGGTCGATCGCCCATTTCTGGGCAAGCTGATCGGTGTCCGTCTGGTACTGGATCACGGTGCCGCCGACGGTGGAGTTCGAAGCGACGCCGAGGACGAACCCGGTCTGCCAGCTCCGGATCTTGGTGCCGCTCAGCGGTCCGGTGGCGTCGGGACACCCGCGCTGAGCACGGTCGCGCCGAGGGCCAGGGCGAGAGCGAAACAGGTGGAGCGCTTACGCAAGAGAGCCGCCTCAAGGCTCACGAGGCCGCTGGGGAATGCGGCCCTCACATACGCACCGTAGGTCCGCCTCGTGGGAGCCGCGCCAGCCGAACGCCGCCATCCGGTGGGGCGATTCACCGGGTCGGACTCGTGGCGTCCCGACGGGCGACGGGCCCGTACCCGCCGTCCCGGACGTCACCCTGCGGGCGGGGGATCGGCTGCCATCCCGCCCCTGCGGCCGACCGCGCCACCCACCTGGGAAAGGATCATCTTCCGCCTGGGAAGTTGTCCATCGGACCTCTCATTGCCGCTGGTCAGCGAATTCTGTCGGTGCACCTGATCGCCCGGGCACCCTGGCCTCCCGTCGCCGCCGTCCGACGGCGGTGACCGGTCTCATCGAAGGTAGGCGATGTCGGCCCGTCTCAAGGAACCAAGTCGCCGCAGGTCAACCGGCTGCGGCAAGGGCGGGCGGTTGGAGGCCGTCGTCCCAACCAGTCCAGTCTGCGCTGGTCGCGCTGTCTTGGTCGACTGCCTTCGATGAGACCGGTCAGGCGGCACCGGTGTGCGGCACCTCCGTGCGGCACCGTGGCGCTCGGCCCACCGGAGCGAGCCCTGGCGCGGGAACCGCGTGGCGGCTCGCCGTCCTCCTCCGCTACCGACCCATGGCCGCCACCGCCTCCGCGACCCGGGCCGCGCCGTCCTCCTTCGCCATCGCGCGAGCCGCCCCCTGTGCCCGCTCCCGCAGCCGCTGCTCCTCGACGGCCTGACGGATGGCCGCCGCCAGCCGCGCCGCGGTCAGGTCGGCGAACCGCACCGGAGCCGTCGCCGCGCCGACCCGGGTGAGCCGGCCGGCCCAGAACGGCTGGTCGGCCATCACCGGGACCGGGACGCTCGGCACACCCGCGCGCAGCGTCGCGGCCGCCGTACCCGCGCCCGCGTGGTGCACGACGGCCGCCATGCGCGGGAACAGCCGGGAGTGCGGCAGTTCGCCGATCGTCAGCACGTCGTCGCCCTCCCCGGCGATCCCGGCCCAGCCGGCCTGCACCACTCCCCGGACGCCCGCCCGCCGCAGGGCTTCCAGCGCCAGGGTGCTCAGCCGCTCGCCCTGTCCTGCCGCCATGCTGCCGAAGCCGATGAACACCGGCGGCGGCCCGGCCCGCAGGAAGTCCTCGACCTCGACCGGGAGGCAGTGGTCGCCCGCCACGTGGGGCCACCAGTTGCCGACCACCCGCAGCCCCGGCCGCCAGTCCGCCGGGCGCGGTACCAGGCTCGGGCTGAAGCCGTGCAGCACCGGCCAGTCCGCCCGCTCCACGGCCCGTCGGCGTGCGGTCTGGGAGAGTGCCGGAAGGCCCAGCCGCGACCGCAGCCGGCGTGCTGCCTCGGTGTGCAGACGGTCGACGACCCGCTGCCCGAGCGCCCCCGCCGCCCGGTTGCCCCAGCTCCCCAGCGAGCGGCCGCCCCCGACCACCGGCGGGAACTCCCGGGTCGGCAGCGTGGGTTGCAGGTAGACCCCCAGCGTGGGGACGTCCATCGCCTCCGCCAGGTGCCAGCCCAGCGGTGCGGTGGTGGTGCCGAGCAGGAGCAGGTCGGCTCCGGGCGCGGCGGCGTCCGCGAGCCCGTCGCCCAGCTGACCGATGAACGCCGCGGCCCGCGCGAGCAGTTCGGAGCGCCCGCCCGTCGGCTCGGAGCCCGCGCCGTGCGGGTCGGCCGGGAGCGGACGGAAGTCGAGCCCGCTGCCGGCCACCAGCCCGCGGAAGGTCTCGGGCGCCGCGAGCGCGACCTCGTGCCCCGCGCCGCGCAGATGGGCCCCGAGACCGGTGTAGGGGGCGACGTCGCCGTGCGAGCCCGCGGCCATCACGAGGATCCTCATCGGCCCGCCTCGGTTCCGGTCGCGGTGCGCCGCTCGGCGTTCGCGCCGATGGCCGCGCGGAAGTAGCCGGCCAGGCCCGGCCGCTGCTCGGCCGGCGGCACGACCAGGGCGAAGGCCCGGGCGTCCGCCTCGTAGTCGTCGGCGATCCGGCAGTGCGTCTCCGGCGGGCAGGGCGTGAACCACCGGGTGATGTGCCGCCGGTGCTGCTCGGCGAGGCCGAGCACCGTGACGTGGTCGACCGGCAGTCCCCCGTCGAAGGCGTCCAGCAGCCGGCCTCGCCATTCGGCGGCCTCCGCCATCAGCTGCTGCCAGTCCTCCTTGGAGTGGGTGGCGGCGCGGGCCAGGGCCTCCCGGTGGCTGTCCCGCTCACCCCACTTGAGGTGGGCGTCGGCGGCGTAACTGAGGTCGAAGACCACGTCCCCGAAGACCTCGAAGCGCTCCTCCGGGGTCAGCTCGACCCCGGTGCGCTGGACCTCGATGGCCCGCTCGGCGACGTCGACCAGCTTCTGCAGCCGGGTGATCTGCTCGGCGAGGGCCTGCCGTCTCGTCACCAGGTGGTCGAGCGCGTTGGCCTGCGGGTCCGCCAGGATGTCGGCGATCTCGTCGAGCGGGAAGCCGAGTTCCCGGTAGAAGAGGATCTGCTGGAGCCTGGCGAGGTCCGCGCCGGTGTAGAGCCGGTAGCCGGCCGGGCTGCGCTCGCTGGGCTCGAGCAGCCCGGACCGGTCGTAGTGGTGCAGGGTCCGGATCGTGACCCCGGCGAAGCCGGAGACCTGACCCACCGACCAGCTCATGCGTCCCTCCGATCATCCGTGCGTTCTGCTGCGCCCCCACCGTGCGGCCTGACGTGGGGTCAGGGTCAACACGCGCGGCTCGGAGACTGGCTCCGGATGCCGGGAGGCGTCCGCGGTCAGGTCTCGCGCTGCGGGTGGTAGGCGGTCTCGGGTATGCCGAAGGTCCAGGCGACACCGGCGCGCGCGGTGCGGGTGCTCGGCGGGACGCGCAGCCAGTAGGTGCGGTGGGTGCCGTCCGGCTCGGGGGTGGAGTTGACCACCTCGACCATCACCACCGGCTCGTCGTCGGACAGGACGATCCGCCAGAGCACACCGGTCTCGTCCCGGTGGATGGGCTCGGCGCCGGAGTCGGCCAGGTAGCGCTCGTAGCCGTAGTGCTCCAGCAGGACGCGGCGCAGCTCGGCGTTCTCCTCGGTGCGGATCCGCTCGACGGTCACCTCTGCCAGGGTCGCCAGGAAATCCGGCGGGACGGGCATGCCGCGCCAGGCGTGCAGGGCGAAGCCGTCGGCGTACTCCAGGGCGGGCCCGTCCGCCCGGTCGAGCCGGCCGGCCTCGTCGCGGTGCAGCGCGGTCGGCCGTTCGCTGAGCAGGGCCACCTCCCGGTACGGCCACCACCAGCCGGCTTCCCCTGCCAGTTCGGCGAGCGGTGCGACGGCGTCGGCGCTCGCGCCGGCGGCTTCGAAGGCGGCGAACCACGGAGCGTCGTGCTGGCCGCGCACCGCGTCCAGCAGGGCGAGCCGGACGGTGGTGCGGCGGGACCTGGCCTGTTCGGCGACGGCGGCGTCGTCCTCCCGGTCGGCCTCGGGGGCGAGCCGGTCGAGCACGGCGTTGCGCAGCCGGTCGGCGAGCGGCGTGGTGACCGGGCCGAGTTCGCCGCCGGTGAGCGCCCAGTGCCCCGCCCACCCGGTGGCGCCGACCTGCTCGACGGCGCGTCGCCTGGCCTCCTCCCAGGGCCGGGTGCGCACGGCCTCGCGCACGCTCTGCGCGCCGCCGGCCCTCAGCTCCAGCGCCGCCTCGGTCGCGGCGAGCGGCGAGCCGAACCAGCGGATCGCCGCGGGCTCGGGCAGCCCGGCCGCCCGGTAGGCGGCCCGGACGGCACGCTCGGCCGCCGCCCGGTCACCGGCTCCGGTGGCCGCTGCGGCCGCCCGCCAGCGGGCCGTCACCTCGGCCGGCCCCGGCAGCGCCCGTGCCCCGCCCGGGTCGCCGTGGACCTCGTCGTGGATGACCGTCTCCATCCCTGCTCCGTTCCCGGCCGGGCTCCACGCCCGGCCGTCCGTTCCCGTTCCGTGCCGCGGCCCGGGGCCGCGTCCAGTCCTCGTGTCCCGCCTGCCGCCCCGTACGGCGGGCGGAGCGGCCGTCAGTCCGCGACCATCCGCACCGCGCCCGGCACGTACTCGCGCTGGCGGATCACCCGGTACCAGCCCTTGGGCAGCGGTATCGCCGCGTGCTCCTCGTGCACCACCCGGCCGCCCTCGGGCAGGTGCAGCCAGCCCGCGCCGAACGGCCCGGTCTCACGGCGCAGCTCGCCCGGACCGACCACGGCATGGGCGTGCCCGGTGACCTCTCCGAGCGCGAGCACCATCCGGCCGCGCCCGTCCCTCGGCTGCACGGCCAGCTCCGCCACCCTCGGCGGCACCACGCTCTCCTCGACCGGCACGATCAGCACATCGCCCTGGCGGTACATCAGTCCTCCCTCGCCGTACGGCCGGACCCCGGCGGACGCCGGAACCCAAGGCTCCGCCGCGTTCGACGCGGTCACTCTCCGGAGCCAGGACCCGAACATAGGGCAAGGGTCTGACAACGCGCCCGGGCGGCGACCCGGCCGCCGGATTGTCAGTCCCGGCTGGTAGACAGTTGTTCGGCCCCGACCCCAGAGGAGCAGCGCATGACTGTCAACGACCACATCGAGCGGTTCCACGGTCTCCCCGTCTTCGACTTCGTGGCGGCCGTGGCCGAAGCCGAGGAGAAGGGCGGGTCCGGCTCCGTCCAGCTGCCGGACGCGGCCTCGGTCGCCTGGAAGATCGGGCTCGACTACGAGTCCGAGGCCACGTTCGGCGAGTGCTGGGAGCAGTTCCTCGGCGCCGTCGACACCGAGCGGGTCACCGCCGTCGTGATCGGCCAGTGGGCACCGGAGGAGCCGGACAGCTTCCAGGAGCCGATGGAGGCGGTCGTCGCCGCCGCCGGCCGACTGCCCGCCCTGCGCGCGCTGTTCGTCGGCGACATCACCTACGAGGAGTGCGAGATCTCCTGGATCCAGCAGTGCGACATCACGCCGCTGCTGACGGCCTTCCCGCAGCTGGCCGAGCTGGTGGTGCGCGGCGCCTCCGAGGACTGGGACGGCAAGGGCGGTCTGGCCCTGACGCCGCTGCGGCACGAGGCGCTCAAGGCGCTGCGCTTCGAGGCCGGCGGCCTGCCGGGCTCGGTCGTGCGCTCGGTGGCCGGCTGCGACCTCCCGGCCCTGGAACGGCTCGAACTCTGGCTGGGCGTGGACAACTACGGCGGTTCCTCGACCATGGCCGACCTCGCACCGTTCCTGGACGGCATCCGCTTCCCCGCGCTGCGCCACCTCGGCCTCCAGAACAGCGAGTTCCAGGACGACATCGCCGCCGCTCTCGCGCACGCACCCGTCGTCGCCCGGCTGGAGTCGCTCAACCTCTCCATGGGCGTGCTGACCGACCAGGGTGCCACCGCGCTGCTGGAGGGCCAGCCGCTCACCCACCTGCGCTCCCTCGACCTGCACCACCACTACCTCACCGAGGGGATGCAGCAGCGGCTGCGCCAGGCCCTGTCCGGGGTCGAGGTCGACCTCTCCGAGCCCGGCAAGCCCGACGACCGGTGGCGCTACGTCGCCGTGGCCGAGTAGCCGTCACCCCCGCATCCACCCGTACGACCACCCGTCCGACCAACTCGACCCATCAGGATCCGACATGGCCGTCTCCCGCCACCTCGAACGCTTCCACGAGCTGCCGATCCACGAGTTCACGCCCGACGACGCCCCGCCGCAGCCCGGCGACGCCCGGCCCCTGCCCGACGCCGGAGCCGTCGCCTGGCGGCTCTCCTTCGACCACGACACCGAGCAGGACTTCGCCCAGCTCTGGCAGTCCTTCCTGGAGAAGGTCGACCCGGCCGGCGTCCGCGCCGTGGTGATCGGCTCCTGGTGGCAGGACGACTACACGTCCGTGCGGCCCGTGGTCGAGGCCATCGCGGCCGACGCCCGGCGCCTGCCCGCCCTGGAGGCGCTGTTCCTCGGCGAGGTGACCTACGACGCGTGCGAGATCTCCTGGCTGGAGATGGACGACGTCACCCCGTTGCTGAACGCCTTCCCCGGTCTGAAGTCGCTGGCCGTGCGCGGTGGCAGTGGCCTCGTCCTGAAGCCGGTCCGGCACGACGCGCTGACCAGCCTGCGCTTCGAGGCCGGCGGGCTGCCGGCCACCGTGGTGCAGGCGGTGGCCGGCTCCGAACTGCCCGCTCTGGAAAGCCTGCACCTCTGGCTCGGCGTGGACGAGTACGGCGGCGACGCCTCGCTGGACGACCTGGCGCCGTTCCTGGACGGCTCCCGCCTGCCGCGGCTGCGCCACCTGGGGCTGGCCAACAGCGAACTCCAGGACGAGATCGCCGCCGCCGTCGCGCACGCCCCGGTGGTCGCCCGGCTGGAGTCGCTCGACCTCTCCATGGGTGTGCTCTCCGACGACGGCGCCACCGCGCTGCTGGAGGGCCAGCCGCTCACCCACCTGCGCTCCCTCGACCTGCACCACCACTACCTGAGCGACGCGATGATGGAGCGGCTCTGCGAGGCCCTGCCGGGAGTCGAGATCGACCTCAGCGACGCCGAGGCGGACGAGGCGGAGGACGAGGACGACCGCTACGTCTCGGTCGCCGAGTAGGCGGGCGACGGAGGCGATGACCGTGCAGCTGACCGTCCTCGGCAATCCGGGGCACCGACGGGTGACACTGTTCGCGGCCGCCGCCCGGGCCGCCGGGCTGCCCGAGCCCGCCGTCCTGCCCTGGCTGGACGTGCTGCGCGGCCGGTACCGGCCGCCCGAAGGCGGTTTGCTGCGTGTCGAGTCGCCCGGCGAGGAGCCCGAGGTCGACCGGCTGCTGCGCGGCCCGGCACTCGGCCCGGGCTACGCGCCGACCAGGGTCGAGGGCACGGCCGTCTGGTACGCGGGCGTCATGGCCGCGCTTCGCGGGCTGGCCGCCCGGCCCGGCGTACGGCTGCTCGGCGATCCGGAGGAGACCGCCGTGATGTTCGACAAGCGCCGGGCGCACGCGCTGCTCGCCGGGGCGGGGGTGCCGGTGCCCAGGGCGCTCGGCGGCGAGGTGACCGGCTGGGAGCACCTGCGCGAACGCCTCGCCGAAGTCCGCCTGCACCGGGTTTTCGTCAAGCCCGCGCACGGTTCCTCGGCTTCCGGGGTGATGGCGCTGGAGTTCGGACCACGCGGGCAGCTGCTGGCCACCACCTCGGTGGAGCTGGCCGACGGTCAGCTCCACAACTCGCTGCGGGTGCGCCGCTACCGCAGCGAGCGGGAGGTCGCCGCGATCGTCGACGGCCTGGCGCCGGACGGGCTGCACGTCGAACAGTGGATCCCGAAGGCCTCGCAGTCCGGGCGCTCGGCGGACCTGCGGGTCGTGGTGGTGGCGGGCCGGGCCACCCACGCCGTGGTGCGCACCAGCACCCAGCCGATGACCAATCTGCACCTCGGCGGCGCGCGGGGCAGCATCGAGCAGGCCCGGGAGGCCGCCGGCCCGTCCTGGCCCGCCCTGCTGGAGACGGCCGAACGCGCGGCGGCCTGCTTCCCCGGTTCGCCGATGGTCGGCGTCGACGTCCTGCCCACGACCGGCTGGCGGCGCGCCCTGGTCGGCGAGGTGAACGCCTTCGGCGACCTGCTCCCCGGTCTCACCGGCCTGCCCGGCGGCCCCGCCGAGGGCCTCGACACCTACGGCGCCCAGCTCGCCGCGCTCACCGACCTCTCCCCGTCGTCGCCCGTGGCGACGGACCACCAGATCACGGAACCCGCTCGATGAACCACCGGACCACCATCCCCTCCCTTGTCTCTGCCTCTGCCCCTGTCCCCGACATGAACGCGGTCGTGGGCACCCACGACCTGCTGCTCGTCACCCTCGACACGCTCCGCTTCGACGTCGCCGAGGAGCTGGCCGCGGCCGGCCGGATCCCGCACCTCGCCGACGTCCTCCCCGGCGGCCGCTGGGAGCGCCGGCACGCGCCCGGCAGCTTCACCTACGCCTCCCACCAGGCGATCCTGGCCGGTTTCCTGCCGACTCCGGCCTCCCCCGACGGCCCGCACCCGCGCCTGTTCGCGGCCCGCTTCGCCGGCTCCGAGACCACCGCCCCGCGCACCTGGGTCTTCGACGCCCCCGACCTGCCGACGGCCCTGGCCGCGGCCGGCTACCGCACGGTGTGCGTCGGCGGTGTCGGGTTCTTCAACAAGCAGGGCCCGCTGGGCTCGGTGCTGCCCGGCCTCTTCCAGGAGAGCCACTGGACCTCCGAGCTGGGCGTCGCCTCGCCGACGTCCTTCGAGGAACAGGTCGCCGTGGCCGAGCGGGTCGCCGGCGGACAGCCCGCCGAGCAGCCGCTGTTCCTGTTCCTGAACGTCTCGGCGCTGCACCAGCCGAACTGGTTCCACCTGCCGGGCGCCACCCGTGAACACGGGGACACCCGGGCCAGCCACGCCGCCGCCCTGGAGTACGTGGACGCGCACATCGGCCGGCTGTTCGCCGCGATGAGCGCCCGCCGTCCCTGCTTCGCGATCGTCTGCTCCGACCACGGCACCGCCTACGGCGAGGACGGCTACACCGGGCACCGGATCGGCCACGAAGTGGTCTGGACCGTCCCGTACGCGCACTTCACCCTCCCCGCCCGAGCGGCGGACGCCACCGCGACCTCCGAGGAGCGCGCATGACCACCGCACCCCCGCGCCCCGACTCGCCGTACCAGTCGTACGTCTACGCGTACCCCCACAAGACGGCCTACCGCCCGTTGCCCGAGCGCCCGCCGCTGCGTGAGCTGTGGGCCGGCGAGCCGCAGCACGCGCTCTCGCTCTACGTGCACATCCCGTTCTGCGAGGTCCGCTGCGGCTTCTGCAACCTGTTCACCCGGATCGGCAGCCCCGAGGGTCTGACCACGGCCTACCTGGACGCGCTGGAGCGCCAGGCCACGGTGGTGCGTGCGGCACTGGACGAGGGCGCCCGGTTCGCGCTGGCCGCGTTCGGCGGCGGCACCCCCACCCATCTGACGGCCGCTGAGCTGGAGCGGCTGTGCGACATCGCCGAGCAACGGATGGGCGCCGACCTGCGGGCGATACCGCTCTCGGTGGAGGCCTCGCCCGCCACCGCGACCGCCGACCGGCTGGAGGTGCTGGCCGCCCGGGGCACCACGAGGCTGAGCCTGGGCGTGCAGTCCTTCGACGACGCCGAGGCCCGCTCCGCCGTCCGCCCGCAGAAGCGGGCGGAGGTCGAGGCCGCGCTCGGCCGGATCCGCGCGGCCGGCTTCCCGGTGCTCAACATCGACCTCATCTACGGCATCGACGGCCAGACCGAGGCCAGCTGGCTCCGCTCGCTGGACACCGCGCTCGCCTGGCAGCCCGAGGAGCTGTACCTCTACCCGCTGTACGTCCGACCGCTGACCGGGCTGGCCCGGCGCGGCGAGCAGGAGAGCGCGTCCGCCTGGGACGCGCGGCGGCTCGCGCTCTACCGCGCCGGCCGCGACCACCTGCTCGCCCACGGGTACCAGCAGGTGTCGATGCGGATGTTCCGCCGAACCGCCTCCCCGCAGGCAGGGGCGAGCGAGTACGCCTGCCAGACCGACGGCATGGTCGGTCTGGGCTGCGGTGCCCGCTCCTACACCTCGCAACTGCACTACTCCTTCGACTACGCGGTGAACGCCACCCAGGTGCGCGGCATCATCGACAAGTACGTCGCCACCGAGGACTTCCGGCACGCCGAGGTGGGCCACCGGATGGACGGCGCGGAGCCTCGCCGGCGCCATCTGGTGCAGTCGCTGCTCCAGGCCGAGGGCATGCCGCTGGCGGACTACCGGGCCCGGTTCGGCAGTTCACCGGCCGAGGACTTCCCGGCGGAGCTGGCCGGGTTCGCCGAGCGCGGCTGGCTCGCCGAGGGCGACGCGGCGTCCCTGCGGCTCAGCCCGGAGGGGCTGGCGCACTCGGACGCCGTCGGGCCGTTGCTGTTCTCGCCCGAGGTCCGGGCCCTGATGGCGGCGTACGAGGCGAAATGACCTTCCTCGGCATGCCCTCCGCGTCACCGCCGTCGGCGGACGGCGCACGGGACCTCACCCTGCTCTACCGCGGTCCGCTCGCCTCCTGCGACTACGACTGCCCGTACTGCCCGTTCGCCAAGCGGCGCGACAGCCCCGATCAACTGCGGGCCGACCGGGCCGCGTTGGAACGCTTCACCGGCTGGGCCGCCGGACGCGCGGGCACCGGCGACACCCTGTCGCTGTTGTTCACCCCCTGGGGCGAGGGCCTGGTGCGGTCCTGGTACCGCCGCGCGCTGGTCGAGCTGAGCCGCCTGCCGCACGTCCGCCGCGTCGCGATCCAGACCAACCTCAGCTGCCGCACCGGCTGGCTCGCCGAGGCGGACCTCGACGCCCTCGCCCTCTGGGTCACCTTCCACCCCGGACAGGTCAGCCGCGACCGCTTCCTCGCCAAGTGCCGCGAGCTGGACGCGCTCGGCGTGCGCTACAGCGTCGGCGTGGTCGGCCAGCCGGGGCACCTCGCCGAGGCCGGACGCCTGCGCGCCCAGCTCGCCGAGGACGTCTACCTGTGGGTCAACGCCGCCGAGGGCCTCGACTACACCGACGCCGAGGCCGCGCAATGGGCCGCCATCGACCCGCACTTCCGGTACAGCCGGCACGCCCACCCCAGCGCCGGACTGCCGTGCCGCACCGGTGAGTCCGTGCTGTCGGTCGACGGCGACGGCACCGTGCGCCGATGCCACTTCGTCCGGGACGTCCTCGGCAACCTCTACGACGGCAGCTACCGCGCCCGACTGCGGCCGCACCCCTGCCCGTTGCCGGTCTGCGACTGCCACATCGGCTACGTCCATCTGGAGACCCTGCCGCTGTACGAGCTGTTCGGGGCAGGTGTGCTGGAACGCGTACCGCACGGCTGGCCGCAGGGCCGGTGATAATCGGTTGCCAACCGGCCACGCTGTGTGAAAGCGTACGAACAACCGCGCAGAACCGGCAGGTTCGGAAAGGAGGCCCGCAGATGACCAGTGGCATACGGCTCGCCGCCGTGCCGGGCCTCGTCCTCGGTGACACCCCGGCTCGCGCTTCGACGCGTGAGCCGCACCGGGCCTGACACCCGCGCCCACCGTCCCGGTGGCGCCACCGCCCGACGCGCCTGCTGCTCACCTCCTCGTCGAAGTGCTCTTCGTGCCCCCTGCACGTTCCACCACGAGGAGCCCCGGTGTCCGACACTCATCGGCCCAGCACTGCCGCCCTGCCCGCCCTCTACGCCCTGCCCGCCGCCTGGCACAGCGAGAACGGCGCCCCCGCCGCGCCGCCTGATCGCCGCCGACGACACCCTTCGCGCCGAGGCCGCCTACCGGCTGGCCTGCGAGGGCACCGCCCTGCTCTGGCAGGGCGACTACCCCGGCGCACTCCGTCTCCTCCACGCCATGCGCCGCCGCGCCGAGCGGCGCCGACCTCGATCCGCGCCCGACTCCCCAGCCGAGGCCTTCCGTCAGCACCGACGGGAGCGCGCCCGCCTCGCCCGCGTCCTCGGCATGCTGCTGGTGCCGCTCGACGCGGATCACCGCGTCCGGCTCCACCGGGCGCCCGACGTCCACGAGGCCTGCCTGGCGGCCTACGGACCGCTCCTTGACAACAGAATCGTGTCCCTGCGCGAGCTCCTCGGTGTGATCGGCGCACACCAGTGGCGTAGCAGGGGCGTCGACGTTCCGACCCTCGGCGCCCGCATCCACCCGCACTTCGGGGTCTTCTCCCCCGTCCGCGGCGAGTACGTCGACCTCGTCGGCCGGGCACCGCTGCCACATGCCGCCCAGGCCCACCCCACCGCCTACGACCTCGGCACCGGCACCGGTGTGCTCGCCGCACTGCTCGCCCGGCGCGGTCTGCGCAAGGTCCTGGTCACCGATTCCAATCCGCGCGCGCTCGCCTGCGCCCGCGACAACGCCCACCGCCTCGGCCTCACCGACCGCATCGAGACCGCCGGAGCCGGCCTCTACCCTCCCGGCCGCGACCGGGCCGCCCTGGTCGTGTGCAATCCCCCGTGGTTGCCCGGACGGCCGAACTCCACCCTCGACGAGGGCGTCTACGACCGGGACAGCCACATGCTCCACGGCTTCCTCGACGGTCTGGCCGGCCGTCTGCTGCCCGGCGGCGAGGGCTGGCTCATCCTCTCCGACCTCGCCGAACGCCTCGGTCTGCGGTCCCGGGCCGACCTGCTCGACGCCGTCTCCACGGCCGGGCTGCACGTCACCGGCCGTCTCGACACCGTCCCCTGCCACCCCCGGGCCACCGCCTCCGACCGGGCCGACCCCCTGCTCCGCACCGCCCGCTCCGCCGAGGTCACCTCGCTCTGGAGGCTCGCCCCCGCATGACTCCCGGCGACCTCCTCCGCACGGTCCGAAGTGCCCCCGCGCCCACCGGGCGGCACGGCTCCCGCGTCCCTAACCTGGTTACAGAGAGGAGGCGAAACACCATGCTTGGAGACGCTCCGCTGCAAGCAGTCATCCCCGCCACCGATCTCGCCCGCGCCAAGGCCTTCTACACCGACACCCTCGGCCTCAAACTCACCGAGGAGGGTGAGGAGGAGTTCGCCTGCGACAGCGGCGGCACCCAGTTCACCGTCTACCGCACCCCCAGCGGTGGGCAGGCCGCCCACACCCTCGCCAGCTTCAAGGTCACCGACCTCGACGGCGAGATGGCCGGTCTCCGCGGCCGCGGCATCACCTTCGAGGAGTACGACTTCCCCGGCCTGAAGACGGTCGACGGCGTCGCCGAGGGCGAGGGCATGCGCGCGGCCTGGTTCAAGGACAGCGAGGGGAACATCCTCTGTGTGTCCCAGCGCGTGGGCCAGTAACCGGCTCGCCCGCCCGGCTGGCCGGCGGCCTGGCGGACCGCCCCGGGATCCGTCCGCCGGCCCGCACCGCCCGTGACACCCGCCCGACCGCCGCACCCACGATGCCCGTCACACCGCGCCCTCCGGCTCGGACGGGACGCCACTGCCCGGCCCGCTCGACGGAGTGGACCGGGCAGCCGGTCGGGTGACGGGTGACACCCCACAACGGGAGACCAGCCGGTCAGTCGCCCGTCTCGTCCATCTCGTCGCAACGGCCGAGGTCGAGGCAGCGCAGGTCCAAGCACCGGATGCCGCGGCCGAAGGTGGCCGTGCAGAACCTGCCGTCCGGGCCCGGCACTGCCGGCCGTCGTGAACCGCGGGTCACCGGCCGCGCACCCGCCGCCGGAGCGCCCGCACCGAGGCGACCGGGTCGAAGGAGCCCGGCCGGTCCCGGGTCAGTGGGTAGCAGGCGAATCCGATCAGCGCCGCGCTGAAGTGGCCGACGCTGGTGTAGTCCCGGCTCTGCTGCACGCCCAGCCCGTAGACCACCAGCACCCCCGCCGCGTACAGGTACCGCCAGGGCCGCACGATCAGGTAGGTGAGCACCGCGACGACCCCGGCCAGCGCATAGCTGACGCCGTAGTCCAGGGTGTAGACGGCCCTCGGCGAGGCGAGGCCCCGGTGGATCGCCCAGCCGAGCAGGCCCTCGCTGAGGTAGGTCGCGCCGACGTGCGAGATCGCCGCCACCCCGATCCAGCGCAGCGTGCCGAGCCACCGTTCGGCGGGCACGTGGAGGAGGTTGTACAGCAGGAAGTAGGACAGCCAGCCGCCGCCCGCGATCCACAGCGCGCTGGTCGCCAGGACGCGGAGCGGCGAGACCTGGAGGTGGTGGAGGTTGGTCGAGCGCCGCTGCAGGATGCGGTCGGCGGTCACCGGATCGACGTGCCGGATCACCTGGGTGGTGACGAGCAGGATCGCCAGCCAGATGTAGGTGCCCGGCGCACGCCGGACATAGGCCCACACCGCACGGGCGCCACGCGCCCACCGAGGGCGCCGCCGCGCCTCGGAGCCCCTGGCGGTGCTGCCTGCCATCGATGCCTCCTCGACACCTCTCCCCCTCACCCTCGCCCCCACCCGACCCCACCGCCACCCACCGCCACCCACCGCCACCCACCGCCACCCACCGCCAGCCTCCTCCCGGGGGACCGACCCGCCGGCCCGTCCGACCGTTCGCGTACGCTGGCGCTCCGACCGTCCCGTTCGCGGCCTCCCCGGCCCCGGACCGGGCCGGCCGGTACCGGGAACCGCCGAACGAGGGCACCAGGCACGATGAGCGATCGCCTCGCCATGAGGACACCGCCCGGCCGCGCCGTTCCCCGACGCCCGGCCCCGAGAGCGGCCGGCCGGCTGTGGCCCACCACGGCGTACGTCCCGCGGCCGGCCGACACCGGTCACCCTGTCGCCCTCGGGCTCGGACCCGGGCTCCGACTCGGGCTCGGCACACTTGCCTCCGGTACCGCCCGGCTGCGCGCCCGGGCCCCCGACCCGGCTTCCTGATCCGCCCCACCCGCCTCCTTCTCGCCCCGCCCCCTCCACTTTCGGCTCCAACCGCCCGTCCAACCAGTGGAGTCGGCCGGATCGACAGCCGGAGGACGGCCTCCCCCCGGGCACCCTCCGTCACCGCGGGCGATCGCATGCCCTTGCATTACTCTGCAAATCTATGCCAGAGTTCGGGCATCGGATCGATTACGCCGAATCCCGTCACACGTCGCTAGATCAGGGTCCCGCTTCAGGCGGGTCAAGGGTGCATCCATGTCGAAGGTCTTGAGCAAGCTGCCGGTCGGTGAACGGATCGGCATCGCATTCTCCGGTGGGTTGGACACCTCCGTCGCCGTCGCGTGGATGCGCGAGCACGGTGCCTTCCCCTACGCATACACGGCCGACATCGGCCAGTACGACGAGCCGAACCTCGCCGACGTCCCGGCCCGGGGCCGCGCGTACGGCGCCGAGCAGGCCCGGCTGGTCGACTGCCGGGCCGCGCTGGTCGAGGAGGGCCTGGCCGCCCTCGCCTGCGGCGCCTTCCACATCCGCTCCGCCGGGCAGACGTACTTCAACACCACTCCGCTCGGCCGCGCGGTGACCGGCACCCTGCTGGTGCGCGCCATGCAGGATGACGAGGTCTCCATCTGGGGCGACGGCTCCACCTACAAGGGCAACGACATCGAGCGGTTCTACCGCTACGGCCTGCTCGCCAACCCCAACCTGCGGATCTACAAGCCGTGGCTGGACCAGGCGTTCGTCGACCAGCTCGGCGGCCGCAAGGAGATGTCCGAGTGGCTCGCCGAGCGCGACCTGCCGTACCGGGACTCCGCCGAGAAGGCCTACTCCACCGACGCCAACATCTGGGGCGCCACCCACGAGGCCAAGCGGCTGGAGTACCTGGACGCCTCCCTGGAGATCGTCAGCCCGATCATGGGCGTGGCCTTCTGGGACCCGGAGGTCGAGATCCGGACCGAGGACGTCACCGTCGAGTTCGAGTTCGGCCGCCCGGTCCGGATCAACGGCCAGGAGTTCGCCAGCGCCGTCGACCTGGTCCACGAGGCCAACACCATCGGCGGGCGGCACGGCCTGGGCATGTCGGACCAGATCGAGAACCGGATCATCGAGGCCAAGAGCCGCGGGATCTACGAGGCCCCCGGCATGGCGCTGCTGCACATCGCCTACGAGCGGCTGCTCAACGCCATCCACAACGAGGACACCATCGCCACGTACCACACCCAGGGCCGCCGCCTCGGCCGGCTGCTCTACGAGGGCCGGTGGTTCGACCCGCAGTCGCTGATGCTCCGGGACAGCATCCAGCGCTGGATCGGCCACCCGGTCACCGGCAGCGTCACCCTGCGGCTGCGGCGCGGCCAGGACTACTCGGTCATCGACACCCAGGGCTCCAACTTCAGCTACCACCCCGAGAAGCTGTCGATGGAGCGCAGCGTCGACGCCGCGTTCGTCCCGGACGACCGCATCGGCCAGCTGACCATGCGCAACCTCGACATCGCCGACTCGCGCAGCAAGCTGGAGCAGTACGCGGTACACGGGCAGCTGGCGCCGTGGAGCGGCCTGATCGGCGAGCTCGCCCCGGGCGGCGCGGCTCCCATCGCCGCCGGCACCGGCGACGAGGAGGAGTCCACCGCGCTCGACCACGCCGCGCTCGAGTCCGGCACCGACTGACGCACCCCGCTCCACCGGAGGGCCGTCGCACCCCAGCGGTGCGGCGGCCCTCCGCCGCTCTCCGTCCACTCGATCGTCCACCCCACCGCCGGCCCGGCCACCCACCCGGGCTCCACCGTCTCCGACCTGATCCGAACGCCCCGGCCCACCGCAACAAGACCATCCGCAACAAGGCCATCCGCAACGACGCCATCCACGACAGGGCCATCCGCATCAAGGCCGTCACCGGATCCGCACCACCCCCCGCCCCCGCACCGCCCGGACGCCCAGCCGCCTGGGGTCGGCGTTCGACCGCGTCGCCACCGCATCCCGCAGTGTCAGCAGGATCTCGCCGTCGTAGCGCTCCGCCAGCACCCGCGCCAGCTCCGCCGCGCCGCCCGGCCGGGCGTCCGGTGCCAGCTCCGGCAGCCGGCCGGGGCCGCTGAGGTCCTGGGCCTGGGCGGCCCAGTGGGCCGCGTCGAACCGCTCGCCCTCGGCCGTGTAGTGCACCGCCAGGCAGTGCACGGCCAGCTGGTCCCCGTACTGGGCGGCTATCCGCCACCAGAAGACGCCGTCCGCCGTACGGCCCATGCCGTACAGCAAGCACCCGAAGGTGCGGAAGGCCGTCTTCTCGGCGAGTTCGAGGTCCAGCGCCAGCTCCCCCGGTTCCACCGCGCCCGCCACGCCCGCACACAGGTGCCGCAGGTCGCGCCGCAGCTCCGCCCGCCCCCCGGCCGACCGGGCCTGCCCGGCTCCACCGCCCGGACCGGACCCCGGAGCCGGACCGCGTCGGGCGCCCGTCCCCGCCCCGGCACCGAATCCGGAACCCGCCCCCGCCGCCGTCCCCGGGTTCGCCCCCGAGCTGGGAGCCTGCGGCGGCCGCGCACCGGCGGGCGGCCGGGCGGGGCGCTCGCGCGCGGTCGGCGCGGACCGGCGAGCGGCGGCGAGCCGCTCGGCCAGCCGGCGCGTGAAGTCCACCGGATCGTGGTCGTCGAACTCCCGCTCCAGCTCGACGGCGTGCGCGCGCAGCAGGTCCACGACCCTCATGTCTCCGCCCCGCCGTCCTCCGGGTGTTCCAGCAGGTACTCCAGGTGCCGCCGCCCGAGGCTGTAGTAGGTACGGGCGGTGGTGTGCGCGATGCCCAGAGACCGCCCGATGTCGGGGTAGGACAGTCCCGCCTGGCGCAGCCTGACCACGTCGGCCTGGACCGGCGCGGCCCGCGCGAGTTCCTCCATCGCCCAGTCCAGGGCGTCCAGTTCGGCGAGTTCGTTCAGCTCGTCCTGGCTGGTGTCGGGACGGCGCTGGGCGATCACCCGCAGTCGCTTGCGTTCGGTGCGGCGGCGCTCACGCAGCACGTCCACCACCGCGTCCTTGACGATCTTGAAGGCGAAGGCCTGCGGATCGGGGCTGGCCAGAGCCCGGCGCCAGCTCTTGTAGAGCGCCGCGCCCGCGTTCTGGACGGCGTCCTGGGCGTCCTCACGGTGCCGCAGGCGCTGCTGGGCGTAGCGGAGGTAGCCGGAGTTCTCTCGGGTGAAGAAGGCCTCGAAGTCGTTCGGCAGGCCGCCGAGCGGGTCGGCTCGCAGGCCCCGCTCCTCGCCCGGCCCGGGAGTGCTCACGCGGGCCCCCCTTTCGTCGGTCAGCTGGCCGGCCCACCGGGTGGCACGCCGACGGCCCCTTGGGGCTCGTGCTGTAACCGTCCGGGAGGCTCAGGATGTTGACCGGATCGGGCGGACAATTGGCGAACGATTCCGTTCACTTTTGAACAGCGCTGCTGACCTGCCGCTTCACACTCGCGAACCCATCCGAAGCAATTCAAACGTGACGCAGATCACAGATCACGCGGCGGCGACTTGACAAGCGCCCGAGACGCCGCCGCGCCACTCCCGCGCGCCACGATCCACCCCACGCCCACCCCCACACCCATCCCCGCGCCCTCGCCGCACGCACCCCTACGGCGCCGGCTCCACCTCCGCCGCGTCCAGCGCGCCGGTGACCCGGTCGAGCAGTCCGCGCAGCGCGGCCAGATCCTCGACCGGCAACCCGGTGGCCGCGAGCAGTCGGCGCGGGACCTGCCCGGCCCGCTCGCGCAACGCCGACCCTTCGGGAGTCAGGCGGACGGTGACCGACCGCTCGTCCTCCGGACTCCGCTCGCGGCGCACCAGCCCGGCCGCCTCCAGTCGCTTGAGCAGCGGGGAGAGCGTTCCGGAGTCCAGTCGCAGGCGCTCGCCGATCCGCTTGACCGGCAGTTCACCGTCCTCCCACAGCACCAGCATGACCAGGTACTGCGGGTAGGTCAGCCCGAGGTCCCGCAGCAGCACCCGGTACACGCCGCCGAAGGCGCGGGAGGCCGCGTTGAGCGAGAAGCAGATCTGCTGGTCGAGGCGGAGCAGTTCCTCGTCCGCCATGCCGTGGGTGGTCATGAACCCCATGGTACCGATCCCCATCGCACCACTTAGTTGTGCACAACTGAATTGCGTGCTCTACTTATCTCGGCGCAGCGAAGCCGGCTGACACGGCGCCGCTTCCGCGCCACAGCACACCGGGCCCGCAGCGGCCCGGACAACCGACCGCAGGAACACCCCGAACCGAAGGGAAGCGACCATGGACGCGCTCTACACCGCAGCCGCCACCGCCAACGGCCGGGAGGGCCGCGCCGTCAGCTCCGACGGACAGCTGGACCTCACGCTCGCCATGCCGCCCGCACTCGGCGGCAGCGGCCAGGGCACCAACCCGGAGCAGCTGTTCGCCGCCGGCTACGCCGCCTGCTTCGCCAGCGCCCTCGGCCTGGTCGGCCGGCAGGCGCGGGTGGACACCAGCGAGGTCTCGGTGACCGCCGAGGTGTCCATCGGCAAGGACGGGGCAGGCTTCGCCCTCGCCGTCGTGCTGCGCGTCGAGCTTCCCGAGTCCCTCGCGGGCGGGACCGGCGAGCTGCTGGTCAAGCAGGCGCACGAGGTCTGCCCGTACTCCCGCGCCACCCGGGGCAACGTCCCGGTCGAGCTGGTCGTCGAGTAGGCGCCCTCGCCGACCGGCCACCGGAGCCCCCTCCGGCAGCTCGGGCCCGCCGCAGTTCGCCTGCGACGGGCCCGCCCCGTCTCCCCCCGACACCCCCGGGGTCATCCGTCGCCCGGCCCGCTCACCGAGCGGAGCGTCTCCAGTCTGTGCCGGTACTCCTCCGCATCGATCTCACCCCTCGCGAACCGCTCCGCGAGCAACTGCTCCGGCGCCGGCCCCGGAGCCCCCTGTCCCTTCTGGCCCCAGCCCCGCGGGCCGTCCGAACCGGACCCGCCGGCGCCCGGAGCCGCCCCACCGGGCGGGACCGGCTGCCGCGAGCGGGAGACGTAACGGAACAGGGCCACGGCGAGGAGCACGACGATGACCAGGAACAGCAGTGTCCCGAACGCCATCAGCCCCATGCCCCAGCCACCCACGATGTGGCCGCGGCCGTGCCAGTACCTCATCAGGACCTCCTCCTCCGGCCCCGTCGGGGCCCGCCGAGGTGAGCAGCGATCAGCGCGCTACCACCATCGTGCGCCCGTCACCGGCGAAAGCGGCATGTGAAGAGTCCGAGAAGACCAGCCGGCCCTCGGCCCGGCGCCCACCGGGTAGCGTGCCGCTCGTGACCCACCACCCGCCGACCACGTTCCACTCCCAGCGGCCCACGGCTCGCCGGCCGTCCGCGGCCCACCCGCCGCCGAACGACGACCGCTCCCCCGAGCAGCTCCTCGCCGCCGGAGTGCTCCGGCGTCACACGGACCCGCGCCCCCACCCGGCGCTCGGCCACTCCCCGATCGACTACGTCACCGCCGCACTGTGGGCCGAGCTGACCGCCCTCGCCATCGCACCGGCCGCCGCCGAGGCCACCGCCACCGCCCTGTTGCGCGCGATCGCCGACCAGGCCGTGGACGCGGCGCTGGCCCCGGGCAACGAACGCGCCCCGCACGACGACCTGTACGTGGCCGACCCCGCCCACATCGGCCCGCACCGCCGGGCGGTCTGGTTCCAGCGCTCCGGCCCACGCGGCCCGCTCGACCCCCTCACCCCGCTCGACCCACCGGGTGGGTACGGCGCACGGCGTCCGATCACGGCCGCCTTCGCACCCCATGAACCGTAAGCCCATGGGCCGCAAGCACCCCACGAGCCGTAGGCACCCGACGCCCGCGGGACAGCAGGGGCGCCGCGCCCGAGGCAGCCGCACCCGGCGCACGCGGGCCGGCCCGCCCCCCTCAGCGCTCGACCCTGAGGCTGTGGCAGACCCAGCTCAGCCGGTCCGGCCCGCCGTACGGCGGTCGGTCGTGGTACGTCCCGTCCGCCACCGACATGTTGACGATCAGGTACGCGTGCCACCCGGCCCCCACCCCGTGCAGGTCCGCGTAGACCAGCTCGTCCTCCACGTACCAGTCCACCGAGTTCGCGCCGAGCACCACCCGCAGGCCGAAGGTCGCCCCCGGAGCGATTCCGGCGCTCGCACCGTGCCAGTACCGGTAGCCGCCCCGGACGTGGTTGGAGATCTCCAACAGGTCCGGGTTGTCCGGGTGGTACTCGAAGACGTCCACCTCGTTGCCGCCGTCCCGCCAGGTCCAGATCGCGGGCCAGGCGCCCAGTTCGACGGGCAGCGTCACGCTCGCCGACAGCACGTCCTCGGCCTGGAGCTGGAAGCCGTCCGGACTGCCCTCGGTGGTCAGCAGGTTGCAGCTCCACAGGCCGCCGCTGTGCCGCCTGGTCGCGGTGAACGACCCGTCCGGGCAGTAGTCGCGGCTGAGGTAGTCGAGTTTGTGGTCGCTCCGGTTGGTCGGTCCCATCCGTGGATAGGCGCTGCTCCGCCCGGCGATCCACTGACTCGTCGAAGTGAAGTCCGCGTCGAACACGACCGCCACGGCCGCCTCCCCGAAGCTCCGGCGCCCCGGCAGTCCACACAGCCGGGCACACAGAGTGAGTTACCCGGTACCCTGCGCAGTATGCGAAGTGGATCGTTCGGGTCCGAGCCGAACGCGCGGTCCGCGTCGAACGCGTCGCCGGGAAATCGGGCGAACCCCGGAAACCGAGGGGACCCGGCCGGTCAGCCGACCGGCGCCGAGCCCCCGGCCCCGAGCCGGTCGGTCACCGAGACGACCCCGTCCACCGAGCGGCACAGGTTGAGCACGATCGGCACCAGGTGCGGCTCGGGCACGGTGCCACTGAGCACCACGCGCCCCTGGTTGACCTCCACCCCGATCTCCGCCGGGCTGACGCCGTCGATCCGGCCGAGCACCTCCTCGACGATCTCCCGCCGGATCACCATGTCCTCGCGCAGGAACACCCTCAGCAGGTCACCACGGCTGACCATGCCGATGACCCGCCCTTCCTCGTCCAGCACCGGCAGCCGCTTCAGGCCGTGCCGGCTCATCAGCCGGGCCGCCGCGACCACGCTGGTCCCGGGGGTGGTGCAGACCGGCTGCGCGGTCATCAGGTCGGCCGCGGTCACCTCGCCGTCGGGGCCCGCCTTCGCCGACTCCGGCGCGGGCAGCAGGCTGGCCGGGTCCTCCTGGGCGGCCAGGGTGCGCAGCAGGTCGGCCTCCGAGACCACGCCGAGCGGCCGCCCCTCCGGGTCGGCCACAGGTACGCCGGTGATGTCGTACTCGCTCAGCAGCGTCACGATCTCCCGGAACCCGGTCTCGGGCGCGACCAGGACCACGGGGCTGGTCATCACGGATTCGACGGTGGCATGCCGCACGCCGGTTCACCTCGTCCAACGATGCTGGTCCGGCCGGGCGCGGATCGTTCCGGTCGGTACCGGCAGCATCGCCCGCCGCGGTCGTGATCGCCAGGGGCCAAGGGGCCGAACGGGTGGGACCTTGGGCCCTGACCTGCGAACGCGCTTCCGACAACCGGCGATCAGGTGTGGACGGACGCCCCGCGGGCGGGGGTCGTCAGGAAGCCGTGGCTCCTGATGTCGGCCTCGGCCGGCGGGTCGTCGCAGATCCGGCCGACGGCGCCCGCCCGTAGTCCGGCAGGTCGACGCTGCTGACCTGCCTGCCCAGCTCCAGCATCTTCTCCAGCGCCCAGCGCCGGTTCAGCAGCCCGTTGCGGAACCGCAGCCCGGTGGCCGTGCGCGGCGCGAGGAACGGCCCGGTCCTGTCCCCGCCCTTCTGGCAGCCCCCCGCGTAGCCGCGCAGCAGCTTCTCGTACCGCTCGAAGGCTGCCCGGTGGTCGCCGCGCGCCCCGGCCAGCTCTCCCGCCAGGACGTACGCGGCCACCACCGCCGTCCCGGTGCCCATGCCGCCGATGGTCGCACCGCAGGCGGCGTCGCCGATCAGGGCGATCCGGCCGGTCGACCAGGCGGGCACGTCGGCGCGGCTGATCGAGTCGAAGTACAGCTCAGGGGCGGCGTCCAGGCTCTCCAGCAACCGCGGCACCCGCCAGCCGAGGCCCGCGAAGGCGGCCCGGACCAGCGCCTTCTGCCGGGCCTGGTCGTGGCGGTCGTAGCGCAGTTCGGGCGAGGCGAACAGGCAGAACGCGCCCGCCCGGCTCGGGTCCCGGTGGGCGGCGCCGACGGACATCAGCCGGCCGGGGACGTTGAGACCGACCGCGCCGACCGGCAGCCCGAGGTCGTTCGGCAGCTGCCAGGTGGCCGCGTAGTAGCCGAGGTGGCGGACGTAGCGCCGCTCGGGGCCGAAGGCGAGCCGGCGGACGTTGGAGTGCAGCCCGTCGGCGCCGATCACCAGGTCGAACTCGCGCGGCGCCCCGTGCCGGAAGGTCACCAGGACCCCGCCCGGGGTCTCGTCCAGCGCCGTGATCGAGTCGCCGAAGACGTACTCGGCGCGGGCACTGCTGTGCCGGTGGAGCAGCCGGGCCAGCTCTCCGCGCGGGACCTCCACGTCGCCGCCGGCGAACTCGGCGGGGAGGTGCAGCAGTCGACGCCCGTCGGGGCCGACGAAGGTCATCGGGCTGCCACCGGTGCCGAGGGTGCGCAGTTCCTCCAGGACGCCCATCCGCTCCAGCACGGTCAGGTGGGTGCGACCGCGGAAGTCGACGTCCTGGCCTCCGTCGCGCAGCCCCGGGGCCAGTTCGACCACCGTCACCTCGAAGCCGTACCGGCCCAGCCAGTGGGCGAGTGCGGGGCCGGCGATGCTCGCGCCCGAGATCAGGACCTTGGTGCTCATGGAAACCGCTCCGTCCGAGGATCGAGAAACTGTGTCTGGCGGACACTGTTCATTGCTGTGTACGGTAGACACAGTTGGGCCGCCAGGGCAACCCCCCAGGTGGGAACCGGAACGGAAGCACGGTCAGCGGTCCGGGGCGGAAGCCCGGACGGGACCCGAGGACGGGAGCGGATGAATGGCCGAGGCGGCGAACGACACGGTGCGGCTGCTCTGGGGCCCGCCGGCCAAGCCCACCCGGGGCCCGAAGCCGGCCCTCAGCCTGGAGCGGATCGCCGCGGCCGGGGTCGAGGTCGCCGACGCGGAGGGGCTCGGCGCGGTCTCCATGCAGAAGGTCGCCGGACTGCTCGACTTCACCAAGATGTCGCTCTACCGATACGTCCCCGGCAAGGCCGAACTGGTCGCCCTGATGGTCGAGTCTGCCGTGGACGCGCCCCCCGCGGCCTCGGAGGGCGCCGACTGGCGGGAGCAACTCACCACCTGGGCGCACCACTTGGCCGACTCCTTCGCCCGGCACCCGTGGCTGCTGGACGCCACCGTCGGCCCCCGGGCGCTCGGCCCGAAGGAACTCGCCTGGCTGGAACGGGTGGTGGCGGCTCTCGACGGTCACGGGCTGACCGGCCCCGAACGGATGGACGCCGCCGTCCTGCTCGCCGGGCACGTGCGCGGGATCGCCGCGCAGTCCCGCGCCGCCGGACCGGCCGACACCCCCGAGACCGAACTCCTCGCCGCCCTCGGCACCGTGGTCCGGGAGCACGCCGACCGCTTCCCCGCCGTCGCCGCCGCGATGGCCGACGCCGGCGGCCGCGACCAGGCGCTGGAGTTCGGGCTGGAGCGCATCCTGGACGGCCTGGCGGCACTCATCGAGCGCCGCACGAACCCTGCTTAGCAGCCCTGCCTGGCAGGCCCCGGCCACCGCCCCGGAAAGCCGCCCGGACCCGCCCGTCGGACCCGCCGACCGGAATGCCGATCGCAATGCCGGCCGGGCCCGCCGGAAAACCACTCGGACCTGAGCCCGTCCGCCCACGGCACCCGGCCCTGCACCTGCGCCGGCTGCCGCGGCTACGGCGAGTACGGCGGCCGCCGGCTGCGCGAGCGCAACCCGCACCCGCTGGACGGCCCGCCGCCGCCCGCCGCCGTGCTGCTCGCCCGGATCGCGGCGGCCGGCGATCCGGGCGATCCGGCCGAACTGCGCGCCGCGCTGTACTGGCTCAGGGTGCTCCGGCGCGGCCGGCGCGGCCCGGTGGACCACCTCGCCCGCCTGGCCGCCCACCCCGACCCGGAGGTGCGGGAGGACCTGGTCCTGACCGTCGGCCGCTGGTCCATCCCGGGCGTCGCCGAACTGCTGACCGCCCTGGCGGACGATCCGGCCCCGGACGTCCGCGAGGCCGTCGCCGAGGTCCTGGCCCCTGAGGCCCTGACTCCCTGATCGACCGACCCTCCCCCCTGAGGCTCCGGCGCCACCGGTCGTGCACCGCCGTCAGGCCCTGCGGCACGCCGCTGACCTGCGCGTTCACCGCCCGACGTGCCCGATCGCCGGATCCGGGTGATCATGGGACGAACCGTGTCTTCGGCGATTCGGCGCACCGGGCCGTCGGCCCCGGTGGCGCCCGGAAGGTGGACTGCGATGTTCCAGCTCCTGTGGATTCTGATCATCGGCTTCGTACTGGGCGTGATCGCCAAGCTGATCCTGCGCGGACCGCAGTCGATCCCGTGGTGGCTGACCATGCTCCTCGGCGCCGCCGGGGCCTGGCTCGGCAACGCCGTCTCCGGCTGGATCGGCGTCCGTCACACCTCGGGAATCGACTGGATCCGCCACATCCTCCAGGTCGGCTTCGCCGTCGCCCTGGTGGCCTTCGTCGCCCCCGCCTGGAGCAAGTCCCACCGGAACCGCTGACCGGCCGCGACGGGACTGTCGGGGGTACGTGCGGGACTCCCGTCAGGGCTCGACGGACGGGCCCTGGCGGGAGGTACGCGGACGGCGTACGAGGTGTACGGCCGGCTTTCGGGGGAACGCCGTCGGCGGACGGCACCGGCGGACGGCACCGGCGGACGGCACCGGCGGACGGCACCGGCGGACGGCACCGGCAGACGGCACCGGCAGACGGCACCGGCGTGACGGCCGGGCGCGGGTTCGCCGGGCCGCTCAGCCCACGTGCACGGCCGGGCGGCGCGAGCGGTCCGGTTCGGCCTCGCGCAGTACCTCGCGGGTGACGGGCGCGATCTCGCCCTGTCCGAACAGGAGGAACCGCAGGAACTGGGCGAAGGGGTTGCCCTCGGTCCACTCGAAGTAGATGTGCGGCTGCTGACCGGTCAGGTCCCGCACCTGGAGCAGCAGGGCGGCGAGCGCGTTGGGCACGCTGGAGCTCTCCAGTGCCAGCACCCGGTAACGCCCGTGCAGCACCTCGCCGCGCACGGTCAGTTCGGCCTCGAAGTCGGACGGGTCGAGCACGGTGACCTCGACGAAGACCAGGTCCTCCTCGGCCGGGATGTCGGTGTCCCGCCGGATCTGGTGGATCTTGTCGCGGTACTCGGCGAGGTCCCGGCTGTTCGGCTCGTTGGCGATCAGCCGCAGCGGCCGGTGGGTGTAGTCCCGGACGAACCGCTCCGCGACGTCGTCCAGCACCACGTCGGTGACGCGCAGTTCGAAGGCGCGCTTGAGCCGGGAGAGGAAGGAGACCAGCATGATGCCCGCGATGAAGCAGGCCCCGATCTTGACGCCGTCCGGCCGCTCGGCGATGTTCACCGCCGTGGTGTAGAGGAACACCGCGGCGATCACCGCGAAGCCGACCCGCCACCGGCGCTGCCCGGCCTTGTGGGCCGCGATGGTGACGGCGATTGCGGCCGAGCTGATCAGCACCAGCACGCCGGTCGCGTACGCGCCGCCCTGGGCGTCCACGTTCGCGTCGAAGACCCAGGTGACCAGGAAGGCGATCAGGGTGAGCACGATGACGGTCGGCCGCACCGCGCGGGCCCAGTGCGGCGCCATGCCGTAGCGGGGCAGGTAGCGCGGCATCAGGTTGAGCAGCCCGGCCATCGCGGAGGCCCCGGCGAACCAGAGGATGGCGATCGTGGAGAGGTCGTAGACGCTGCCGAAGGTGCTGCCCAGGTGCTCGTGGGCGAGGTAGGCGAGCGCCCGCCCGTTGGCCTGGCCACCGGCCTTGAACTGGTCGGCCGGAATGAGCAGCGTGGTGATGAAGCTGGTGGTGATCAGGAACACGCTCATGATCGCGGCGGCGGTGGTCAGCAGCTTGCGGGCACCGCGGATCCGTCCGGTGGGCTTCTCCTCGGTGTCGTCCGGGTCGCCCTCGATGTGCGGCATCACGGCGACGCCGGTCTCGAATCCGGACAGGCCGAGCGCCAGCTTCGGGAAGACGATCAGGGCGACGCCGATCATCGCGATCACGTTGCCGTGCTCCACGGTCAGCGCGTCCGTCCAGTCGCCGAACACGTGCGGGGCCTTGAGCACGTTCCACAGCCCGTTCGCCACCACCACGACGTTCAGCGAGAGGTACACCCCGACCAGCACCACGGCCAGGCCGATCGCCTCGCTGAAGCCCTTGAGGAAGACCGCGCCGAGCATGGCCACCATGATCATGGTCAGCAGGACCTGCTTGCCGTTCAGCGCGCTGTGCAGGTGCGGGTTCTCCACCAGGTGCGCGCTGGCGTCGGCGGCGGACAGGGTGATGGTGATCATGAAGTCGGTGCCCGCGAAGCCCAGCAGGGTGAGCACGAAGAGCTTGCCCTGCCAGAACGACAGCAGCCGTTCCAGCATCGCGATCGAGCCCTGGCCGTGCGGGCTCTCCTGGGCGACCCTCCGGTAGACGGGCAGCGCGCCGAGCAGGGTGACGACCACCAGCACGATGGTCGCCAGCGGCGAGACCAGGCCGGCCGCGAGCGCGGCGATGCCGGGCTGGTAGCCGAGCGTGGAGAAGTAGTCCAGGCCGGTCAGGCACATCACCCGCCACCAGCGCCGGCCCTCCTCGTGCGGGACCTCGGCGTGCGGCCCCGGGTGCTGCTTGGCCATGTCGGCCAGGCCCTCCAGCAGCCAGGCCCGGAACCGCTCGCGCCGGGAGGAGGGCGCCGCCCCCGGTTCGGCCGAACCCGACGAAACCACGTGCACCCCTGTCCAGGACTCGGCCGGGCGCGCACCGCTCCGGACCCCCGCTGGCCGCCGGACGGCGGGCCTGGTCAGGCTAGGGGACAGGTTCGCCGGGCCCCGGCAACCGCGCGGGCCGACACGCCCTGGTGCGCCCGTACGGCCCTCCCCGGTGACGGACCGTCCGCGGCCCGGCCCCGGCCGGCCCCGGCCGCGTCCGCACCCCGGCGCGGCGCGGCGCCCTGCACGGACCTCTCGGAACACGCGAGGATGTCCGCGCGCACCGACGCGCACCCACGGGCACGCGGGCACGGATGCGGGCACGCGGGCACGGACGGGGAACCGGGAAAGCAGGGGGTCACGGTGGCGGAGCCGAGCCGGCGGAGGATTCTGGGCCTGGGTCTGATGGCGGCGGCCGTCACCTCCTGCGGCCCCCGCCGTCCTGAGGCCGCCCCCGCCCCGCATCCGTCCACCGGCCCCGGCGCCGGGGTGCCCGCCACCGCCGGCCCGACCGCGGACGGGCACACCCCGGACGGGCACGCCGCCCCGAAGGCCGAGCGCACCCTCCCCGGCAACCCCGACTGGGAGATCACCGACCCCGGCCCCGACGGCGCCATCGAGGGCTTCGCCGACCGGGTCAGCGTCCTGCCCGGAGAGCCCTTCGGTCTGCACGTCTCCACCCCGGCCGCCGCGTTCACCGTCTCCGCCTACCGGATGGGCTGGTACGACGGCGCCCGCGCCCGGCTGGTCTGGCGCCGCGAGCACGTCCCCGGCGGCAGGCAGGCCGCGCCGCACGTGGACCCGGAGACCCGCACCGTGCTGACCGGCTGGCAGCGCACCCTCGCGGTGGACACCACCGGCTGGCCCGAGGGCGCCTACCTGCTGCGCCTGGACGCCGAGGACGGCTCCGGCCGGCGCTACGTCCCGCTCACCGTCCGCTCGGCGAGCACCGCGGGCAAGACCGTGATCATGAGCGCCCCGGCGACCTGGCAGGCCTACAACGAGTGGGGCGGGTACAGCCTCTACAACGGTCCGACCGGCGGCCTGGCCACCCGCTCGCTGAAGGTCGTCTTCGACCGGCCGTACGACTACGACCACGGCGCCGGGCTGTTCCTGGTCTACGAGGCGCCGCTGGTCGCCCTCGCCGAGCGGCTCGGCCTGCCGCTCGCCTACACCACCGGCATCGACGTGGCCCGCGAGCCCGGCCTGCTGGCCGGGGCGAGCGCCGTGCTGTCCCTCGGCCACGACGAGTACTGGTCGCCCGAGCAGCGCGCCCACGTGGCGGCGGCCCGGGACTCCGGGACCAACCTGGCGGTCCTGGGCGCCAACTGCTGCTTCCGCCGGGTCCGGTTCGAGCCCACCGACCTCGGTCCCGACCGCACGGTGGTCTGCTACAAGGACGCCTGGGCGCAGGACCCGGGCCACCGGGCGGGCGCCCCCGCGACCACGGACTTCCGGGCCGGACCGGGTGCCGACCCGGAGAGCTCGCTGCTCGGCGTCATCTACGACGGCTACCCGGTGGACGCCCCGTACGTGGTCACCTCGCCCGGGCACTGGGCCTTCGAGGGGACGGGCGTCGCGGCCGGGGCGGCCTTCCCGCACCTGGTCGGCGTGGAGTACGACCGGGTGCACACCGGTTTCCCCACGCCGCGCCCGATCGAGGTGATCGCCCACTCCCCCGTGGTCTGCGACGGCCGCCGCTCCCACAGCGACACCGCCTACTACACCGTGCCGAGCGGCGCCGGGGTGTTCGCCACCGGGACGATGCGCTGGGTCGAGGCCCTGGAGGCCCGCGGCCCCGGCGGGGGCAGGGCCGACCACGGGATCGACTCGCACGCCGGGGACCTGGTCCGCCGGGTCACCGAGAACGTCCTGCGGGCCTTCGCCGCCGGCCCGGCCGGCCGCACCCGGCCGGCGCAGGACAACCTCGCGGCCGTCTACGGCCCGGCGTAGCGGGCCGGGGTCAGCCGGCGGCAGGCGGGGTAAAGGTCTCCGCGGGGCCGAAGTCCGCATGGTGCTGCTTCGACACGACCGGCTTGCCGTCGACCATCATCGCCAGCTCGCCCCGGACCAGTCGGCCGTACCGGTCGATCCACTGCTGGCAGTCGATCGCCTCGACCCCCTGGCTCGTCAACCGGTCCGCGTACCACGGGTCCGCGCCGCGCACCTGGGCTGGCGAGAGCCGGGCACCCAGGTGGAACACCGGTACGCCCGCCTCGGTCTCCATGCCCTTGCGGGCGGTGGGACCGGCCTCCAGCAGGACCCTGGCGAAGCCGGCGGCCGCATCCGCGTCGCCGGTCATCCCCGCCCCGGAATCCGGGTCCGCCGTCCACCGGGTCCCGCCCTTCGCCTTGTCCCGCCGGTAGACGACGCCGTCGGCGGTCAGCGTCTCCGCCCAGGTCAGGATTTCGGCTCCGCGGACGGTCCGCTCCTCCGTGCGGGAGCCCTGGGTCCGGGTGCTGAAGTTGATCCGGCCCGTGGAGGTGAACACCTCCTTCTCGTCGCCCTCACCCGTCTCGACAGTCATCTCCGCGGTCACCGCGTAGGGCTCCCTGGAGCGCTGGGCCACCGCCACCGCCGGGTCGAAGGCGCCGGTGGCGTCGGAAGGTGCTCCGATGGCGCCGGCGGTGGGCGCCGGGGCGGCGCCGTCCGCGCCGCATCCCGTGAGCGCGGCCAGGGCGAGGGCCAGCGCGGTGACGGTCAGGGCGGTGTTGCGACGGATCGTCAAAGGAGTTCTCCGGCTCGTCGTTCGGGACGGGCGGTAGCCTCCCGCACCGCTCCATCGCGGTCGAACGGGTGTCCCGTCCCCGGTGCGGCCCCGCCGACCGGATGCCCCCGGACGGAGGGAGGCCCGGGCCCGGATACACTCGCACGGTCTACTAGCAGGTTCTTCCAGGACAACCGACCGGTGTGGCAGCGCGCCGCCGGCGAGGCACAAGGGAAACAGAACATGGTCGAGGCCTCCCCCAAGGTCGTTGTGGTCGTCCCCACGTACAACGAGCGGGAGAACCTCCCGGTCCTCGCGGGCCTGCTCGCGGAGCTTCCGGTGCCCAACCTGCACCTGCTGGTGGTCGACGACAGCTCGCCCGACGGCACCGGTGAGATCGCCGACAAGCTCGCCGCGGACTCCGACGGCACCGTGGGCGTGCTGCACCGCACCGAGAAGGACGGCCTCGGCCGCGCCTACCTGGCCGGCATGGCCAGAGCCCTGGACGAGGGCGCCGACATCGTGGTGCAGATGGACGCCGACCTCTCCCACCCGGCCTCCGCGATACCCGCGATGGTCGAGACGCTGCTCACCGACGACACCGCCGTGGTGCTGGGCTCCCGTTACGTCGACGGCGGCTCGACCGCCGAGGAGTGGCCCTGGCACCGCAAGGCACTGTCCTCCTGGGCGAACTTCTACGTCAACGCGATCCTCAGCCTCGGGGTGAAGGACGCCACCGCCGGGTTCAAGGCCTGGCGGGCCGGCACCCTGCGCGCCATCGACCTGCCGACCGTGCGGAGCAACGGCTACTCCTTCCAGGTCGAGATGAACTACCGGGTCGTCAAGCAGGGCATGACGATCCGCGAGGTGCCGATCCGCTTCGAGGAGCGGATCGAGGGCGCTTCGAAGATGAGCATGGGCGTGCAGGTCGAGTCCGCGCTGGCGCCCTGGAAGCTGCGCTTCAACCGCGAGGGCTGACCGCGCCACCGCCCCGGCCCCGGGCAGGCCCGATCAGGCCAGGTGCGGTCGTACGGGTGCCGGTCGGCCCCGGGACCGGTGTGAACGGCGGTGGCGGGGAAAGAAGGGCGTCATGGCCCTTCTCCCGGAGACACTCGCGGACCTGGTCCGCCGCAGCGCCCGAGAACCGTTCGTGGTCCAGACCGTCCGGGCCACCGTCGCGGCCACCATCGCCTACGCGGTGGCGACGCGGCTCAGCAGCGAGCCCGCCCCGCTGACGGCGCCGCTGACCGCGCTGCTGGTCGTCCAGGTCACCGTCTACTCGACGCTCAAGACCAGCATCCGCCGGGTCAACTCGGTGGTGGTCGGGGTGCTGATCGCGATCGGCTTCAGCGCCGTGGTCGGGCTCTCCTGGTGGAGCCTCGGGCTGATCATCCTGGCCTCGCTGGTCGTCGGCCGGTTCGTCCGGGTCGAGGAGTTCGTCCAGGAGGTCGCGATCAGCGCGATGCTGATCCTGGGCGTGACCAAACTCGCCTCGCAGGCCTGGGACCGGGTGCTGGAGACGCTCATCGGCGCCGCCGTCGGCCTGCTGTTCAACCTGGTGTTCGCGCCGCCGGTCTGGGTGGACACCGCCGGGGAGTCGATCGAGGACCTCGCCCGGCGGGCCCGCCAGCTGCTGCTGGACATCTCCGAGGAGCTGGGCCGCCCCACCCCCGTCGCCCGGGCCGCCGAGCGGCTGCACGAGGCCCGCCGGCTGGACCAGGCGATCGCCGACGTGGACGCGGCGCTGCGCCAGGCCGAGGACAGCCTGCGGTTCAACCCGCGGATCAGCGAGGGGCTGCTGTCCCGGCTGGTGCTGCGCACCGGGCTGGACACCCTGGAGATCTGCGTCGTGGTGATCCGGGTGCTGGCCCGCTCGCTGACCGACCTGGCCAAGAAGCGCGGGCCCACCGAGCGGCTCTTCCCGCCGGACGTCGCGGTGGGGCTGGAGGAGCTGCTGGCCCACGTCGGCGGCGCGATGGTGAGCTTCGCGGTGCTGGTGACCACCCAGGTGAGCCGCGACGCCGAGGAGGCGGAGCAGCGGCTGACCGCCGAGCTGGCGGCCGCCTGGGCCTGCCGGGAGAACGTCGCCCAGGTGCTGCTGCGCAGGGTCAGGGAGCACCCGGAGGCCTGGCAGCTGCACGGGTCGATACTGGCCGAGGTGGACCGCATCCTGGACGAGCTGGACCTGGAGCACCGCAGCCGGCGGCTGATGGAGGAGCTGGACCGGGCCTCGGTGGCGAACCGGGAGCGGTTCTCCCGCTACGCCTGGCTGCGCCGGCTGGTGCGCGGCGAGCGGGCCCGCGCCGGCCGGCCCGCCGTCAAGGAGGAGCGCCCGGCGGCGTAGGCCGGGCGCCGATCCCAGGGCACCACTTCCCCGGGCGCTACTTCTCCCGGCGCCGTCGTCAGGGCATCAGCCAGGGCTGCTGCGGCAGCGGGTGGCCGGTCTCCAGGTAGGTCTTGAGGTTGGCGAGCACCGCCGACCAGCCCTGTTCGGCGTCCGCCCGCCCGGCCTCGTCGGCGAGGTTCTCGTGGGTGACGGTGAGCCGGGTGAGGTCCTGCCAGCCCTGGATCTCGAAGGTGACCCGGGAGGGCCAGCCGGAGTGCTCCTCCTGCGGCCCGGCCCAGGTGGTGACCAGCCGGTGCGGGCGGTCGACGGCCTCGACGGTGCCGATGACGTCGGCGATGCCGGAGCCGTCGGTCCGCTGGTGCTCCCAGGGCGCGCCGGGCAGCCAGGTGGAGACGTTGCGGTGGCCCCAGTAGAGGCCGGACTCGTCGGCGTTGGTGAGCGCGTGCCAGACCCGCTCGGGGGTGGCCCGCAGGTAGGTGATGCCGCGGTGGCCGAGGGCGGTCACGGCCTCACCCCTTCGCCGCGTCGAGCAGCGGCTGGATCTCGATCTTCCGCATCCGCAGCATGGCCGCCACCACCCGGCTCGCCTTGGCCCGGTCCTCGTCGGCGATCAGGTCGAGCAGCACCCGCGGGGTGATCTGCCAGGAGAGGCCGTAGCGGTCCTTGAGCCAGCCGCACGGCCCCTCCTCGCCGCCGTCGGCGGTGAGTCCGGCCCAGAGGTGGTCGACCTCCCGCTGGTCCTCGCACGTCACCTGGAGCGAGATCGCCTCGGTGAAGTGGAACTCGGGGCCGCCGTTGAGGGCCACGTACTCCCGGCCCGCGAGCTCGAACCGAACGGTCATCACCGAGCCGGCCGGGCCGGGGCCGGTCGCGCCGTAGCGGGTGGTCCCGGTGATCCGGGAGTCCGGGAACAGGGTGGTGTAGAAGGCGGCGGCCTCTTCGGCCCGGTCGTCGTACCAGAGGAAGGTGGTGATCTTCTGCATGCGCCCGACGGTAGCCGCGGGCCGCGACGGGGCGGCCGAGCCACGGCCGGGGGTCACCGGATCGGCGCCCCCCGGCCGTCGCCGGGTCAGTGCACCCAGCCCGCGTAGCGCCGGACGAAGCGCTGGCCGGTGTGGGCGGTCACGACGACGTCGTAGCGGCCCTGCTTGTCCAGCGGCCAGGACACGTTGGCCTGCTTGCCCGGCTTGACCCAGACCGTCTGCGCGGTGCCCGCGAAGTCGTTGGGCGCGGCGGTGAAGGCGACGTCGGTCATCCCGTCGTTGGCCACCTGGAGGGTGAGCTTGCGGTTGCCGCGCAGGTCGGCGGTGACGATCGGCACGCCGATGTCGTTCTGGCCGTCCTGCCCGTCCCTGACCACGGTGCCGGCGAAGCGGCGGACGAAGCCGTCCGGGCCGTGCACGGTGAAGTCGTAGCGGCCGTCGGTGGCGGCGGCGTCCCAGACGTACCGGGCGGTGGCGCCGGGGGCGACGGTGTACGGGGTGCCGGCGAAGGGCAGCAGGATGTTCGGGTAGACGGTGTACGGGAAGGCCACCGAGCCGTCGTTGCTCATCGTGCAGGTGACCTTGCCGGTCCTGCGGTCCACCTCGGCGTCGGCCCAGGGCTGGTACGGCAGCGGGCGGTGCGGACGCTCGCCGCGCTCCTGGACCGGCATCGACTGGCCGCCGGCCGGCGGCAGCGCGACGCCGGGCAGCTTGGTGCCGGCGTCGGCCCTGGCCATCAGGGCCTTGGTGTCGGGCAGCGCCGGGACCGAGTGGTCGGGGGCGGCGAAGTCGAAGCAACTCGTGAGGTCTCCGCAGACGGCCCGGCGCCAGGCCGAGATGTTGGGCTCGGCCACCCCGGTCACCACCTCCATGAGGCGCAGTACCGACGTATGGTCGAACACCTGGGAGTTGACCCAACCCCCGCGCGACCAGGGCGAGATGACCCAGAGCGGTACCCGGTTGCCGAGGCCGATGGCGCGCCCCTGGGCGAACTCCTCGGGGGTGCCGGGCTCGGGGGTGGGCGGGACCATGTGGTCGAAGTAGCCGTCGTTCTCGTCGTACATCACCAGGAAGACGGTGTGCCGCCAGACCTCCGGGTTGGACATCAGCGACTGGAGCGCCTGGTCGACCCAGTGCGCGCCGTAGGCCGGTCCCGCCTCCGGGTGCTCGGAGAACAGGTAGGGGGCGACCAGCCAGGAGACGGTCGGCAGGGTGCCGTCCTTGCAGTGGCGGTCGAAGTCGGTGGGGTCGAACTTGGTCATCGCGTTGACGTACCGCGGGTCGTCGTGCGGGAAGTCGTGGAACTGCCGGAAGTAGGAGAGCGCGTTGTCGTCGTAGTCGCCGGTGCGGTCGTCCTTGCTGGGGTTGTGGTAGACGCGCCAGCTGACGCCGGCCGCCTCCAGGCGCTCGGCGTAGGTGGTCCAGTCGGCGACGGGGTTGTCGGTGACCGGGGTGTTGTCGATCCACGGGCCGGTGGTGCCGTCGCGGCCGGGGCCGGAGGTGCCGGTCCACAGGTAGAGGCGGTTGGGGTCGGTCGGGCCCGCCAGCGAGGTGAAGTAGGCGTCGCAGACGGTGAACGCGTCGGCCAGGGCGTACTGGTAGGGGATGTCGTCCCGGGTGAAGTAGCCCATGGTGCGCTCGCCCTTGGCGGCGATCCACTTGTTCATCGCGCCGTTGTTGATGGCCTGGTGGCCGGTGGCCCAGTCGTGCGGGAGGCCGCCGGCGTTCTGCGCGTTGTACTTGGCGGTGTCCATCCGGTACGGCAGCATCACTCCGCCGTCGCTGCGCCGGCCGTCGGGCTGGCGGAACACGTCGGCGCCGTCGGGGAACTGGAGCGCCTGCTTGTCACCGAAGCCGCGGACGCCGGCCAGGGTGCCGAAGTAGTGGTCGAAGGAACGGTTCTCCTGCATCAGGACGACGACGTGCCTGACGTCCTCGACGGTGCCGGTGAGCTGGGCGCCCGGCTTGGCGGCGGGGGCAGGGGCCGCGGGGCCCGGGGCGGCGGCGGCCTGGGTGGCCGTCAGGCCGGTCAGGGCGGTGGCGCCGGCGGCCGCGGTGGCGCCGACGAAGGTGCGGCGGGAGAGCTCGGACATGACGAACTGGCCTCTCGGGGCGGGGAGTCTGGGAGCCGGGGAGCGGAGTGCCGGGGGGGCTTGGGAGCCCAGGGGATCCGGGAGCCGGCGGCGCTCAGAGCTGGAAGGTGGCGACCGCGGCGGCGGTGTCGGAGGGCCATTCGTTGCCGGCGGCACCGGGCTCGGGCTGCGGCCAGTCGGCGACCAGGGTGTGCGCCTCGACCAGCTTCAGCGGGCCCGCGTACTGGACGTAGTCGGTCCGGTCCTGCGGCTCGGGGCGGTCGCCGCGCCGCTTGCGGGTGGGCGACCAGGTGGTGCCGGGTGCCTTGACCGGGTCGCGGTTCTCCTCGCGGAAGGTGTCGGTCAGTCCGGCGCCCTGGAGGGCCACGGTGACCGGCCAGGCGAGCGCGCCGATCCCCTGGTGGGCGGCGGCGGTGGCGGCCGTCCAGTCCCGGTGCGAGGGCGAGGCGAGCGCGCCGGCCAGCACCACCGGGGTGCGCCGGGCGATGTCCGCGCGCACGGCGGCGGCCAGCGCGTCGGCCTGCTTCAGCCGCAGCGAGCCGTTCTCGGCGGCGACCACCTCGGCGGCGGTCCGGCCGTCCTGGACGGCGTACGGGCCGTAGCCCGCCTCGTCCAGGTGGGCGGCCCAGAAGCGGACGCTGCGGCCGCCGGGCAGCCGGAGGGTGGCCGCGGCGGCGGGCAGCTCGGCGGTCGGCGCGGTGACGTCGGTGAGCGGGTGGCGGCTGAGGATGCCGATGCTGCCCGGGCTCTGGTAGGCGTACCAGCCGAGGGCGTCGGCCAGGGACTTGGCCCGCTCCCCCGCGGTCTCCTGGAGGCCGAGCACGTCCAGGCCCTGGGCGAGGACCACCCGCAGCTGCTTCTCCAGCGCGTCGGTGTGGGCCGCGCCCGCGTCGTGCAGGTTCCAGCTGGCGGCCTTGAGCCGCGGCGGGGCGGCCGGGTCCACCACCGGGACCAGGACGGTGACGGTGTCGGTGGCGCCCGCGCTGTCCCTGACGCCGACGACGACCGGCTCGGGGTTCCCGCCGGGGGTGGCGGTGGCGGTGCCGGTGAGCGTGCCATCGGCGCTGACCGTGGCCCAGGCCGGCCCGCTGACCTTGCGGTAGCCGGCGGAGCCGGCCGGGTTGCCGGCCGGGCGGGACCAGAGGCCGCCCAGCCGGACCGTCACGGCGGAGCCCGGGGCCACCGGCGTGGCGGTGAACGAGTCGACGGCGGCGTGCGGGCGGACGACGGCGGGCTCGGGGCGGAAGCTGAACGGCTCGGTGCGGGCGAGGATCCCGTAACCGTCCTTGGCCAGCAGGTAGGCGGTGTACGGGCCGCCGGTCAGCGCGGAGGTGTCGAGCTGGACGTCGCCCGACGCACTGGCGGTGTACTTCCACAGCAGCGAACTGCCGTTGCCGGGCGGGCGGTCGCCGTCGTAGATGCCGACCCAGTTCTTGGCGTCGGGGGCGTCGGTGGTCCAGCGGAAGGTGAGCCGGTCGCCTTCGGTGGGGTTGGTGGAGGAGGTGAGGGTCAGGGTGCTGCCTGCGGCCACGGTTGTCCTGTCCGCCGCCCGGGGCCGGGTCCGCCGGGGGACGGCAAGCCGGGGCCGGGTACGGCTGGTCACGGAGGCTGGGAGAAGGAGGCGCGCAGTTGGCTGTACAACTGCGGGCAGCCCTCATTCACCCGAAGGCCGGCGACCTGCGCATGAACGACGTGTGACGGAGTGTCGGGCGGTGCGGGAACTTCGGTGGGGACGCGGCGAGGGCCGTGGTGGATCCGCCCACCACGGCCCTCGCCGGACCATGCTCCCGAGGCTGCGCGCCGGTCAGGCCAGCGCGAGGAAGAGCTTCTCCAGCTCGGCCTCGCTCATCGGCGAGGCGCCCTCGTCGGCGGCGGCCATGCACTGGCGCATGCCACTCGCGACGATCTTGAACCCCGCCCGGTCGAGGGCGCGCGAGACGGCGGCGAGCTGGGTGACCACGTCCTTGCAGTCCCGGCCCGCCTCGATCATCGCGATCACTCCGGCCAACTGGCCCTGCGCGCGACGCAGCCGGTTCAGGACCGCGCCGACCGCTTCCTCGTCCACCTGCATGTCGGGCCGCCTTTCCCATCGACTGTCGATGGACAAGTGTACCCGGCGGGGTATTCATTCCCGGGTGGCGAACGTCGTGCCCGGCTCGGCGGTCCCGGTCGTCCCACCGATCCCACCAGCCCTACCGGTCCCGCTGGTCCCGGCGGCCCCGGTCGTCTCAGCGGCGGGCCAGCCGGCGCTCCCCGCCTGCCCCGGTCTCGTACGGGAGCTCGTAGTGCGCGAAGACGGCCGGCTCGTCCTCGGCGGGCAGCACGTCGTCGGTACCGATCGCCGGGGCCTGCTTGACCTGGTTGCGGGGGTACACCACCCGGACGTAGTCCGGCCCGGCCACCGCCCCGTCCAGCGGGACGAACACCAGCCGGCGCCGTCCGGCGAAGCCGACCGCCACGGTGGCGAAGAACGGCTCGTCACTGGCCGTCTCCACGTAGACGGACTCCAGCGAACCGATGCGGTGGCCCTTGTCGTCGACCACGGCGTGGCCGCGCCACTCGCGGATGTCTGCCATTGCGATTCCCACGGCCCCGCCTCCCGTCCCCGGCTGTTCCACTGCCCCGGCCTCCCATCCTGCGCCGCCACCGGCGGAGGCGCGCGGCGAGGACGTGTGCCCGGCCCGCCCGACGAAAGGGACATACGGGGGTGACCCGGCCAACCGGCACCGAGGCCGTGACCTGGGCTTTAGGCTGGCCGCCAGCAGGACAGCGAGTTGATCACCAGTGGTGTCTGGGCGGAGGAGACGGCAGCCGTGGGATACGAGAACATGCGGGAGTCCGGCGAGGCCGGGATGCCGGCCGACCTGCGGCCCGACGTGCCGCACCCGGCCCGGATGTACGACTACTACCTCGGCGGGAAGGACAACTTCCCCGCCGACCGCGCCGCCGCCGAGAAGGCGCTCGCCGCCAACCCGGAGTTCCGCTCCACGGCCCGCGCCAACCGGGGTTTCCTGACCCGCGCGGTGCGGTGCGTCGCCGCCCTCGGCACCGAGCAGTTCCTCGACGTCGGCACCGGCATCCCGACCGCCGGCAACACCCACGAGATCGCCCAGGCGGCCAGGCCGGGCGCGCGGGTCGTCTACGTGGACAACGACCCGATCGTGCTCAGCCACGCCCGCGCCCTGATGGCCGGCTCGGGCCCCGGCCGCACCGCCGTCATCCGGGCCGACCTGCGCGAGCCCGCCGCCCTGCTGGACACCGTCCGGGCAGTGGGACTGCTCGACTTCTCCCGCCCGGTCGGACTCGTCCTCGCCGCGGTCCTCCACTTCCTGCGGGACGAGGACAAGCCGTACCAGGCCCTCGGCACCCTGCTGGACGCCCTGCCCTCCGGCAGCCACCTGGTCCTCTCGCACGGCACCGCCGACTTCATCCCGTCCGAGATCCGCGACCGCGTCACCGGCGTCTACGACAAGGCCACCGCGCCGCTCGTCGGCCGCTCCCGCGAGGAGGTCCTGGCCTTCTTCGAGGGGCTCGACCTCCTCGACCCCGGCGTGACCACCGTCCCCCTCTGGCGCCCCGAGACCACCCCCGCCCACGGTGCCGACCGGGTCAGCATGTACGGCGCGGTGGCCCGCAAGCCCTGACGGCACTCGCGCGGGCCGCGGGCCGGGCCCACGCCGCCGCCGGATTCCGCGTGGTGGTCCGGACCGCCTGGACCGGAGCGGACAGCCGGGCCATCACCGCGGGGGCGCCGAACGCGCGTGGGTGGAGCACCTGATGGGGCACCCGCCGGACCGCTACGGGCACGCCCGGGGGCGGAGCGCGGCCGGGAGTGACCCCTCGGTGCCCGGAGACCGCTCAGACCACTCAGAGCGGGCGGCCGGGCGGGACCAGGCCGGTCTGGTAGGCGATGGCGACGAGCTGGGCCCGGTCGCGGGCGTCGAGCTTGGACATCGCCCGGTGGACGTGGGTGCGGACGGTGAAGGGACTGACGAACATCCGCTCGGCGATCTCCTCGTTGGTGAGGCCGGTGGCGGCCATCGACATCACCTCGCGCTCCCGGGCGGTGAGGACGGCCAGCCGCTCGCTGGTGAGGGCGCCGGACGCCGGTTCGGGCTGGGCCAGGAGCTGGTCGATCACGGCCCGGGTGGCGGCGGGCGAGAGCAGTGCGTCGCCCGCCGCGACGGTGCGGACGGCGGCGAGCAGCTCCTTCGGGTCGGCCCCCTTGCCGAGGAAGCCCCCGGCGCCGGCACGCAGCGCCTGGGCCACGTACTCGTCGATCTCGAAGGTGGTGAGGATGAGCACCCTGGTGCCGGACAGCTCCGCGTCCCCGCAGATCTCGGCGGTGGCGCCGAGGCCGTCGGCGCCGGGCATCCGGATGTCCATCAGCACCACGTCGGGCCTGGTGGCCCGGGCGAGCGCGACGGCCTCCCGGCCGTCGGCGGCCTCGCCGACCACCTCCATGTCCTCCTCCGCGTCGATCAGCATGCGGAAGGCGCCGCGCAGGAGGGCCTGGTCGTCGGCGAGCAGTACCCGGATGGTCATGCGTGGTCCCTGTCCTCTCGGACCGCGGCGTCCGCTCGGGCGGTGCGGTCCTGTCCTTCGGCTGGTGCGGGGCGATCGGTGCGGGCGGTGCGCGCGGCCTGGGCTGCGCGGGCCAGGTCGGCGGCGGTGACCGCCTCGGGGCCCTCGTCGCGGGCGCCGGTGCGCAGCGGCAGTTCGGCGGTGACCAGGAAGCCCCCGTCGGGCCGCCGGTCGGCGCTGAGCCGGCCGCCGACCGCGCCGGCCCGCTCGCGCATGCCGATCAGGCCGAAGCCGCTCTCGCTCGGGGGGTGCCGGGGCAGCGGGACGGCGCGGGGGCGGCCGGTCGCGGTCGGACGGCCGTTGGCGACGCTGACCGCGACCCGGCTGCCGCTGTAGGCGAGGGTGATCTGGGCGTCGGCGCCGTGGGCGTGCTTGGCCACGTTGGTCAGCGACTCCTGGACGATCCGGAAGGCGGTGAGGCCGACGCCGGGCGACAGCGGGCGGGCCTCCCCCTCGACGGTGAGCCGGACCGGCAGGCCGGCCCGCTCGAAGGTGTTGATCAGCTCGGGCAGCCGGTCGAGCCCGGGGGTGGGTTCGAGCGGGGCGGGCTCCTCGGCGCGGCGCAGCAGGCCGACGGTGGCGCGCAGTTCCTGGAGGGCCGAGCCGGTGGCGTCGGTGATGTGGCTGAGCACCTCGCGGGCCTGGACGGGGTGGCTGTCCATGAGGTGGACGGCGATGCCGGCCTGGGCGTTGGCGAGGGCGATGTGGTGGGCGACCACGTCGTGCAGGTCGCGGGCGATCCGGATCCGCTCGTCGGCGACCCGCCGGAGGGCCTCCTCCTCGCGGGTGCGCTCGGCCCGTTCGGCGCGCTCCTCGATGGCCGCGAGGTGGGCGCGGCGGTTGCGGATGGAGTCGCCGAGGGCGCCGGGCAGCAGGGCCCAGGCGAGGACGCCGAGCCGTTCGCCGAGCGGGCCGCTCGGGCCGAACAGCAGCGCCATCCCGGTGAGCAGGACGGCGGTGGCGATCGAGGCGCGCAGCGCGGTGGCCCGGTCGGTGCGGACGGCGAGGCAGTAGAGCGCGACCAGCAGCGGGGCGGCCAGGGCCGGGCTGAGCCGGGGGCTGGTGGAGGTGAGCAGCACGGTGCAGAGCAGTGTGACGGCGACCACCGCGCGCGGGTGGCGGCGGTGGGCGAAGACGGCGGTGGCGGCGCCCAGCGCGATGGCACCGGTGAGCGGGTCGAGTCCGGTGTAGCGGCCGCCGCTCTGGTCGATGGTGGCTCCGAGGCCGGTGACCGTGATCAGGGCCGCGCCTCCGGCGATGTCGAGCAGCCGCGGATGGTCGCGGCGCAGACGCTGCCAGATGTCGCTCATGCTCGTGCTCTCCGGGTCGGGTTGCCCTGGCCGCGCCCTCGCCGGGCGGCACCGGTTCGTGCCGCGCGGGCCCCGGTGGGGGTGGCGGTCCTGGTCGGAGGCCTCCGCGACGGGCGGTGGCCTCCGACAGCAACGGTAACGGTTGGGCTCGAACCGGTGTCCGAGCCGGATGTGACCGGACCCGGCCGTGGCGGTGCCTGGCCGGGTCCGGGGTGGTGCCAGGACCGGCCCGGGTGGATCCGGGCCGGACCGGGCGGCACCGGTCTAGACGGTGACCGACTCCCTGGCCTGAGCCTGCTCGGGGGCGGCGGCCTCCAGCTTGCTGCCCTCGACGTCGACGTCCGGTATCAGCCGGTCGAGCCAGCGCGGCAGCCACCAGGCTCGGCGGCCGAGCAGGGCGAGGACGGCCGGGACGATGGCCATCCGGACGATGAAGGCGTCGAAGGCGACGGCCGCGGCCAGGCCCAGACCCATCATCTTGATCATCGGCTCGTTCATCCCGATGAAGCCCGCGAAGACGGCGATCATGATGAGGGCCGCTGCGGTGACCACCCGGGCGTTGTGCCGGAAACCGGTGACGATCGCCTCGCCGGGCTCCTCGCCGTGGACGAAGCCCTCACGGATCCGGGTGACCAGGAACACCTCGTAGTCCATGGCGAGGCCGAAGACCACACCGATCATGAAGATCGGCATCATGCTCATCACCGGGCCGGTCTGCTCCACCCCGATCAGGCTCGCCAGCCAGCCCCACTGGAAGACCGCGACCACGGCGCCGAGCGCGGCGACCACCGAGAGCAGGAAGCCGAGGGCCGCCTTCAGCGGGACGAGGACGGAGCGGAAGACCACCAGCAGCAGGATGACGGCGAGGCCGACCACCACGGTGAGGTACGGCAGCAGCGCGTCGGACATCTTCTGGGAGACGTCGATGTTCATCGCCGTGGTGCCGCTGACCAGGACCGTGGCCCCGGTGGCCGTCTTCAGGCCGGCCGCGTCGCCGCGGATGGCGTGCACGATGTCCTTGGTCTCGGCCTCGCTCGGACCGGTCGCGGGGACGGCGTTCAGCAGGGCGGTGTCGCCCTCCTTGTTGAACATCGGCGGCGTCACCGCGACGACCCCGGGCAGGCCGGAGACCTTCTTGGCGACCTCGTTCGCGGCGGCCTTCGGGTCGGCGACGCCCTTGGCGTCCACCATGACCGTCAGCGGGCCGTTGAAGCCGGGACCGAAGCCCTCGGAGAGCAGGTCGTAGGCGCGGCGCTGGGTGGTGGAGGTGGGCTTGGACTCGTCGCCCGGAAGGCCGAGCCGCAGGTCGAGCGCGGGGGCGGCGAGCACGCCGAGCGCGATCACGCCGCCGAGCAGCACCGCGAGCGGACGGCGCAGGATGAAGCGGGCCCAGCGGGCGCCGCCGTTCTCCTTCGCGGCCGGGGCCGCCGCGGCGCCCGCCTTGCGGGCCTTGCGGGGCAGCACCTTGCGGCCGAGGAAGCCGAGCAGCGCGGGGACCAGGGTGAGCGCGACCAGCACGGCGATCACGACCGTCCCGGCGGCGGCCATGCCCATCTTGGCCAGGATCGGGATGCCGACCACGGAGAGGCCGGCGAGCGCGATCACCACGGTGAGGCCGGCGAAGACCACCGCGGACCCCGCGGTGCCGACGGCCCGGCCCGCCGCCTCCTGGGGCGTACGGCCCTCGGCGAGTTCGGCGCGGTAGCGGGAGACGATGAACACCGCGTAGTCGATGCCGACGGCGAGGCCGAGCATCATCGCGAGCGTGCCGGTGGTGGCGGAGAGCCCCAGCGTGCTGCCGAGCGCGGTGATCAGCGCCATGCCGAGGCCCACGCCGATCACCGCCGTGAGCAGCGGCAGGCCGGCCGCGAGCAGCGAGCCGAAGGTGATCACCAGGACGACGGCGGACAGCGCCATGCCGATCGCCTCGCTGCTGCCGCCCGCGTCGGGCTTGGCCATCAGCGCGGTGCCGCCGATCTCGACCTTGAGCCCCGCGTCCCGGCCGTGCTGGGCGGCCTGCTCCAGGGTGTCGGTGGCCTCCTTGGACACCTCGCCGACCTTGGCGGAGTAGTTGACCGTCGCGTAGGCGGTGGTGCCGTCCTGGGAGACCGCGCCCTGCATCTTGAACGGGTTCACCGCGCCGGTGACCTGCTGGGACCGGGCGACCTCGTCGACCGTCCGCTCGACCGCCTGCTGGTTGGGCCCGGCGGTGATCTTCTGGCCGGAGGGGGCGACGAACACCAGGCGCGCCATGGCTCCGTCGGCGTGGCCGCCGGGGAAGCGCTCGTTCATCAGGTCGAAGGCCTTCTGCGCCTCCGTACCGGGCATCGCGAAGCCGTCGTCGGGTGCGGCGGGCGCCTTGGCCGCCAGGACTCCGCCGACCGCCAGCACGGCGACCCAGAGGAAGGTCACCAGCCGGCGCCGGACGAAGGCCCATCGGCCCAGGCTGTAAAGGAACGTGGCCACGGGAGAGCGGACTCCTTCGGATGCGGTTCTCGGGAACGAACGCGCCGCGGCCGGCCGGAGGTCCTGGCGGACGCGGTCCGCCGCAGCATGACCAATCCTTGATCGCCGGCCCCTGCTCCGTCGTCGTCCCTGTGCAGGCCGTTTGCGTACTGCGGACGCAGTAGTGCCATCCCCCGCACGGAGGAGCGCACGCCCGGCACCGGAAGTAGGGCCCGGACCTGCGACGGAAGCAGATCCGGTCACCCGCGCGGGCCTCGACGGCGGGCCGCGGCCCGGTGGGCGAAGTAGCGTGATGTGCCTGACCCGTCCGCTGACGTGCGGTTCGGGAGGATCCGTCCCGATCGGTGCTGCTCGCGCAGCCCGCCGCCGGAGGTGCCCCATGGGCGTTCCAGCCGCCCGCATCGTGTTCGACGAGAGCGACCGCGCGGCGGTCGCCGAAGCGGTGACCGAGATGCTCACCACCGGCGCGCTGACCCTCGGTCCGTGGACCGGGCGCTTCGAGCAGGCCTTCGCCGCCGAGCACGGCGCCTCGCACGCCGTCGCGGTGAGCAGCGGCACGGCGGCGCTGGAGGTGATCCTGCGCAGCGTCGACGTCCGGGGCCGCGACGTGGTCGTCCCCGCCGTCACCTTCTACGCGACCGCCGGCGCGGTGGTTCACGCGGGCGGGCGGCCGGTGTTCGCCGACGTCGACCCGGCCACCCTCGCGCTCTCCCCCGAGGCCCTGGAGGCGGCGCTCACCCCGGACACCGCCGCGGTCGTCCTGGTGCACGTCGGCGGGCTGGTCGGCCCGCAGGTGCACGCCCTGCGGGCGCTCTGCGACCGGCGCGGCATCCCGCTGGTCGAGGACGCCGCGCACGCCCACGGCAGCAGCTTCGAGGGGCGTGCCGCCGGGACCTTCGGCCTGGCCGGGGCCTTCTCCTTCTACCCGACCAAGGTCACCACCAGCGGCGAGGGCGGGATGATCCTGACCGAGTCTCCGGAGCTGCGCGACGAGGCCCGGATCTACCGCGACCAGGGCAAGGGCTCGTTCACCACCAACCACCACGTGAGGCTCGGCTACTCCTGGCGGATGAGCGAGCCGCACGCCGCGATCGGCGCGGTGCACCTGCGCCGGCTGAAGGAGTTCATCGAGACCCGCCGGGCCGTCGCCCGCCGCTACGACACGGCGCTGTCCGGGCTGGACGGGCTCGACCCGGTGCTGGAACCGCCCGGTTGCCGCGGCAACTACTACAAGTACGTGGCGCTGCTGCCGGCCGGGGTGGACCGCGCGGAGTTCAAGCGGACGCTGGCCGAGGAGCACGGGGTGCGGCTGTCCGGCGAGGTCTACGACCTGCCGCTGCACCTCCAGCCGGTGCTCGCCCCGTACCGGCGCGGGCCGCTGCCGGTGGCCGAGGACGTCTGCGCGCGGCAGGTCTGCCTGCCGGTGCACTCCGACATGACCGAGGACGAGACGGAGCAGGTGATCGACGCCGTCTCCGCGGTGTACCGGCACCTGGCCGGATAGCCGGAGCGAAGGGAGCAAGATCGTGCGGATAGCCGTCACCGGGGGCTGCGGATTCATCGGCTCACACGTCGTGGACCACCTGATCGCGGCCGGCCACGACGTCCTCGCGGTGGACACCACCGACAAGTACCTCAACCCGGACGCCGAGCACGCGCGGCTCGACGTCCTCGACCTCAAGGCGCTCACCGCGGCGCTGGCCGGCAGCGAGGTGGTCTACCACCTGGCCGCGATGGCCGATGTCGAGCGGGTCTGCGCCGACCCGGTCCGCGCGGTGCGGACCAACATCGACGGCACCGAGGCCGTCCTGGAGGCCGCCCGGCGCAGCGGTCTGAGCCGGACCGTGCTGGCGAGCACCGTCTGGGTCTACGGAGCCGCCCTCGCCGACGAGCAACTCGACAGCGGCGAGCAGGAGTTGGACGAGCACGTGCCGATCGGGCTGGAGCACAGCGGCCACCTGTACGTGGCCACCAAGCTCGCCGCCGAGATGCTGGTGCACAGCTACCGCGAGCTCTACGGGCAGCACTTCACCATCCTGCGCTACGGCATCCCGTACGGGCCCAGGATGCGCGACGAACTGGTCGTCGCCCGGTTCGTCCAGGCCGCGCTGGCCGGGCGGCCGATCACCATCGCCGGCGACGGCCGGCAGAGCCGCAACTTCGTCTACGTCGAGGACCTCGCCGACGCCCACGTGCGGGCCCTCTCCCCCGCCGCCGAGGACCAGACCTTCGCGCTGGAGGGCTCGACGGCCGTCTCGGTACGGGACATCGCCGACACCGTGGACGGACTGCTCGGGCCCGTCACCATCGAGCACATCGACGGGCGGAAGGCCGACTACGCGGGGCGGCGGATCTCCTCGGCGCAGGCCAAGCGGCTGCTGGGCTGGTCGCCGAGCACCAACTTCACCGACGGCGTGCGCCGGTACGCGGACTGGTACCGGGCCTCGCTCGGCTCGGCCGCCGCCGGCTGACGGGGCCGCCCGATGCCGCACGCCCTGCTGGTCTCGGGATCGCTCGGGCAGGGCCACGACGTGATGGCCCAGGCCTGCGCGGACACCCTGCGCGAGCGCGGCTGGACCACCCGCACCGTGGACGCGATGGCCCTGCTCGGCCGGCGCTCGGGCGCGGCCGGGGAGGCGGTGTTCCGCCGGCTGCTCGACCTGCCCGGGGTGTACGACGCCTTCCACTTCTCGGCGCTGCGGCCGGGCGCCAGGATCGCGCTGCTCGCCGACGCGGCGGCGCGCGGCCGGCTGGTCCCCGCGCTGCGGGAGCTGATCGAGGCGCAGCGGCCGCAGCTGGTGGTCTCGGTGTTCGCCACCGCGACCTCGGCCGTCAACCGGCTGCTGCGGCAGGCGCCGGAACGGGAGTTCCGGCACTTCGTGTTCTGCACCGACGTGACGCCCCACCGGCTCTGGGTGCAGGAGGGGACGGACCTGTTCCTGGTCACCTCACAGGTCGCCGGGTGCGCGGTGCGGCGGTACCTGCCGGACGCCGACATCGCCGTCGTGCCCGCGCCGCTGCGGGAGCCGTTCTACCGGCCGCCGGAGCGGGCCGCGGCCCGGGCGGAGCTGGGCGTGCCGGCGGGCGCCCGGTGCGTGCTGCTGATGTCGGGCTCCTGGGGGCTCGGCCCGCTCGCCCGCACCGCCGCCTCGCTGGCCGCCGCCGGGCCGCACGTGCTCGCGGTGGCAGGGCGCAACCGGGAACTGGAGCGCCGGCTGCGGGCCGCCGCGCGCCGGGAGCCCCGGCTGCACCCCTACGGGTACACCGACCGCGTCCCCGCGCTGATGGCCGCCGCCGACCTGGTGGTCACCAGCTCGGGCGACACCTGCAGCGAGGCCCGCGCCCTGGGGCGGCGGCTGCTGCTCCTCGACGTGGTGCAGGGGCACGGGCGCGACAACCTCCAGCACGAGCTGGAACTCGGCCACGCCGATGTCGCCACCGCCCGCCCGGCCGAGGTGGTCCGCAACGCCCTGGCCGCGCTCGGCCGCCCCGAGCCCGCGCCGTCCGTCGGCGCGACACCGGCGGCGTGGCAGGCGGGGTTCGGGGCGGCGCTGCGGAGGGTGGGGCTGGGGTAGCCGCGGCAGGCGGGTCAGTACAGGCCGTCGGCGCCCGAGCAGGTGAGGGTGCCGGTCACCGTGCCGGTGTCGCCGAGTTCCTCGGTGACGGGCATCGCGGTGAGCGTCGCGCCGTGGGCGGTACGGCTCGCCTGCCCGCCGATCGGGACGCTGCCCTTCCAGAGCACCGGACGGAAGCCCTTGAGGGTCAGCAGCAACCGGGCCTCGCCGTCCTTGAGGACGAGTTCGGCGAGTGCGTCGTTCAGGCTCCTGGGGGTCGCGGTGAGGCTCAGGGCCCCGGTCGGTGAGGCCTCGCCGACGCAGGCGACCGAGGCGAAGCGGTAGCTGCCGCCGTTGGCCGCGGCGAGGGTCAGGCCGCTGCCGACGGACGTCCCTGACCCCGGGTCGGGGGTGCCGGAGGACGGCGTGACGGTCTGCGTGACGGACGGAGCGGGAGCGGTCGGGGCGGGGGCGGTCGGGGCGGGGGCAGTCGGGGCGGGAGCGGTCGGTGACGCGGCAGAGGCCGAGGGCGGGCCGGACGAGACGACCGGCCCGGGCGACGAGCCGGATCCGCCGCAGCCGGCCACCAGGAGGGCGGCTGCTCCCAGCGCGACGAAGGACCAAAGTCGGTGCAATGAACGGACGTTGACGTTCACGGGCGACCCCCTGCTCGTTCGGCGTGGTGGTCCTGACGACGCGTCGGTCACGCCGGACGGTTCCGCCCGGCGGGCGGGTGCACCCCGTGGTCGCGGAGGGGGCCGAGGGTGAGCCGGTGGGTGCGGCAGTGGGCGGCGATCAGCGGGAGGGCGGCGAGGGTGGCGCGCCAGGAGCCGGGGGCGGAGGTGCAGTCGGAGTCGTGCAGCAGGAGGGTGGCGCCGCCGGTGAGGCCGGGGCGGGCGGTCGCGTAGACGGACTCGCCGGTGGCCTCCGCCGTCCAGTCCCGCCCCCAGGCGGTCCACAGCACGCTGCGCAGACCGAGCCGGCGGGCGGCCAGGGCGGGACCGGCGGTCAGGACGCCGTACGGCGGGCGGTACCAGAGCGGGCGGGCACCGCAGAGGTCGGTCACGGCCTCGTCGGCGCGGCGCAGTTCGCGCAGGTCACGGGCGGGGGCCGGGTACCACTGCCGCCGGTGGTGCCAGCCGTGGACGGCCACCTCGTGGCCGCGCAGCACCAGCTCGCGGCCGAGCGCGGGGGCGCGTTCCAGCATCGCGCCGAGCAGGAAGAAGGTGGCGCGGACACCGAGTTCGTCCAGCGCGTCGAGGACGTACGGGGTGCTGCCCGGATCGGGGCCGTCGTCGAAGGTCAGGGCGATGTGGGCGGGCGCGGTGCCGTGGCCCGCGGTGCGCCGGGCCAGGGTGCGGCGCAGCGGCGGGAGCCGGACGGCGGCCGGGGCGAGGTGCAGGAACTCGACGCCGGCGGCGAGGGCGAGGACCGTGGCGGCGGACTTCCCCGGGCGCCCGGCGCTCGTTCGGCACGTCATGGGGCACGCCCTCCGGCACGCACCCCAACGCCGCGCCCTGATCCGACAAGATCCACGAGACGCGCCCTATCCGAAGCGCGCGGCCATCCGGCGGAACACGCCAGGCGCCGCGCCGTGGACGCGGGCCGGGAAGCCGAGCCACTGCGGGACGTACAGGCGGTCGCGCTCGGTGGTGATGGTCGCCACCACGATCTCGGCGACCCGCTCCGCGGTGACCGGGCGGGGCCGCTCGCGCTGGTACGGCGTGCCGCGCCGGTCGAAGAACGGGGTGTCCACCGCCCCCGGGAGCACCAGGCGCACCCCCACCCCCGTACCGCGCAGCTCGTACCAGAGGCTCTCCGCGAACATCGTCAGCCCGCCCTTGGTGGCCGCGTAGCCGGACTCCTCGCGCACGCCGACCTGGCCGGCCATCGAGCCGAGCAGCACGATCCGGCCGTGGCGGCGCTCCAGCATGCCGGGCAGCAGCAGTCGGACCAGGCGCAGCGGGGCGGCGAGGTTGACCTCGATCATCCGGTCCAGGGTGTCCGAGGGCGTGCGGGCGTACGGGCCTCGCCAGCCGAGGCCGGCGCTCGCGATCAGGGCGTCCACCCGGCCGGCCTCGGCCAGGGCGGCCTCGGCGAGGCGGGACGCGCCGTCCGGCTTGCTCAGGTCCTCGGGCAGGGCGCGGCCTCCGGTGCGGTCGGCGAGTTCGTCGAGGCGGGCGCGGTCGGTGCCGGAGAGCAGGGTGTGCCAGCCCGCGCCGGCCAGGCGGACGGCGGTGGCGAGGCCGATCCCGGAGGAGGCGCCGGTGATCAGCGCGACGGGGCGGTCGGCCGGGTCCGCGGGGCTCGTCGAGTCCTGCGGGGCCGACCGCCGGGGTCGGGGGTGGGGCTCCTCCGCCATCGGGCACCTGCCGCTCTGTGACCGGTTCGCCGTCCGTTTTGTCCGGCAAGTCACCTTCGCATGACGCAGTCGTCCGGGCTACCGGGGCGGGACGGCCGGCGCCGCCTCCGCGTCCCGGTGCGGAGCGGACAGTTCGGCGGACGCGCCTTCGAGTTCGCCGAAGCGGGAGAGCACGAAGGTGCCGCCCACCGCCACCGCGAAGCCCGTCAGCGCGCACCACTCGAATCCGGGGCGCGCGGCGTCGCCGAGCGCCGTCACGCCGACCAGCGCCGGGCCGAAGGTCTCGGTCACCGTGCCGGCCGCGGTCGCCGCGGTGACCGTGCCGCGTTGCAGGGCCAGGGCGTAGGCCAGGTAGCCGCCGAGGCCGCCGAGGGCCAGCGCGTAGGCGGCGGGGTCGGTGAGCGCGGCGAGCGGGCCGGACACATCCAGGACCCGGACGGCCAGACTGGTCACGCCGAAGCCGATCCCGGCCAGCAGCCCCAGCCCGGCCGCGGCCACGTTGCCGCCCCGGCGCACCAGGACCAGGGTCGCGGCCAGCACGACGGCCGTGGTGGCGAGCAGCGCCCAGTGGAAGGCGGGCGCGGCGTGGTTGCGCCCCTCCTGGCCGGAGCCGAGTGCCAGCAGGGTCAGCCCGACGACCACGGCGAGGATGCCGGCGAGATCGCCCCGGCGGAGCCGTGCGCCCAGCAGCCAGACGGCGGCCGCGGCGGTGACGGCCAGGCTGGCGTTGGTGACGGCCTGCGCGAGGAAGAGCGGGAGGGTGCGCAGGGCGACGATGCTCAGCACGAAGCCGAGGATGTCCAGCAGCGTGCCGAGGACGAACTGCCAGGACCGCACCAGCCCGGCCAGCAGCCCCACCCGCACCCGGTCGGCGCGCGGCACCGACCGTGCCCCGCGCGCCTGGAAGACCGACCCGAAGCCGAAGCACACGCAGGCGGCCGACGCGGTGGCGAGTCCCAGCAGCATGCCTCTCCCAGCCTCGCGGGGCAGCATCGATCCACCACCAGTCTGTGCCCGGTGGAGCGGGGACGCACGGGTGGAGGGGCCGGGACCGGGAGGGGCCCGGCGGCCCGCGCCGGGCAGCGGGACCGGATGCTAGCCGAGGGCGCCCGCGAGCAGGGTGGCGGTCCTGGCGACCAGCGGTTCGTCCATCGGGGCCGCCTCGGCCGGCTGGGTGGTCAGGACGGCGAGCAGGACGGGGGCGCCGGACGGGGTCCAGGCGATGCCGACGTCGTTGGTGGTGCCGTAGCGCCCGGTGCCGGTCTTGTCGGCGAGGGCCCAGTCCGCCGGGAGGCCCGCGCGGAAGCGGTGGGTGCTGGTGGTGTTGCCCCGCAGCCAGCCGGCGAGCAGGTCCCGCTTGGCCGGCGGCAGGGCGTGGCCGAGGACGAGGTGGCCGTAGGTGCCGGCGATGGCCTGCGGGGTGGTGATGTCGGTGCGGCGGTCCGGCTCGGCGCTGTTGAGCTCGGGCTCCCAGCGGTCCAGACGGGTGACGCGGTCGCCGATCGACCGGGCGAAGCGGGTGACGGCGGTCGGCCCGCCGAGCTCGCGCAGCATCAGGTTGGCCGCGGTGTTGTCGCTGTGGTCGACTGCGGCGGCGCAGAGTTCGGCGACCGTCATGCCGTTCGCCAGGTTCTTCTCCTCGCTGGTGACCGACCCGCCGCCGGCCCGCACGATGTCCTCGGCGGTGTAGTGGATCCGCTTGGCGAGGAACTCCCCGTCGCGGTCGAGGTCCCGCAGGACGGCGGCGACCGCGACGGTCTTGAGGACCGAGCACATCGGGAAGAGCTCGTCCGCGCGGAACCGGACGGTCCGGCCGGTGGTCAGGTTGCGGGCGAAGACGCCGAGGCGGGCGGCGTGCTCCTGTTCGAGGGCGGCGAGGGCCGGATGGAGGCCGGTGCCGACGGACGGATCGGCGGACGGGCCGGCGGCGGACGCCGCGAACGCCGGTCCGCCGGTCGCGGCGGTGACGGCGACGGCCGCGCCGAATCCGAGGCCGAGGACGGCCCGACGGCTGTGACCGCCGTGACGGCTGGGGCGGGCTTCCGAAGGCTGCGGACGCATGTTCCTCCTCCGATCGATTGTCGCGGCGCGGGCCGCCTTCTCGATCAGCAGGACGCGCTTCGAGCGCCGATGGTTCGTCAGCGGCCGTAACCGGGGGCCTGGTTCACCCGACGGCCCGTCCCTCCCTGCCGGACGGCCACCGCCGCGCACTCCCGAGAGGGCGAGCGCTCGACCGGCTCGCTCACTCCGAGGCCGTCGGGGACGCAGTGGAACAGGGCATCGGGGAGAGCGCGACCGGGCGGGACCGGTCGCGTCCCGAACAGCTTCGGAGCATACCAATCAACCATCGGCGCCCATGAGATGACCATCTGTATTCGGATTGCATCCTGGAGTGACAGGCCTGATGGAATGAGGATGGGCACCTACAGCCCGACCCTCGGGTGGCCCGGCGAGCAGCCCACGGCCACGGAAAGCAGGCCCGATGACGATCGACAGGGGTGCCCCGGCGCGCAGGTACCGGGGTGCCACGGCCGTGGCGCACGTCCGCGGGGCGGAGGCCGAGCCGGCGGCCGGTGCCGACCGCGATGCCCGGTCCGACCCCGGGCTCCGCCTGGGCATCGCCTACGACGCCTTCTGCGAGACGCATGAACCAGCCTGGCATGCCCTCGCGTTGACCCGGATAGGCAAGCGGTCCGACGCGGCGCTGGTGGTCGGAGCGGTGAAGGCCGACCTGGCCCGCTGCTGGCCGCAGGTGTTGCAGTTCGAGGAACCGGCCGCGTACGCCTGGCGGTTGGCCAACGGGCACATCGCGGACTGGGTGGCCGCCGACGACTCGGTCGAGGTGGAGGCGGTCACCTTCGCGGCGGTGATCGGCGCCTTCAAGCAGGTCGCGAAGGGGCTGCTGCACAGCGAGGCGGACGAGGTGCGGCTGTACGCGGCGATCCTCGAACTGCCGGACCGGCAGCGGGACGTGGTGATCCTCCGCTACCTGCTCGGCCTGCACGTCAAGGTGATCGCGGCCTACCTGGGAGGGCCGGTGGCCACCGTGCACTCCAACCTCCGGCACGCCAGGGAGCGGCTGGCGCGCCGCCTCGGCGTGGGTGAACTCCCGGACAGCGGAGGCGAACTGTGACGGCGCTACCGGAGGAGCGGACCCCGGCCGGCGCGGCGCCCGCGGTGATCCGCGGACCGGGCGGGCCGAGTGTCCGGCGCGCCGCTGCTGCACCACCGGCACGGAGTGGTCCGCTGGACGACCACGGCGACCCGTTGGGGTGAGTGACACCCGGACTGCCGTGGTCATTCCTTCAGGTGAGCGCGGACAGCCGGTCGACGACGTCCGGGGCGCGCCCGCTTCCGGCCTCGGTCCGTTCCCCCTCAGGCGCCGCGTGCCGGACGACGTAGTGGTGCGGCGCCATCGCGGTGTCACGGCCGGGCAGGGCCGCGATCACGGCGCGGTGGGCCTCGGCGGGGCCGAACCCGGGAGTGGTCGCCGTCACCTCGGCCACCAGCTTCCCGTCGACCAGCGACAGCCGGTGGCCACCGAGGGCGGTGTCCAGGAGGTCGTGGACGGCCGCGAGATCGATCCAGGAACCGTCGATCAGCCGCCACTCGCCCGCCCGGTCGCCTCCCGGCGGGCCGAGCACGGCGGTCAGGTCGGCGAGCAGCACCGGCCCTTCGGCCGCGGCCGCGAGCACCGACCGCAGCGCGCGGGCGAAGCTCTCGGTCTCCTCGGCGTCGAACACCTGGGGGCAGGCGACCAGGACGAAGTCCAGGCTGCCGGTGATCCGCAGGATCGTGAACATCAGCCGTACCGGCAGCGGCGGGGCGGGCAGCACGGTGAGTTCGGGGTCGGCGGCCGGGGGCGGCTGGGCGTCGGCGACGGCGGCCGGGATGGTGAGGCTCAGGTCGTTGACGACCACCTGGCGGCCGAACCGGGCTCCCCGCAGATGGGCCGCGTCTTCCACCAGCTGCCAGACCTGTTCGGCGTCCAGGGTGCTGTGCCAGTAGGCGCTCAGCGAGGCGGACTTGGCCCGGCCGATCAGCTGGTCGAGGTCGGCGGCCTCGGTGTCGAGCAGGATCAGCGCGTCCTGCGCGAGGGTCCCGACGTGGTCGATCAGGGCGGCGCGCTGGCGGTTGGCGGACAGCGCCGACATCACCAGCTCGCGCCGGCCGGAGCGGTGGGCGACCAGCGCGGCGAACGCGGCGAGCAGGACGACGGACGGGCTGGCGGCGGTGCGCCGGCAGACGGCGGCGAGGTGGTCGGCGGCGGTGCGCGAGCGGACCAGCAGGGCGCCGTGGTCTCGGGGCGGGCCGACGATCCGGGTGTCCGCGAAGACGGTCTGCGGTCCCGTGGTCAGGACCCGGGCCCAGTGCCGCAGTGCGGCGGCGGACCTGCGACGGCCCTGCGGGCTCTGCTCCGCGACGGCGATCCGCAGCGGGGTCGCCGCGGTGACCGGCGGCAGTTCCTTCCTGCCGGCGAGGGCGTGCCAGTCCTGGATCAGCACCGCGGTGGCGGCGCCGTCGGCACCCGCGTGGCAGACCACGGCGATCAGTCGCAGCAGCCGCTCGCCGGCGGCGACCAGGGTGAACCGGACCCGCGGCGGCGCGTCGAGATCCACCGGGACGGCCACGTCCTTGGCTCCCAACTCACTGGCCAGTGCGTCCAGTTCGGCTTCAGACCGGCTTCCCGCCTCGACCACGGCGACGGCGAACCGGCCGGCCGGGTGCACCACCTGACGATCCGGGAAGCCGTCCGGCCCCGGGCCCGCGGGGAAGGAGGTCCGCAGCGACTCGTGCCGCTCGACCAGCAGGCGCAGGGCGACCAGCCCGGAGGGGACCGAGGTGCCGTCGGGCACCGGCCAGACGGACTCCTTGTTGATCTGCTCGGGGGCGCTCGACCGGATGCAGCGGATCATGTTGTCCTGGCCGCGGGTGAGCGGGCCCGAGCCGCCGCCCTCGGTGGCGTACCGGACCGTGATCCGCCGAGCGGTCGGTGGCGCGCCGCCCGGCGTCGCGCTGGGCGACGCCGGCTCGTTCGGTGTGGCGTCCTGCGGTATCACGTCGCACGCGCCTTTCGGCTTGCCCGGGAGGGCTCGGCAGGGGGTGTGGCCAGGACGCTACCAGCGCCCTCGCGGACTGGTCCAGACCAAACCTGCCCAGGCCTGCTACGGCATCAATTCAGCTTCCACACACGGGAGTTGACATGAACTTCCGAATCTCCGAGCACCGCGACGGCAGCCCGGAACGGCCTCGGCGCCGGCACGTCGCAGATCCGCGACGGGCCGGCGCCGAGGCTGCCGGGATCGGTGACCGACACCGGCGACGGGCCGGCCACGGGCACGCCGAAGGACTGGGTGAGCCGGCCTCCGTAGGCCTTGACGCAGGCCTCCCGGCGGCACCACAGCATGGTGAACCGCGTCGCCCGCTCGGCCGGTTCGACGGGCTCGGCGACGAACCGCGCCTCCTCCGCGGGGAACCAGCGGGCGGCCATCCGCCCGGCCGTCCGGGGCTCGTGGAGCCGCTCGACGTCGACACCGACCGCCCGCCCCTCGGCGAGGGCCAGCACCGCGAGCGTGGACGAGGCCGACCAGTTGACCCGCAGCGCGCCCGCCTCCGCCGGCTCGGGTTTGCCGTACCGCCCGTACCGCCAGACCAGCTCGGCCGGGCCCACACCGATCCTGGCGGCGACCAGCTGTCGGACGGCGCCGCGCACCATGGTGAAGCGCTCACCCGGCCCGGACTCCAACCGCGCCGCCCTGGCACGCTCGTCCGGGTCGAGCAGCGGCCACAACTCGGCGGCCGCGACGGCCGGCTGACGCGTGTCGATCAGCCAGAGGTCGACCGCCGTCACGGCAGGGCCAGCGTGCTGAGCACGCCGAGCCGCCGGTCGTACCCGGCCAGCATCACGGGCCGCCCGTCCGACCGCCACTGCGGCAGGTGTTCGGCCAGCTCGGCCCAGAGGCCGGTGAACGGCTGGGCCGCCGGGGGCTCCTCCGCGCCGGACGGACCGGACGCGCCGAAGCCGGGGCCGAGCAGCAGCACCGCCTCGGGCCCGAGCTCCTTCGCCTCGGCCAGGACCGCCTCCTCCGGGGACGTCACGCCCCGGGACTGCCGTACGGCCAGGCCGGCACCCGGAGCCGCCTCGCAGACCAGCACCACCACCGCGTGCCGCTCGGGCAGCGCCACCGGCTCGGCCGGCTCGTAGTGCAGCGCGGTCTGCTCGGCGAGCACCACCACGGCCCGCCGGCAGGTGCCGGTGCGGTGGTGGTCGGCGGCCAGCCGCAGCGCGGTGAAGGCCACCGCGCTGCCCTGGTCGCAGACCGCGAAGGCGAGCGGGCTTCCCGGGACGGAGCGGCTGAGCGCCAGCGAGGACGGGGCGCCGGGCCTGACGTCCGGGGTGTCGAAGGCGAGGATCAGCAGGTCGGCCGGCTCGTCCTCGGCCAGCGCCTCGCGCAGCAGTCCGGCGGCCAGCTCCTCGTAGGAGTGGCCGACGCCCTCGCCCAGCAGGTCCTCCCGCAGCGGCAGGCCGTAGGGGCGGACGAGGTCGGAGACGAACACCCGCAGGTCCGGGTCGAGCGAGGTCTCCGAGCGGCCGTCGAAGCGGCGGGCCAGCGCCCGGGTGATCCGCAGACCGGTGGGGGCGGGGGCCACCCGGTCAGTCCTCGGGGATGACGTGCCCGGCGACGTAGTCGGCCAGCCTGACGACCGACCGCAGGTCGTCCTCGGTGATCTGCTCGACGTCCACCTGGATGTCGAGCGACTCCTCCAGCTCCAGGATCAGCTCGATGGTGCCGGCCGAGGTGAGGCCGAGGTCGTCGAAGAGGCAGGCGTCCTGGGGGATCTCGGGCATCTCGCGCTTGAGGACGCGCGGCAGGAGATCGCCGATGCCGTGCAGGATGCGCTCGCGCAGTTCGGGGTCAGTGGTCTGGACCACGGCTTCTGACATGGGTGTCCCGTCCCGTCGTACGTGGGATGTGTGCTCCGGGGCTTGCAGGTACCCCGGGGCTCTGGGGTTGGTCTGGATTTCCGGCGGTGGCGTGCGGACGGCGGCTTCCGGTGGAACCGGCGGCCCGTCAGTACCGCATCGCCATCGCGGAGAAGGTGGCTCCGACACCTGCGGCGGCGATCAGGTAGTGGTCGCCGCGGCGGATCAGCCCGCGTGTGGTGGCGGTGTGGAGATTGATGAGGCTGTCCGAGGCGAAACTGTGCCCGACCGACCGCACGTTGTCCAGCACGACTTTCTCGACCGGATAGCCGATGCGGCGCGCGATCATCCGCCAGGACGCCTGGTTGACGTTGTGCGGCAGGATCGCGGAGAGGTCGGAGAGGTCCAGACCGGCCTGGTCCAGGGCGGCCTCGATCGCCTCCACCATCACGTTCGGGTACTCGCGCTGGTAGCGGGCCAGCAGGTCCTGGTCCTCGGCCAGCCGGCCGTCGAACTCCGGGCGCTGGCGCACCACGAAGGAGAGCACCCGGTGGCGTTCGCCACTGGCGCTGACCAGGCAGGCGGCCGCGCCCTCGGCGAAGATGCCGGTCTCGGGCACGACCTGGGCGTCCCTGGTGAACGTCTTCTCACCGGTCAGCACCAGGGCGAGCGCCGCCGGATCGGGGTCGGACGCGAGCAGCCGGCCGGCCAGGTCGATGGCCAGCAGGCCCACCGCGCAGGCGTGGTGGGTCACCGTGAAGGCGTTGGCATGCGCCAGTCCCCGGGCGTCGAGCAGGTCGTGCAGCGGGTTGAGCGGGTGGGGCACCGCCACCGGCATGCTGCGGGCGTGGATCACGAAGCGGATGTCGCGTTCGCGTCCGCGCAGCTCCGGCAGGTCGTCCAGGGCGGCTTCGAGCAGGTCGGGCAGCTTCCCGGTCGGATCCAGACGCAGCTGGTCCAGGCCGTGGAAACGGCGGAATAGACGGAGTTGACGTGGGGTCAGGCCGATCCGCTCGCCCACCGCCTCGATGGGCACGGCGTGTGGGGGGAGGTGAACGGCCACTGCCTCCAGTGCGGTCACCCGGGCTAGTATTCCGACGCCCGCCTGGTCGCACAAGTGATCTCGGGCCCTCCACCGTCGCCGCCACCCTCCGGAAGACGCCAACTGCGCTCCGCCGCGGCCGCATTCCCCTTCGTACCGTCGAGCAGGTGGGACATCTCTCATGCCGAATCCTGAACCCCCCTCCCCCGTGTCCGCGTTGAACCGGGAGCTGGTGGCCCTGCTGGTCGAGGTGGCCGGTGCGCCGCCCGGCTGGGCGCGCCACGTCACCCCGGACGCCCGGCTGGACGCCGACCTGCTGCTGGACGAGGCCGAACTCGCCGAGCTGGCCCGCCGGCTGACCGGACGCTTCGGCCCGGCGGCCGACCTGGCCGCGCTGCGCGCCGGGCTGGACCTGGCCGCCCTGGAGGCCCTGACCGTCGCCGACGTCCAGCGGCTGGTACCCGGCGTCGCCGACGCCCCGCGACCGATCCCCGAGGAGGACGCCCGATGACCCGGTTCCTGCTGGTGATGCCGCCGTTGACCGGCCACGTCAACCCGGCCGCGGGCATCGCCGCCGAACTGACCGCGCGCGGCCACCAGGTCGCCTGGACCGGCACCGAGTCGGTGCTGCGCCCGCTGCTCGGCCCGCGGGCCGAGGTGCTCGGCACCGGCACCCGGGCGTTCCGGGCCCAGGGAGGGCACGGCCTGGCCGCGCTGCGCTCGCTCTGGGAGGGCTTCATCGTCCCGTACGCGCGGTTCACCGCGAAGCCGCTGGACGCGATCGTGCGGGAGTACCGCCCGGACGTGCTGCTGGTCGACCAGCACACCCCGGCGGGCGCCCTGGTCGCGCACCGGCACGGCCTGCCGTGGGCGAGCTTCGCGCCGGGGGCGATGGAACTGGTGCGCCCCTACCGGGCGTTGCCGCAGGTCGAGGCGTGGATGACCGGGCTGCTGCGCGGCCTGTGGGAGCGTGCCAGGCTGCCCGAGCGGGAGTACCTGGACCCGCGCTTCTCCCCCGCCCTGGTGCTGGCGACCACCGGCCCCGCGCTGACCGGCCGCGCCGCGCCGCCGGAGCACGCGCTGGTCGGGCCGGTGCTCACGGCACGGCCGCACGACGAGACCTTCCCGTGGGAGCGGCTGCGGCCCGGCCGGCGACGGGTACTGGTCACCATGGGCACGCTGGCCGGCGAGCTGGGCGCGGACTTCCTGGCCAGGGCCGTCCGGGCGCTGGAGCTGTGCGGCGAGGACGTGCAGCCGGTGTTCGCCGCGCCGCGCGAGCTGCTGCCCGGACTCCCCGCCTCGGCCGTGGCCGTGGACCGGGCTCCGGTGCTGGAGCTGATGGCGCGCGGCGAACTGGACGCGGTGCTCTGCCACGGCGGCATGAACACCGTGGGCGAGGCGCTGGCGCACGGCCTCCCGCTGGTCACCGCGCCGATCCGGCACGACCAGCCGTTCGTCGCCGCCCAGCTGACGGCGGCGGGCGCGGGCCTGCGGGTCCCCTTCGCGCGCGTCACGCCGGAGCGGCTGGCGGACGCGCTGCGGTCCGTACTCGACTCGACGGACCACCGGGAGCGCGCGGTTCAGGTCGGGAGGGAACTGCTGGCCGGGGGCGGTGCGCGGGCCGCGGCGGACCGCCTGGAGGCGCTCGGCCGGTCCGGCCTGACGGCGGCGGCCGGCTCCGTGCCGACGCCCCCTTAGCAGACCGGGAGAGGGAACGTCCATTGGTCTAGGCCATTGTTTCCTGGGCGGGGTTCGCCCTAGGGTGTCGCAGCGGCACCGCCCTTCGCAGGTGCCGGGCCCCGCCTTCCCAGGTGCCGTGGCAGCCCATCCCCGCACGGGAGTTCCGGTTGATCGAGACCGCGGGACTGTGTAAGTCCTACCGCAAGAAGACCTCCCGCCGCAGCGGCGAGAACCCCACCGTCGACGCCGTCCGCGGCATCGACCTGTCGGTCGCCGCCGGCGAGATCTACGGCTTCCTGGGCCCCAACGGCGCCGGGAAGACCACCACCCTGCGCATGCTGGCCACCCTGATCCGCCCGGACGGCGGACAGGCCAGCATCGCCGGGGCCGACCTGTTCACCGACCCGGCCGGAGTCCGCCGCCGGATCGGCTACGTCGCCCAGGGCGGCGGCACCACCGACAACGTCAGCGGTCGCGAGGAGCTGGTGCTCCAGGCCCGGATGCACGGCTCCCCCAAGGCGCAGGCCGTCCAGGCCGCCGAGGACGCGCTCAAGGCCTTCGACATGGGCGAGTTCGGCGACCGCCCGTGCGCCACCTACTCCGGCGGCCAGCGCCGCCGGGTGGACATCGCGCTCGGGGTGATCCACCAGCCCCGGGTGCTGTTCCTGGACGAGCCCACCGTCGGGCTGGACCCGGCCAGCCGGGCGCACGTCTGGGAGGAGATCCGCCGGCTGCGCACCGAGGGCATGACGGTGGTCGTCACCACCCACTACCTGGACGAGGCCGACGCGCTCTGCGACCGGGTCGCCATCGTCGACCACGGCCAGGTGGTGGCCGAGGGCACCCCCGAGGCGCTCAAGCGCGAGATCTCCGGCGACGTGGTGCTGGTCGGCCTGGACGGCGGGGAGGCGGTCGCCGAACGGGCCGCGGAGGTGCTGCGCCCGCAGCCGTACCTGCACCGGCTGGAGCCCAACGGCGACGAGGGGCTGCGGCTGTACCTGGAGGACGGCGCCGCCGCCATCCCGCTGCTGCTGCGCGCCCTGGACGCGGCGGGCGTCACGCCCGGCACCGTGCAGCTCCAACGGCCCAGCCTGGACGACGTGTTCCTGGCCCGCACCGGCCGCTCGCTGCGGCAGTCCTGACCCCCGACCCGAAGCACCCGGACCCGCACAACTCCCTGGGGAGACCGTGAAGCTCGCCCGCGACACCTGGCTGGTCTTCCAGCGCCAGCTGCTGCTCATGATCCGCACCCCGGTCTGGATCGCCGTCGGCATCATCCAGCCGCTGTTCTACCTCCTGCTGTTCGCGCCGCTGCTGAAGAAGGTGCTCGTCCCGGAGGGCACCGGCAGCTACGCCGACGCCTACCAGATCTACGTGCCGGGCCTGTTGGCGGTGCTGTGCATCTTCGGCGGGCTGTTCACCGGCTTCAGCCTGCTGGGCGAGCTCAAGGCCGGCATCATCGAACGCTCCCGGGTGACCCCGGTGAGCCGGCTGGCGCTGCTGCTCGGACGGGCGCTGCGCGAGATGGTCGCGCTGCTGGTGCAGGCCGTCCTGATCACCCTGATCGCGCTGCCGTTCGGGCTGCGGGTGAGCCCGCTGAACCTGCTGCTCGCGTACCTCCTGCTCGGTCTGCTGGCACTGATGACCTCGGCGATCTCCTTCGGCATCGCGCTGATGGTGCCGACGGACGCGGCGATGGCGCCGGTGGTCAACACCCTCGCTCAGCCGATCGCGCTGCTGTCGGGGGTGCTGCTGCCGCTCACCCTGGCGCCGGGGTGGTTGCAGCAGACGGCCAAGTGGAACCCCTTCTACTGGGCCGTGGAGGGCATGCGCGCGCTGTTCTCCGGGCACGCCGGGGACAGCGTGGTCTGGCAGGGGCTGCTGATCGTCGTGGTGATGACCGTCCTGGCGGTGTACTGGTCGGCCCGGCTGTTCTCCACCCGGGTGCGCTGACCGACGACGCGGGAGGGGCCCGGCTCGTTTCCACGAGCCGCGCCCCTCCGTCGTTCCCGAGCGGTCTCAGACCGCCATGAAGGCCGCCAGCCTGGCCACCCCGTCGATGATCTGCGCCTGCGTCAGCGAGCTGACCGACAGCCGCAGCCGGTGCTCGCCGCCGCCCGCCGGGTAGAACGGCGCCATCGGCGTCCAGAGCACCCCGTGGTCGCGGGCGCAGCGCTCCATGGCCGCCTCGTCGGCGACGAACGGCACTGTCAGCACGGCGAAGAATCCTCCGTCGGGCCGGTTCCAGGAGAGGCCCAGCCGGCGCCGAACGGAGGCGGGGAAGTGCCGGTCCAGCTCCCGCAGCAGGGTGTCCATGCCGGCCGCGTAGTGGGCCGTGGCACGGGCGTTGGCGGCCCGCAGGCGGCAGTCGTGGGTCAGCAGCATGCCGCCGATGACGGCCTGGCTGAGCGCGGGCGTGTTGACCGTCGTCATGCTCTTCAGCTTGGCCAGCTCGTCCGCGAGCAGGCTGTGCCGCCCGTCGGGGCCCGCCACCTCCTGGTCGGCGACCACGTAGCCGAGGCGCGCCCCGGGGAAGCAGGTCTTGGCGAAGGAGCCCAGGTAGACGACCTGGCGGCCGCGGTCCATCGCCTTCAGGGTGGGCCGCACTCCCGGGGTGCGGGAGAAGAAGCCGTACGGGTTGTCCTCGATGACGAGCACGCCCTCCTCGGCCGCGGCCTCCAGCAGCCCGGTGCGGCTCGCCACCGGCATGCTGGTCCCGGAGGGGTTGGCGAAGTCCGGGACGACGTAGAGGGCGCGCGGGCGGCGGCCCTCGGCGCGCACGGCCCTGGCCGCGGCCCGGACCGCCTCCGGGTCGGGGCCGCCGTCCGGGCCCTCGGGGACCGGGCGGACGGTCAGGTCGAGCAGCCGGGCCGCTCCGGTGACGCCGACGTAGCAGGGCGAGCTGACCAGCAGCACGTCGTCGGGGCCGGCGCACAGCGCGCGCAGCGTCAGCAGCATGCCCTCCTGGGCACCGACGGTGAGCACCACGGCGGCGGGGTCGACGGTCAGGCCCTCGTCGTTGGCCAGCGAGCGGGCGACCAGCTCGTTGATGACGCCCTTGGTCGGGCCGTACTGGAACAGCGCGGTGCGCACCGCGTCCCGGCCCAGGCCCCGGTCGGCCAGGTGGTCGAGGTAGGTCTCCAGGTAGGCGGGGACGTCCTCGGGTTCGAAGAAGCCCTCGTAGGGGCGGCCGGGGGCGAAGGAGACCGCGTCCGGGTAGCGGGTGGTGACCTCGTTGAGGAAGGTCATCGCGTCCAGCAGCGGGTCGGACAGGGAGGCGTGCAGCTCGTCCAGACGGAGGTTCACCGCAGCGCCTCCCGGAGGCAGTCGGCCGCGTACGCCTGGGCCTCGGCGGCGGCGTCCAGGGTGCCGGTCATGGCGAAGAAGCCGTGCGGCATGCCCTGGTAGCGGCGCAGCGTCACCGGCACCCCGGCGGCGCGCAGCGCCTCGGCGTACTGCTCGCCCTCGTCCCGCAGCGGGTCGTACTCGGCGGTCAGGACGGTCGCGGGCGGCAGGCCGGCCAGGCCGGCGGCGCGCAGCGGGGAGGCGTACGGGCTGTCGCCGTCGCCCCGGTCGGCCAGGTAGTGGTCCCAGTACCAGGCGACCGAGCGGCGGTTGAACAGCGCCGGGTCGTCGTTCTCGCGCAGCGACGGGGTGTCGGCGGCGTGGTCGGTGCAGGGGTAGACCATCAGCTGGTGGCGCACGGCCGGGCCGCCCTCGGCGCGCAGCAGCAGGGTGAGCGCGGCGGTGAGGTTGCCGCCGGCGCTGTCGCCGCCGAGCGCGACCCGGTCCGGGTCGATGCCGAACTCCTCGGCACGCTCGACGAGTTGGACCAGCGCGGCACGGCAGTCGTGCAGCGCCGCGGGAAAGGGGTGTTCGGGGGCGAGCCGGTAGCCGACGGACGCGGTGACGCAGCCGACGGCGTTGGTGAGCCGGCGGCAGATGGCGTCGCTGGTGTCGGGCGAGCCGAGCGTCCAGCCGCCGCCGAACAGGTAGAGCAGGGCGGGCAGTCGGCGGCCGGGCGCCTCGGGTCGGTAGAGCCGCAGGGCGAGTTCGCCACCGGGGCCCGGGATGCGGTGCTCCTCGACGGCGGCGACCGGCTCGGGCGTTCCGGCGGTCGCGAGGATGTCCGCGAGGTCGGCGGCGCGGGCGTCGTCGACGGTGAGGGTGTAGAGCTGCGGGGTACCGCTGCTCGCGCGCCGGGCGCGCAGGGCCTCGGCCTGGGGGTGCAGGGGCATGGGGCGGGTCCGTTCGGTGCGGTGGGCCGGGCTCAGCGATCTGCCTCGACGTAGATCGTCTCATCGGTGCGGAAGGCCGTGTCGAGGTCGGCGACGTCGGACCGGACTCCCTGCCGGTAGGCGCACTTGCGGATCCGGTCGGGGTCGAAGCCGGCCCGGGTGAGGACGTGCCGCAGCTCGTCCAGGTCGTAGATCCACTGGTGACCGAAGTGCCGGAAGATCTGGTTGACCAGGAAGGCGGGACGCGCGGGCATCGGGGGGCCGAAGCCGAGGGTGGTCAGCCGGCGCCGGTGCTTGGCGAGGAACCCGTCGTCGGTGGCGTAGCCGACCAGGTAGCGGGCGAGGTCGGGGGTGGTCACGCGCAGCACGCCGCCGGGGCGCAGCACCCGGCGGACCTCGCGCAGCCAGCCGACGGCGACGGGCATGGTGACGTGCTCGATCAGGTGCTCGGCATACACCCAGTCGACGCTGGCGTCGGCGAAGGGCAGCGCCTCGGAGATGTCGAGACGGGTGAACCAGCGGTCGCCGTCGACCCGGTAGAGGGTGCCGGGCTCGGCGGTGGCGCCGGGGCTGCGCAGGGTGGCGAGGTCGCTGCCGAGCCCTTCCGGGTGGGCGGTCCTGAACGCTGCGAACTCGATGCCGGTGAGCCCGAGTTCGCGGAAGCCCGCGTGGTCGCGCGGCAGCCCGCCGGGATGTGCTTCGAGCGTCTCGCAGGTGGCTACCTGCTCGCTGAAGGTGTCCAGGCGGGCAGCCAGACCGTCCGGGTCGTCCCAGTCCCAGCCCGGGAATCGCTCGTTCTGCTCGTTCATGTGTCGGGCCTCCTGGTGGGATAACGCGGTTCGGGTGCCGCGCGGTTCAACTCGGGTGCCGCGCGGTTCAACCGTCACGCGCGGCGTTCGGGGAGGTGGCAGGTGCGGACCGGCCCCCGCCGGGGCTCAGCGGACCGGGCAGGGCCAGGGCGCGAGGACGGTGCGGTCCAGGTCGGCGAGGGTGGGGCGGCCCAACAGGGCCATGGTGTGCTCCAGTTCCTCGCCCAGCAGGTCGAGCACCCGGTGCACGCCGGCCTCGCCGTCGGTGGCCAGGCCCCAGAAGGCGGGGCGGCCGACCAGCACGGCGCGGGCGCCGAGGGCCAGGGCCGTCACGATGTCGGTGCCGCTGCGCACGCCGCCGTCGAACAGCACCGGCAGTCCGGCGGGAACGGCGTCGACCACTTCGGGGAGGGCGGCCAGGGCCGGGATCGCGCCGTCGAGTTGGCGTCCGCCGTGGTTGGAGACCAGGACGGCGTCGACGCCGTGCTCGACGGCCAGCCGGGCGTCCTCGGCGGTGAGGATGCCCTTGAGGACCAGGGGCAGCCGGGTGCGTTCGCGCAGCCAGGCCAGGTCGGCCCAGCTCAGGGTGGGGTCGAACTGCTCGCGGGCGTGCTCGGCGATGCCCGAACTGCCTCCGGCGGCCCGGTGGCTCGCGGACATCAGGGCCGGGTCCAGGTTGACCGCGCGGACGGCGGGCGGGATGGCGAAGCCGTTGCGCAGGTCGCGCAGCCGGCGGCCGATCCTCGGGGCGTCCACGGTCAGCACCAGCGCGCCGTAGCCGGCCGCCTCGGCGCGTTCCACCAGGGCGGCGAGGGCGGCGCGTTCGCGCAGCCAGTACAGCTGGAGCCAGAGCGGGCCGGTGGCGGCCTCGGCGATCTCCTCCAGGGTCCGGCTGGCGAACATCCCGGCGACCAGCAGGGCGCCGGCCCGGCCGGCGGCGCGCGCGGTGGCGGTCTCGCCCTCCGGGTCGATCAGCCGGTGGTAGGCCATCGGGGCGATCCCGAGCGGGAGTCGCAGCGGTGCGCCGAACAGGGTCAGCGCCGGGTCGCAGGCGGAGACGTCGACCAGGGTCCGCGGGCGCAGTGCATGGCGTCCGAACATCTCCCGGTTGGCCGTCAGGGTGCGTTCCGCGCCGCTGCCGCCTTCAATGAAATCCCATATTTCCGGTGGGAGTTGCGCACGTGCCGCGCGCTCGACCCCGGCCAGCGTGAGAGCTCCCACGGGCATTCCTCGTTCCAGGACGGCCACGCGCGGACCAGTCCCGATGGGGCAGCGTAGGAGCAACTTCCGCATTGGTATAGACCTTGATTTGACCATTCGTCTGTGCCATGGTCTGGCCACGGAATTGGCCGTTTGGTTTGTTTAACGGCGTCCATGTCAATCCCCTTACTTGTGTGGAGCCGTGTTGACCGGCTTTTCCCCCTCCGTACTTCCGCCTGCCTTCCAGCCGCACTCCGACGCCCCGGACTCCTGGGTCGACCGGCTGCTGCTGGCCGGCCCCGGCGGCGACGAGTGCCTGCGCCTCGGCGCGCCGTTCGACCGGGACGCCCTGCGCGCCCTGGTCGAGGAGCAGTCCGACCGGCTCGCCGCCGCCGGGCTCGGGCGCGGCGGGACGGCGGCCCTGCGGCTGCCGCCCTCCGTGGCGTTCGTCGCGGTGCTGCTGGCCTGCTGGCGGCTCGGTGCCCAAGTCGCACTCCTCGACCATCGGTTGACCGACCATGAGATCGACGCGGCGGTCGCGCGGCTGGCCCCTCAGGTGCTGGTAGGCTCCGCCCATCGGTCCGCGGCGGCCCTGCGCGGCTTCTCCGAAGTCGAGCCGGTGGCCGTTCCGCTGGCGGACGGGCGCCCGGCCCGCACCGGACACGCGTTGATCCAGCTGAGTTCCGGATCCACCGGTCCGGCCAAGGTCATCGCCCGCACGGCGGCCGACCTGCTGCGCGAACTGGACTGCTACCGGAGGCTGGTGGAGTTCCCCGGCGAGGGCGAGCGGGTCATCCTGCTCTCCTCGGTGGTGCACGTGCTCGGCCTGGTCGGCGGGCTGCTCAACAGCCTGCACGCCAGGGTCGCGCTCACCGTGCCGGAGCGAATGACGGCGGCGGGCATCCTCGCCGAGGTCGCCGGGAGCGACCGGCCGACCACCGTGATCGGGGTGCCGTTCCACGCCGAACTGCTGGCGGGAGCGGTCGCTCCGCCTCCGCTGCCCTGGCTGCGACGGATGGTCGTGGCGGGCGAACTCGTCCGGCCCGGCCTGCCCGCGCTGTTCACCGAACGCTACGGCGTCCCGCTCGGCACCATGTACGGGATGACCGAGACCGGGGTGATCGCCACCGACCTCTCCGGCACGCTCCACCCCGCCAAGCAGCCCGTGCACGGCATGCGGATGCGCCTGGTGAAGGGCGAGTTGCAGCTCGGCTCGGCCTCCTCCCCGTACCCCGGGCTGGACGATCCGACCCGCTGGTCGGACGGCTGGCTGCACACCAGGGACGCCGCCGGGCTGGCCGCCGACGGCCTGGTCACCGTGCTCGGCCGGCTGGACTCCCAGGTCTCGATCGGCGGGCTGAAGGTCGACCTCACCGAGGTCGAGCAGACGCTCACCGCGCTGCCCGGGGTCCGCGAGGCCGTGGTGGTCTTCGACCGCGGCGCGATCGAGGCCTACCTGACCACCGAACCGGCCGCCGACCTCACCTCCGTCCAGGACGGGCTGGCCCGCCGGCTCGCCGCCTACAAGCGGCCGCGCCGGCTCGCCCTGCTCCCCGTACTCCCCCGCACCGCCACCGGAAAGCTGCTGCGCGACCCGGCCGCCCTGCGCGCGGGCGCCGCGGCCGCGGCCGCCGTCGGCTGACCGCAGCCCCGCCGCCCCGGCCGTACCCCGGGCGCGGCCCCGATCCGTCCGCACCACCACCCCGACGATCCGCACCACCCCCGACAAGGAGCACACCACCATGCAGGACCGCATCCGCGTCTTCGTCCTGGCGGCACTCGCCGAGATGCAGTACGACGTCTCCGAGGTCACCGGGGACACCGACCTCGGCCCGGCCGGGCTGGACCTCGAATCCCTCGCGCTGGCCGACCTGTCCGTGCAGGTCGAGGACGAGTTCGGGATCAAGTTCGACCTGGACGAGATGGAGACCACCGCGCTGATGACGCTGGACGAGTTCACCGCCGACGTCACCCGCCGGGTCGACGCCCTCGCCGCCACCTCCGGCAGCGCCGCGTGACCGGCACCCCGCTCCGCGACGCCCTGCCGGACCGGGCCGAGGTCCTGACCATGCTGGCGGCGTTCGGGCAGCGCGCCGTCGACGCCGTGCCCGAGGACCTCGGATCGCTCGAACTCACGTGGCTGATAGCCGAGTTCGAGCAGCGGTACGGGCTCCAGCTGGACCTGGACGACGACCGCTTCGGCGCGGTCAGGACCGTCGACGACGCCACCGAGCTGCTGCGCGAGGCCGTCCTCGCCGACCGCGCGGGCGCCCGGCCGTGAACCCCGCCAGCACGGGCTCGGGACCGCCGGGCCCGGCGGCCGGGCGGCCGGTGGTCACCGGCGTCGGCGTGCTCAGCGCCGCCGGGCGCGGCCTCGACGCGCTCACCGAGGCCGCCGCGTACGGCAAGACCGCTTTCGGCCCGGTCACCCGCTTCGACGTGAGCGCCCGCCGCACCACCAGCGCCGCGCTGTTCCCCGACACCCTGCCACTGGCCCGCACCTTCCCGCTGGCCGGGGCCGTGCTCGACGCGATCGGCCAGGCCTGCCGACAGGCCGGGCTGACCGCCGCCGAGGGTGCCGGGCTGCCCGTGCTGCTCGCGCTGCACAGCGACGAACGCACCCGCGCCACCGCCGACGCGGTGGCCGCGGGACTCCGTACCGACTGGGGCGCGCCCGGTGTCACCCGGGTCTACACCGGCGCCTGTGTGGCCGCCGCGACCGCCGTCGCCGACGCCGGGGCCCTGGTGGCCGGCGGACGGCACGAGCGGGTCCTGGTCGCGGCCGGACACCTGGTCGAACCGGGCGTGTTCGCGGTCTTCGACGCCGGACGGGCGCTGGCCAGGGACGGCGAGGCACGCCCGTTCAGCGCCGGCCGCACCGGCACTCTGCTCGCCGACGCGGCCGCCGCCGTCCTGGTCGAGGCCGCCCCGGCCGCCGAACGGCGCGGTGCGTCCACGCTCGCCCGGCTGGCCGGCTGGGGCCGGGCCGGGGACGCCCACCACGTCTGCCGCCCGGAGCCGGAGGGCACCGGGGCGGTCCGGGCGATCGAGGCCGCGCTCACCCGCGCGGGCGTCGCCCCGGCCGAGATCGGCTACGTCAACGCCAACGGCACCGGCTCCACGCTCGCCGACCGGGCCGAGGCCAACGCCCTGCGCAGCGTGTTCGGCCCGCACACCGACCGCCTGCCGGTCAGCTCCAGCAAGTCCGTGCACGGGCACGCCCTGGAAGCCTCGGCACTGCTCGAACTCGCCGTCACCATCGGCGCGTTGGAAACCGGACTGCTCCCGGTCAACGCCGGCTGGCTCGGCCCCGACCCGGACCTCGCCCTGGACCTCGTCCTGGACGGCCCGCGCGCCGCCCGCCCCTCGTACGCACTCAGCCTCAACTCCGCCTTCGGCGGCGCCAACACCGCGCTGCTGCTGGCCCCGGGATGACCATCACCGCCATGACCACCCCTGACGACCACACCCACGGACTGCGGATCCTCGCCGAGGCCCGCCGCCCCGCGCCCGGCCTGGACGGGCCACCGCCACCGCTGCCCGGCTTCGCCGCCTCCGGCTTCAACCCGCTGGTCGCCGACACCGCCGAGCGCTGTCTGCGCGCCCACCACGGCCCACCGCCCGCCCCCGGACGGACCGCTCTGCTGCTGGCCAGCGCGAGCGGCGACCTGGAGACCGCGCGGGCCATCGAACGGAGCGCCGAACCCGGACAGCGGACCGGACCGCTGCTGTTCTTCCAGTCCAACCCCAACGCCGTCCTCGGACACGTCTCCGCGCGCTGGGGCCTGACCGGCCCCGTCGCGGCGATCTCCCTGGCCGAGGCCGACCCCGGCCGCGTCCCGGCCGAGGTGTTCGAGTTCGCCGCGCTGCTGCTGGCGGACGGCGACGCCGACCACGTGCTGGCCATCGCCGTCGAACAGACACCGGACGGGGACCAGGCCGCCGCCGTCCTGCTCGCCGGCCCGCCGGCCTGAACCCGGACGGCCGAACCGGGCCGAACCGGGCCGGACCCGAGCCGGACCGAATCCGGGGGAAGTGAACCCGCCACCGGCCCCCGGCCGTACCAATCATCGAGGCCCGACGCCTGACGCAGCCGCACCCGGCACACCAGCGCCCCGCCCGAACCCGCCCGCCGCCCCGTGGCCACCCCGCCGCCCGCGCGGCCGACCGACCTGCCACCTGATCAGCCGCCCGGGCCACCCACCGGCCCCGAGGGAGGGATCCACCCCCGTGACCATCCGCAGCCTCCGCACCCAGCTCGCGGACGACCCCGACGTGGGCGCCGGCAACGTCCTGACCGCCCGGATCGCCCTCGGGCAGGACCTGGACGTGCCGCTGCTCCGCTTCGACACCGCGGTGGACGACCACCCCGCCTGGCAGCCGTTCACCCTGCGCGAGCTGGACCGCGCCGTCCGGGCCCGCGCCGCCGCGCTGCACGGCCTGGGCATCACCCGGCGCGACCCGGTGGTGGTGTACGCGAGCGACGCCGCCGACCACGTGCTCTCCTTCCTCGCCCTGGCCCGGCTCGGCGCCATCCCCGCGCTGCTCAACCCCAACCTGGACGGCGAGCGCGCCGCCCGCTACATCGCCCGCCTCGGCGCGGCCGGCGTCCTCGCCGACCCGGCCCACCTGGACGCGCTGGCCGGTCACGACCCCGGCGCCCCGCTGCTGCCCGAGATCGCCACCCTCGGCGCCGGTGACCCGGACGCGGCACCCGAGCCGTACCGGCACTGGTCCGGCGACCCGGTGGCGATCACCCACTCCTCCGGCACCACCGGAATGCCCAAGGCGGTCGTCCACTCCCACGCGAGCCTGTACGCGGCGATCCGCCACCGGCTGCGACTGCCCCGCCCACAGGGCCAGGAGCGGATGCTCAGCGCGCTGCCCGCCCCGCACGCCGCCACCCTGATCGCGCTCAACCTCGCGCTCAGCTCGCACACCGAACTCGCCCTGCTCTCCCGGCAGTCCGGCGACGGCGTGCTGGACGCGATCGAGCAGTGGCAGCCCACCGGGGTGATCGGCTTCGCCGCCACCTGGGCCGACCTCGCCCGCCACGACCTCACCGCCAGGGACCTGGCCTCCGTCGCGCTCTGGTGGAACACCGGCGACTGCGCCCACGAGGTGCACATCCGCCGGCTGATCGCCACCGGCAGCCGGGAGACCGTCACCCGGGCCGGCCGCGCCCGCGTCCCCGGCTCCCAGTTCGTGGACGGCCTCGGCTCCACCGAGATGGGCCACTCGCACTTCTTCATCACCCACGGCCCCGGCACCGAGCGCTACGGGCGCTGCGTGGGCCGCCCGCACGCCTTCGTCGACTGCGAGGTGGTCGGCCCCGACGGCGAGCCGCTCGGCCCCGGCGAGGTCGGCGAACTCGCCACCACCTCACCCACCCTGGCGCTCGGCTACTGGAACGACTCGGCCACCACCTTCCGCACCCGGCTGCGCGGCCGCTTCCTCACCGGGGACCTGATGTACCGGGACGAGGAGGGCTACTACTACCACGTGGACCGGGCCGTCGACTCGGTCGAACTCGGCGACGGCAAGCGGCTGTTCACCGCCATGTCGGAGGAGCGCGTGCTGGCCGCCTGCCCCGACGTGCTGGACTGCACGGTGGTCGCGGTGCGCGACGGCGAGCACGTGGTCACCGACGTGCTGCTGCTCCTCGCCGCGGACGCCGACCAGGCCGCGGACCGCACCGCGGCGGTCGTCGCCGCCCTGGACGAGGCCGCCGCCGCGACCGTCCGCAAGGTGCTGGTGGTCTCCCCCGGCGACATCCCGCTCGGCCCGACCGGCAAGGTCCGCAAGGTCCTGCTGCGGCAGGTCCACCTGGCGGCGGTGGGCGCGTGAGCGGGCGAACCGCCGGGAGGCGCGCGTCGCACCGGGCGACCGCCCAGAGGTCCGCGTCGCACCGGGCGACCGCCCAGAGGTCCGCGTCGCACCGAGCGACCGCCGAGCGAAGCGAGGTACCCGCATGAACGCCCGCCCCGGAGCCGTCGTCACCGGCATCGGCCTGGTCTCCCCGCTCGGCCGCGAGCCCGCCGAGGTGTTCGAGGCGCTCACCGCCGGCCGCTCCGGCCTGAGCGCCCTCCCCGAGGGCCACGCCGCCCACGGCTGGCTGCCCGCCGCCGGGCTCGCCCCCGCCGTGGACGGCAGGGAGGTGCTGCCGCCCACCGAGACCCGCTGCGTGGACCGCTTCGTGCTGCTCGCCCTGGCCGCCGCCGACGACGCGCTCGCCGACGCCGGCCTGGCCGTAGGCCGGGACGCCGACCCGCACCGCACCGCCGTGGTGCTGGCCACCGGCGGCGGCGGACTGGAGACCTTCGAGCAGCAGTCCCACCGCCGCCTGGAGCGCGGACGGCCCGGCGTCAGCCCGTACCTGCTGCCCGGCATGCTCTCCAACATGGCCGCCGCCAGGATCGCCATCAAGCACGGCATCCGGGGCTACAGCTCCGCCGTGGTGACGGCCTGCGCGGCCGGCGCCCAGGCGATCGCCGAGGGGCTGCGGCTGATCCGGGCCGGCGACGCCGACGTGGTGGTGTGCGGCGGCACCGAGTCCTCGCTGCACCCGACCATCGCCGCCGCCTTCACCAACGCCCGTGCGCTGGCGCATGGTTGGGAGGATCCCGCGCAGGCCAGCCGGCCGTTCGACAGCCACCGGAACGGCTTCGTGCTGGGCGAGGGCAGCGCCGTCCTGGTCCTGGAGCGGGCCGAGCACGCCGAGGCGCGCGGCGCCGCCGGGTACGCGGACGTCATCGGCTGGGGCGCCTCCACCGACGCCCACCACCCGACCATGCCCCGCCCCGACGGCACCGGCGCCGCCGACGCGATGCGCGCCGCCCTCGCCAACGCGGGCCTCGCCCCGGGCGACATCGACTACGTGAACGCCCACGGCACCGGCACCAAGCTCGGCGACGTCGCCGAGACCGCCGCCCTGAACGCCGTGTTCGGCGCCCGGCCGCCCGCGGTCAGCTCCACCAAGGGCGCCACCGGCCACCTCCTGGGCGCCGCGGGCGCGCTGGAGGCGGCGGTGACCGCCCTGGCGGTGGCCAGGGGAACGCTGCCGCCGACCCTCAACCTCACCGACCCCGACCCGGCCTGCGACCTGGACCACGTCCGGGGCGCCGCCCGGTCCACCCCGGTGCGCGCCGCGCTGAGCAACGCCTTCGCCTTCGGCGGCCACAACCTCAGCCTGATCCTCGGCCCGGCCTCCACCCGGTCGACCCGCTAGCCCTCGCCCGCTGCCGCCGCCCGCCGCCGCGCGGCGGCAGCGCGCCGATCCTCGATCCACCATCCCTCCGGGGGGAGATCCCGTTGTCCATCCAGACCATCACCCACGTCGAGTTCCACTGCGCGGACGCCGACAAGGCCGCGGCCGGCCTCGGCGCCGACCACGGCTTCACCGCCGACGCGCCCGCCACCACGCCGGACGGCGCCCGCACCATCGCGCTGCGCCAGGGCACCATCCGGCTGCACCTGACCTCCGCCGCCGACCCGGAGCACCCGGTGGCCGAGTACGTCTCCCGGCACGGCGACGGCGTCGCGGTCCTCGCGCTCGGCTGCGCCGACCCGGCGGCAGCGCTGGAACACGCCGAGCGGCACGGCGCCCGGGTGCTCGACCGGGCCGGCCGCCTGATCGCCGGCTTCGGCGACACCGCGCTGCGCCTGGTGCCGCTCGGGACGGACGGCCCCACCCCGGAGCCCCGTCTGCTGGACGACCTCGACCACGTCGCGATCTGCCTGCCGGCCGGATCGCTCGCGGACTCCGTACGGTTCTGCGAGGCCGCGCTGGGCTTCCGCACGATCTTCGAGGAGTACATCGAGGTCGGCGAGCAGGCGATGGACTCCAAGGTGGTGCAGAGCCCCTCCGGCGGCGTCACCTTCACCCTGATCGAGCCCGACCCCACCCGGCGGCCCGGCCAGATCGACGACTTCCTCGCCGCCCACGGCGGGGCCGGCGTCCAGCACCTCGCCTTCAGCACCCGCGACATCGCCGGCGCCGTCCGGACCGCCCGGGAGCGCGGCGTGGAGTTCCTCACCACGCCGGGCGCCTACTTCGACGCCCTGGCCGAGCGCGTCGGCGAGACCGCCATCCCGGTGGAGACCCTGCGCGACCTGAACGTCCTGGTCGACCAGGACCACGGGGGCCAGTTGTTCCAGATCTTCGCCCGCTCGACACACCCCCGGCGCACCTACTTCCTCGAACTGATCGAGCGCCAGGGAGCGGGTACGTTCGGCACCGCGAACATCAAGGCCCTCTACGAGGCCGTCGAGCGCCAGAACCCCGACGCCGAGCGGCCCGCCCCCGCACATCCGAAGGAGGCCCGTCCGATGACCCCAGCCCCCGGCTTCCGGCTCACCGAGGCCGAACTCGCCCTGCTGCCCACCCCCGAGGAGGTGGCGCACTACCGCGAACACGGCTGGTACCTGTCCCGCAGACTCTTCAGCGACGAGGAACTGGACGCCCTCCAGGCCGCCACCGAGGAGTACTACGCCGGCCACCGGGACCGCGAACTGCCCGGCCGGCCGCCCCGGCTGGCCTCCTGGCGGCCCGAGGACGGCCCGGTCCAGCGGCACAACGACTACGTGCACTACGAGAGCGACGCCGTCGGCGCGATCCTGCGCAAGCCGCTGGTCGGCGCGGTGGCCGCCCTGCTCGCCGGGGCCGAGGAGATCCGGGTCTTCCAGTCGACGCTCATCTACAAGCCGCCGGTGCCCGAGGAGCCCAGCAACCGGGTGCCGTGGCACTTCGACAAGCACTACTGGCAGACCTGCACCTCCGAGGAGATGCTCACCGCCTTCATCCCGTTCCACGACTGCCGCGAGGAGAACGGCACCATCACCATGGTCGACGGCAGCCACCGCTGGCAGGAGCTGCCCTCCGGCGAGGACTCCACCCGGCACTTCGCCGACCGTGACGGCTCCGAACTCGAGGACATCCTGTCCGCCAACGCCGCCCACAACGGGCAGCAGGTGCGCAAGGTGCCGATGCTGATCCCGCGCGGCCACATCTCCTTCCACCACTGCCGCACCTACCACGGCAGCGGGCCCAACCTGGCCTCGTACCCGCGCCGGGCGGTCTCGCTGCACCTCCAGGACGGCGCCAACGAGTACCGCCGGCACGACCGGGCGGACGGCGAGGCCGTGGTGTACAACCACGACGTGCTGGTGCGTCTCACGGAGGACGGCCGGCCGGACTACGCCGACCCGGAGTTCTGCCCGGCGGTCTGGCGGGGCCGGCCGTGACCGCGCCCGCACACCCGGCCGACGGCCGTCCGGCGCCGGGCGGTCCGGCCCCGCTGGACACCCCGGCCGAGCGCTACCGGATGCTGCGGCTGATCCGCGGCTTCGAGGAGCTGGCGCTCGGCCTGGTGAAGGCCGGCGCGATCCCCGGCGGCATCCACCCGTACATCGGGCAGGAGGCCGTCGCGGTCGGCGTCTGCTCCGCGCTCGGTCCGGCCGACCGGCTCGCCAGCACCCACCGCGGCCACGGCCACGTGCTCGCCCGGGGCACCGCGCCGCACCGGCTGCTGGCCGAACTCCTGGGGCGGGTCGGCGGGTCGAACGGCGGCCGGGGCGGCTCGATGCACGCCGCCGACTTCTCGCTGGGCATCCTCGGGGCCAACGGCATGGTCGGCGCGGGTGCGCCGATCGCGGTCGGCGCCGCCTGGGCGGCGCGGGCCGAAGCCGGCTCGACCGGCTCGGGCCCGGCGGACCCGGCCGGCCGGATGCCGGTCGCGGTGGCCTTCTTCGGCGACGGCGCGCTCAACCAGGGCGTCCTGCTGGAGTCGCTCAACCTCGCCGCGATGTGGCGCCTGCCGGTGCTGTTCGTCTGCGAGGACAACGGCTACGCCACCACCCTGCCCGCCGCCACCGCCGTCGCGGGCAGTGCCACCGGACGGGCGGCCGCCTTCGGCATCCCCGCCGAGGAGGTGGACGGCATGGACACCGAGGCCGTCCGCGCCGCCGCGCTGCGCGCCGTCGGGCGGGCCAGGAGCGGCGGCGGCCCCGGCTTCCTGGCCTGCCGCACCTACCGCTACGAGGGCCACCACACCATGGAGCGCCGGATGAAGCTGCGCTACCGCGCCCCCGAGGAGGTCGAGGCCTGGCGCGAGCGCGACCCGCTCCCCAGGGCCGCCGCCCTGCTCGACCCCGCGACGGTCGCAGGGCTGGACCGGTCGGTGGCCGAACAGCTCGCCGCCGCCGAGGAGTTCGCCCTCGCTTCCGAGCACCCTGACCCGGCGGGCGCGCTGGACCACCTGTACGCCGACGGGCTGCGGCCCCGGGCGGGAGTGACACCGTGACCAGGCTCTCGTACACCAAGGCGCTGAACCGGGCCCTGGCCGACGAACTCGCCGCCGATCCGGCGGTCTGCGTCTTCGGCGAGGACATCGGCGCCGGTCTGGCCGGGCCCACGCTCGGTCTGCTGGACCGCTTCGGGCCCGGACGGATCGTCGACACCCCGCTGTCCGAGCAGGCCTTCACCTCGATGGCGGTCGGCGCCGCGCTGGCCGGCCGGCGTCCGGTGCTGGAGTTCCAGATCCCGTCCCTGCTGTTCCTGGTCTTCGAGCAACTCGTCAACCAGGCCCACAAGTTCTCGTTGATGACCGGCGGCCAGGCCACCGTCCCACTGACCTGCCTGGTGCCCGGTTCCGGCTCCCGGGACGGCTGGGCCGGACAGCACTCCGACCACCCGTACAGCCTGTTCGCGCACGCCGGGGTGAAGACCGTGGTGCCCGCCACCCCGACCGACGCCTACGGCCTGCTGCGCTCGGCGATCCGGGACCCGGACCCGGTCGTGGTGTTCGCGCCCGCCGCCGCGATGCCGGTGCGCGAGACCGTCACCTGGGAACTCGCGCCCGTGCCGCTCGGCCGGGCCCGGATCCACCGCCCGGGCACCGATGTCACCGTGGTCGCCCTCGGGCACCTGGTGCACGACGCCCTCGCGGTCGCCGAGGAGCTGGCGCCGGACCTCTCGGTGGAGGTCCTCGACCCGCGCACGGTGTACCCCTTCGACTGGCAGGCGCTCGCCGACTCGCTGGAGCGCACGGGGCGGCTGGTCGTCCTGGACGACTCCAACCGCAGCTGCGGCTTCGGCGCCGAGGTGCTGGCCACCGCCGCCGAGGAGATGCGCCTGGTCGCCCCGCCCCGCCGGATCACCCGCCCGGACGGCGCCGTGCTCCCCTTCGCCCCGGCGCTCGACCGCGCCGTCCAGCCCGGCCGCGAGCAACTGCGGCACGCGCTGGACCTGGTGATGAAGCACCGCTGACCACAGCCAGCCCGACCGAAGACCGACGAAGACCGACGAAGACCTACCGAAGACCTACCGAGGCCATCGGCCCGACCAAGGAGTCGCGTTGTCCGCAAACCGCTATCACTGGGACCGCTCACACCCCGGCCTGACCAGCCTCCAGCAGGCCATCGACCCGCTGCGCCGCGAGGTGGTCGAGCACTCGGTGTACCGCGCGCTCACCGGCATCGAGCGCGTCCGCACCTTCCTGGGCAGCCACGTCTTCGCCGTCTGGGACTTCATGTCGCTGCTCAAGAGCCTCCAGCGCGACCTCACCTGCGTGGACGTGCCGTGGGTCCCCAACGGCCCGACCGCCAGCCGGCGGCTGATCAACGAGATCGTGCTGGTCGAGGAGAGCGACGAGCTCGGCGAGGGCTACACCAGCCACTTCGAGCTGTACGTGGAGGGCATGCGGCAGGCCGGGGCCGACCCGCGGCCGATCGAGGAGTTCCTGGCCCTGCTGGGTTCGGGCACCGCCGTCCCGGACGCCCTGAAGAACGCCGGAGTGCCGCAGCCGGCCCTGGACTTCAGCTCCACCACCTGGTCGATCGTGGAGAACGCGCCGGTGCACTGCCGGGCCGCCGCCTTCGCCTTCGGCCGCGAGGACCTGATCCCGGACATGTTCGCCCAGGTCATCCGGATCGACGACCCGGAGGGCGCGCTCACCGTCTTCAAGGACTACCTGGCCCGTCACATCGAGGTCGACGGTGAGCAGCACACCCCGATGGCGATGCAGATGCTGATCGACCTGTGCGGCGACGACCAGGACAAGTGGGACGCCTGCGCCGAGACGGTCCGCACCGCGCTGCGCGCCCGGATCCAGCTGTGGACCGCGATCGAGCGGTCCTTCTGACCGGCGGTCCTTCCGAGGCCCGCCGCCGTCGCGGGCCGCACCGGGTGGCCACGGGGAACCGTCCCCGTGGCCACCCGGCTTCGCGTCGTGCGGGGCGGCTCAGACCACCTTGGGCAGCACCCCGGCCGCGGCGGGCGGCTGGTCCTCCGCCCGCCGGAAGCGGTGCAGCGCCGCCCGGCCCTGCGCTCCGCGGACCCGGGCGGCGAGCCTGGCGGGCAGCACGACGGTGGCCAGCCGGCCCTCGCCGCGGTACCCCTCGACCGTCCAGCAGACCCACGGGATCGGGTAGTTGGCCGCCGGGCTGAAGAACACCGGGCGCTGCCCCTGAAAGGTCACCGTGTAGACGCCGAAGCCGCTCCAGTTGGAGAAGCTGAACCGGCGTGCCGCCGGGTCGAAGCCCAGCGGCACGCAGTCGCGCAGCCGGGAGCGTCCCAGGGAGGCGAGGAACCACAGGTTGGCGCGGAGGTTGAGGTGCGCGGTCGGGAACTCCTCGACCGCCGTGCGCAGCGCGCCCGCCAGCGCCGCCGGGCCGTCCTCGGGCCGGTGCGGCACGTGGACCTCGCTCAGCAGGTTGCCCACCAGCGCGGGCGGGAGACCGAGCCAGCGGCGGGCGTTGACCGGCACGGTCAGCATCCGCTCGGCGTCATCCCCGTCCAACTCCCGCAGGGTGCTGACCAGGTGGGCACAGAGGACATCCCCGGAGGAGAGCCGCCGGCCGACCGCTTCGCCGAACTCCTCGCTCATCCTGGCCAGTTCGGCGTCGGTGAAGGCGATCTGGACGAGCCGGTTCGCCAGCGGGCCGGTCGCCAGCTCGCGGGCCAGCAGCTCCGCCTCCGCCTCCGAGGGCAGCCGGAAGCCGGGCCGTCCGCAGTCCTCGGCGGGAAGTATCTTGTCCAGCAACTCGTCCTGATCGTCGACGAGTTCGGCCTCCGGAAGCGGTTCGCCCTCGACCGCGGCGGACCAGCTCCGCAACAGCAGCATGAAGCTGTTCAGGTCACCGACCGCGTGGTGCCAGGAGCAGCCGACCACCGTCCCGCCGTCGGCCGTACGGGTCACCCGGACGGTGAGCAGCGGGACGCCCCCGGCGCGCGCGGCGGGGGCGTCCAGCGGGGCGACCAGTTCGGAGCCCACCGCCGTGGCCCGGCCCATCGCCTCGGCGAGCGTGCCCTCCACGGTGTAGGACTCGAACGGCACGCCGGCGTCGTCGCAGATCGCCTCCAGGACGCCCTCGACGGTGCGCAGCCGGCCGGCGAAGACCGGCACCCGCTCCAGTGCGCGGGCCAGGCCGGCGGCGAGCCGGTCGTCGTCCAGCGGGCGGTCGAAGCAGAGCACCACCGAGACGGCGAGGTCGGCGAGCATGGTGTCCATCAGTCCGCAGCGCAGCACCCGTCCGGTGGCGTGGCCGGCCCGGACGGTCCTGGATCTTCGCAACTGCGGCCAGATGCTCATGGGTTCCGTTCCGAAGCACTCGACGACGACTTCCGGCGACTTCCGGCGACGCACCGCGCGTTCCGCCGAGGCGCCACGCGTTCCGGCATCGCGCGACGCGCGGGCACGCCGAACGATAGTGGCGCGCCGAGGCAGTGGTCCAGTCCAATCCCGCACTCCGGAAGGGCTCTCCGGCCGGGGCGGCGATAGAATGCGCAGCATGGGAGAGCGCCCCGGCGCGCCCACCGCGCCGCCCCTCGTGCTGGTCACCGACGCCGACTCGCGGGTGATCGACCCGGCCAGGGCCTACCACCTCGGCCGCGACCCGACCAGCGAGATCGTGCTGGACGACCCCCGGGTCTCCTGGCACCACGCGATCCTGCGCGCCACCGACGGCCACTGGCTGCTGGAGGACGTCGGCAGCACCAACGGCACCTACGACCACGGGCGACGGATCGACCACGAGGACGTCGGCCCCGGCACCCGGCTGCGCTTCGGCGATCCGGCCGACGGCCCGGCCGCGGCCTTCACCGGCCTGCCCGACCCGGCCCCGGCCCGCTCCCCCGTCCCGGCGCCTGCCCGTACCCCTGTCCTGGACGACCTGCCCGGCGCCCCGGAGCGCCCGTCCCTGGTCGCCCCGCAGGTCTCCGGCACCTTCCGCCGCCCGAGCGCGGTGCTGCGGCTGCCCGGCCACACCGTCCGGATCGGCCGCTCGCCCGACAACGACCTGGTCCTGGACGACCTGCTGGTCTCCCGGCACCACGCCGAGCTGCGCGAACTGCCCGGCGGCGGCCACGAGATCGTCGACCTGAACAGCCACAACGGCACCTACCTCAACGGCCGCCCGGTCCGGCGGTCCCCGGTGGGCCCGGCCGACATCGTCGGCATCGGCCACCGCGCGCTCTGCCTGGCCGACGGCCGGCTGGTCGAGTACACCGACACCGGCGAGATCTCCCTGGACGTCCAGCACCTGGTGGTCCGGGTCGGCCCCGACCACCGGGTGCTGCTGGACGACGTCGGCTTCCCGCTCGCCGAGAAGGCGCTGCTCGCGGTGGCCGGACCGAGCGGCGCGGGCAAGTCCACCCTGCTCAACGCGCTCACCGGGCTGCGCCCCGCCGACCGGGGCACGGTGCTGTACGACGGCCGCGACCTCTACCGCGACTACGCCGAACTGCGCCGCCGGATCGGCCTGGTGCCGCAGGACGACATCCTGCACACCCAGCTCACCGTCCGCCGCGCCCTGTCCTACGCCGCCGAGCTGCGCTTCCCCGGCGACACCGACCCGCGGGAGCGGGCGGCCAGGGTCCGCGAGGTGATCCACGAACTGGGCCTGGACGCCCGGGCCGACCAGGTGATCGCCAGCCTCTCGGGCGGCCAGCGCAAGCGGGTCAGCGTCGCGCTGGAACTGCTGACCAAGCCGTCCCTGCTCTTCCTCGACGAGCCGACCTCCGGGCTGGACCCCGGCATGGAGCGCTCGGTGATGCGGATGCTGCGCGGGCTGGCGGACGACGGCCGGACGGTGGTCGTGGTGACGCACAGCGTGCTGAGCCTGAACGTCTGCGACCGCCTGCTGGTGCTGGCTCCCGGCGGGCGGACGGCGTACTACGGGCCGCCCGGCGAGGCGCTGGAGTTCTTCGGCTTCGACGAGTGGCCGGAGGCCTTCGAGGCCTTCGAGAACGAGGACCACGCGGCCTGGCAGCAGCGGTTCCTGGCGTCCCCGCAGTACGCGCGCTACGTGGCGGCCGAGGCCGTACCGGCGCCGTACCCGCGTGCGGCTCGGGAACCGGAGCCGGGTCGGGTCCCGCCCTCGCACGAGCCGGCCCCGCACGAGCCGGCCCCGCACGTCCCGGCCGCGCCCGCGCTCGGCCGGGAGAAGCCGCAGGGCTGGTTCTCCCAGCTGGGCACCCTGGTGCGCCGGTACACCGCGGTGCTCGCCGCCGACCGGCTCTTCCTCACCATCATGGTGGTGCTGCCCTTCGTGATCGGCCTGATGTGCCGGGCGATGGCCGGCTCCCGGCTCGCCCCCGACAACGCCGTCAACTGCCTGCTCACACTCTGCATCGGCGGTCTGCTCACCGGGGCCGCCAACTCGGTGCGCGAGCTGGTCAAGGAGCGGGCGATCTACCGGCGGGAGCGGGTGGTCGGGCTCTCCAGATCGGCCTACCTGGTCTCCAAGGTGGTGGTGCTGGGCGCGGTCACGGTGGCCCAGGCCGCGGTGCTGACCGTGGTCGGCCTGGCCGGGGTGGACCTGTCCTTCGCGGTGCCGACCGGGGTGGTGATGCCACAGCTGCCCGAGCTGATCATCGCCGTCGCGCTGCTCGCCTTCTCCGCGATGATGCTGGGCCTGGTGGTCTCGGCACTGGTGGACAAGGAGGAGGCCACCATGCCGTTGCTGGTGCTCCTCTCGGTGGTGCAGATCGTCTTCAGCGGCCTGATGCTCAAGCTGCACGGTGTCCCGGGGCTGGAGCAGTTCGCCTGGCTGATCCCCTCCCGCTGGGGCCTGGCGGCGATGGCCCGCACCGTCGAGCTGCACGGCATCTTCCCGAACGCGATCACCGCCGACCCGATGTTCCGCCACCAGCGCTCGGGCTGGCTGCTGAGCATGGCGGTGCTGCCCGCGCTGTCGGTGCTGTACGGGCTGGTGGTGCTGGCCCTGCTGCGACGGCACGAGCCGAGCATCATGCGGCGGTAGCGCCCTGCCCCGCTTCCGCACGGCGCTCCCCGGCTCCGCACCGCGCTCCCCGGCCCCCCGCGGCTCCGCACGGCTCTCCCCGGCCCCCGCCGGTAGAGTGGAGACGACCTGTGGTGCGATTCGTGCCGCGCGCGGCGGGGGTCGCGCGGCGGAGGAAATGTAGCCGCCCGTGGACGAGTTCGCGTTCCGCCCCACCCACGTCGCCCCGCCGGACGGCCTGGCCTCCTGGGCGGCGCCCGACCCGGCCCGGCCCTCCGCCCGACTGGACGCGCTGCTGCCGCTGCAACTGCTCGACCGCCGGGGCGACTGGGCCATGGTCGGCTGCTCCAACGGCTGGACCGCCTGGGTGGACGGCCGCCTGCTGGTCGCCCTGCCGCAGCCGCCGCCCACCGCCGGAGCCCCGCCCGCGCGGACCGCCGACCCGCGCCCGGCGCTCGCCGGGGCCGGGAGCGCGCTCGACCGCTACCGCGCCCTGCTGGACGACCTGGCGACCGGCACCCTCGACCTGGAGGCCTTCCGGGAGCGCACCCGCGGCCTGCGGATCGGCCTGGTGGTGGACGGCGGGGCGGTGTGGCTGTTCGACCCGGTGCACGACCGCTGGTGCTACGGCGACGGGCTCCAGTTGCAGACGTACGCGGCCACCGACCGGCCGGCTGCCCCGGCGTCCCCCGTCCCGCCGCCGTCCGGCCTGCCGACGGCGGCCGGCCCGGCCCCGTACGGCCCGCCCGCCCCCACCAGGACCGGTGAGCCGTGACCGCCGCCGAGGGACCTTCCGTCGACCAGCCCGCCGGCGAACAGCCCGACGCCGACCAGCCCATCACCGACCGGCCCGACGCCGAGCAGTCCGCCGCCGGACTGTCCGCCGTCGGCCTGCCGGCCGGACTGGTCGGGCGGCAGGTCGCCGGCTACCGGCTGGAGAAGGAGATCGGGCGCGGCGGCATGGCCGTGGTCTACCGGGCCAGGGACCTACGGCTCGGCCGGACCGTCGCCGTCAAGCTGCTGGCCCCCGAACTGGCCCGCAACGAGGTGTTCCGGCAGCGTTTCATGCACGAGTCGGAGGCCGCCGCGGGGATCGACCACCCGCACATCGTCCCGGTGTTCGAGGCGGGCGAGCAGGACGGCATCCTGTTCCTCGCGATGCGCTACGTCGAGGGCGGCGACCTGCGCGCCCTGATCAACCGCTCCGGCCCCGTCCCGGTCGGGCGGGCCGCCCGGCTCGCCCTCCAGATCGCCTCGGCGCTCGACGCCGCGCACGACCACGGCCTGGTGCACCGGGACGTCAAACCGGGCAACGTGCTGGTCGCCGCCGGGACGGACAGCGAACACCCCGAGCACCTGTACCTGGCGGACTTCGGACTGACCAAGAAGTCGCTGTCGCTCAGCGGACTGACCGGCGTCGGCCAGATCGTCGGGACACTGGACTACGCGGCGCCCGAACAGATCTCCGGCAGACCGCTGGACGGACGCTGCGACCAGTACGGCCTCGGCTGCGTGGTCTACGAGCTACTCACCGGCACCCCGCCGTTCCGCCGGGAGAGTGATCTCGCACTGCTCTGGGCACACCTCAACGACCCGCCGCCCGCGCTGCGCGAGCACCGGCCCGACCTGCCGGCCGCCGTCGAGGCGGTGGTCGCCCGGGCGCTGGCCAAGGCGCCCGGGGAGCGGTACCCGAGCTGCCTCGGCTTCGTCGCCGAGCTGCGCGCGGCCGGCACCGCCGCCTCCCCGGCCGCGTGGCGGGCGGAGGGGCCGCCCACCCGGGTCGTCCCGGCGCTCGCCGCCCCCGACCGGCTCGCGGTGCCCGAGCCGCCGGCCTGGGCCGTACCTGTCGTCCACCCGCCACCGTCGTCCGCCGCCGGGGGGAGCCGTCCGTCATGAACGCCGTGAGCCAGGTCTTCGCCGTGGTCGCCGCCGCCATCCACCTCGTCGTGTGGCCGCTGGAGAGCTTCCTGTACGGGCACCCACGGGTGCGGCGCCTGCTCACCGGCAGCACGGCGGACGCCCCCGAGGTCCGGCTGTGGCGCGTCAACGTGGGCTTCTACAACCTGTTCCTGGCGCTCGGCCTGGTCACCGGACTGGTCCTGCTGCACAGCGGACACCCGGGGGCCGGCCGGACGCTGGTGCTGTACGTCGCCGCCTTCATGCTGGCGGGCGGGATCACCCTGTTCGGCTCCGCGCCGAAGCTCTGGCGGGGAGCCCTCGGACAGGCGGTACCAGCGGTCATCATCCTTCTGGCGGAGGCTTTCTGATTATCCGTCACCCGTGCCGCCGGCTCTCCGCCGGGACTACAATCCGCCTACCCCGTGACGGTCACGGCGGCTGACGGGGGTGGACAGCAGTGGTCAGGATCCCGATCACCGACCGGTACGTCATCAGCCTCGGTTGCCGGGTGAGCGTCGAGCACGGGCCCTCCGTGACGAAGGTCAACTGGAGCGTCACGCACCTGCCGGAGGGCGGCTCGGCCCGGCCGGCCCGCGGGGACCGGGAGATCGGCGTCATCTGCCCACGCTGCCGGCGCTCGTTCTCGGTCCGGGTGGAGACCCTCACCAAGGCCCGGATCAAGCAGCGCGTCCAGCGGGCGCTGGGCTGGCTGCTGGTCCTCTCGCTCCTGGCCACCATCCCGCTGCTCGTCCAGCTGGGCGGCCGGACCGTCGAGGAGGGCGACGACCAGGCGGTCGACAACATCGGCACGCTCTTCCTCCTGGCCGCCGCGGGCGTGATCGTCGGCCCGTCCCTGCTGTTCAGCGCGGGCATGCACGACGGCGTCAGGAAGCTCAGGCTCATCCGGCCCGACGGCCGGAAGACCATGCGGGTGCGGGGCCACCGGCTGTTCTGAGCCGGCCACCGCTCACCGCGTGCCGACGGGTGCCTCACCCTCGTCCGTCGACACCCCGCCCTCGTCGGCAGGTGCCTCGCCGCGGTGCCGGACCCGGGTGGCGAGCAGGGCGCCGAGCGCTCCGGTCAGCAGACCCCAGCCGGCCGCGAGCGGCACCGCCGTCCAGAGCACCGGCCGCAGGGTGAGGCTGCCGCCGCCGAGCCCGGCCAGCGGGTTGCGGCCGCCGAGGACGGCGCCGAGCAGGTCGGCCAGGCCGCCCTGGCCAAGGCCCACACCGAGCACCGAGAGCCCGTAGTCGGCGTCCACCCTGGTCCACAGGCCCACCAGCAGCACGGTGACGGCGGCGGCGAGCGCGAAGCGGACGGCATGCTGCCGGAGCCGGACGGTGCGCGGCGAGCGCAGGGCCGCCAGGAAGGCGGCCGCGAGCAGCAGGACGGCGGCCAGCGGCAGCAGCCACCAGCTGCGCGCGTCCTGCTCCGCGAGGGTGCCGAGGCCGATGGTCGCCTGCCCGCCCCCGGAGGTGCGCAGCACGGCGCTGAGCGGCTCGGGGACGGGCAGGCCGAGCGCGCCGACCAGCCGCCCGTGCCACTCGGCGCCGAGCCCGACGCCGAAGGCCAGCCAGACCAGGTCGGGCAGCGCGAGCAGCACCACGGCCAGGGTCTGCCGGGCGTTGCCGTGCACGATCGCGGTCAGCACTCCGGCCACCGCACCGATCGCCAGGTACGCCAGCAGGACCAGCCAGAGCGCGAACGCGGGCGGACGGACCGCGAGTTGGTAGCGCACCAGGGCGGGCGGCAGCGGGGCGCGCCGGGAGACCGCGAAGGTGAGCGCGAACACCAGCAGCAGCCAGGACAGCCCGATGCCGACGGTGGTCGGGCCGTCCGCGTGGAAGCCGACCTCCGGGGTGAGCCCGAGCACGCCCCCGATCGACTCCGCCAGGTCGCCGCCGAGCGGGACGACGAAGCTGTGCCGGGCGCCGAGGGTGAGCAGCACCAGGGTGAGCAGCCAGAGCAGCAGTGTCCGGCCGATCCGGCCGAGCAGTTCGCCGCTTCCCGCGATCGCGCGAAAGCGCAACTGGCGCAGGAACACCTCGGCCATCGCGACCGCGCCGGCCACCGAGACGCTCAGCGGCATCGCGCTGATTCCCGCGCCGACGGCGGCGAAGTCGCCCGCACCGCCGTCGAGTTCGACGGAGCCGCCGACGGCGAGCGCGAGCGTTGCGGCCAGCACGGCGGGGAAGCCGCCCTCCGGGAGGCCGTCGGCACCGGCCAGCCAGAGGCCGAGCGCGGCAACCGCTGCCATCGCGGCCAGGCCGGCCAGGACGACGGCGAGCGCGTCCAGCCAGCCGCGGACCGGGCCCGGCGGGCCGGGCGGACCGGGCGGGCCCGCGGCCCGGGTGGTGGGCTGCTGCATGCCGCCTCCTCGTCGCTCGCGGGGTCCCCGGGAGGCTCCGATCCGGTCCCGGTCGGGTCCCGGCGGGTTCCAGAGTCGCCGACGACTGGCGGGCACGCTCGGCGACGGGCCGCGCACCTGCTGTTGCGGCGAACGGGGCACCAGGAGAGAAATGGAAGCCAGTGGCAGGAGCTTCCCTGGCCGGCCGTGGTCGGCCGGCCACCTGCGAAACGGAGCCTCGATGACCTCCCAACCGCCTCCGTCCGGGCCGCCGAGCGAACCTCCGCACGGTCCGCCGTCCGGGCCGCTCGCCGGACCGCCGTCCGGCAGCGGTGCGGCCGGACCGCCCTCCGTGCCCCCGCCGCCTTCGGGCTCCTCGGGGGCCTCGGGACCGGGCGCCGCCGGCGGCGGCGAGGGCTCCGGCGGCGCGAGCGGGCCCGGTGGGCCGTCCGGGCCCGACGGCCCCGGGCGCGGGGCACGCACGCCGTGGTGGCGCTCGGGGAAGGGGCTGGCGCTGGCGGCGGGCGCGGTGACGGCGGCCGTGGTGGCCACCGTGCTGATCGTCACCAACCAGGGCGGCCACCACTCGACGGTGCCGACCGCGAACGAGGTCGCCCTCCAGGCCCCGGCCGACCCCGGGCCCGCCCCGTTCACCCCGTCGGTGGAAACCCAGGGGATGAGCGCCCCCGCGGCGGTCCCCACCACCTCCGCGGCGAAGCAGTCGGGCGGCACATCGCCCGGGCACAGCGCGTCAGCCGCCCTCCACAGCGTCGAGGGCAGCTCCGCCGGGCTGTACGGCGGGACGATGAGCAAGCCGAGCTGTGACACCGAGCGCCTGGTCGGGATGGTCTCGGCCGGGGACACCGGGCGCGCCTGGGCCTCCGCCGCCGGCATCGCGCAGGCCGACATCCCCGGCTACCTGCGCTCCCTGACCTCGGCGTACCTGCGGGTGGACACCCGGGTGAGCAACCACGGCTACCAGAGCGGCGCGGTGGTCGAGTACCAGTCCGCGCTCCAGGCCGGCACCGCCGTCCTGGTGGACACCCAGGGCGTGCCCCGGGTGCGCTGCTCGTGCGGCAACCCACTGAAGCCGCCGACGCTGGTGGCCGGTGCCAAGTACACCGGGAAGGCCTGGGCGGGCTTCCAGCCGACCACGCTGATCGTGGTGGTCCCGGCGCCCCAGCCGGTGACCGAGATCATCCTGGTGGACGTCGAGACCGGTGGGTGGTTCTCCCGGACGACCGGGCGGGACCAGATCGTGGACCGGCGCACCGAGGCACCGAAGGGCCCGCTGGTGCCCGGCATCCCGGCACCGGGCCCGTGGAAGCCGACGACGCCCTCGGCCACGTCCTCGACCTCGCCCGGTACGACGTCTCCCGGTACGACGTCTCCGGGTGCGACGTCTCCGGGTGCGACGTCTCCCGGTACGCCCACCGGCTCCGGCGCGACGACCTCGGGCGCGACCGGTTCCGGCGCCACCTCGCCCGGCGTGACATCCTCGGGCCCGACGTCCTCGGGCGCGAGCTCGTCGGGGGCCACCTCCCCGACCGGCTCGGGTCAGCCGTCCGGGTCGACCGCGAGCACGTCCCCCGCGAGCACGCCCCCCGCGTCCACGGGAGCCTCGACCGGCACCTCGACACCCACCCAGTCGTCGGCCGGGGCCACCGCCAGCGCAGCCACCACCAGCGCAGCCACGACGAACGGCGGCACGACCACCGCCTCGGCGACGAACACCGGCACCACCACGTCCGCCGTCGCTCCGCGGACGCCGGCCGCGACCTGCGCGAGCACCGCGCCGTCCACCCTGCCGCCCTGCCCGACCACGGGGACCGCCACGACGAGCTGACCGGCCGCCCTGACCGACCGAGCCGGCCGCCCGCTGCCACCGGCCGCCCCGGCCGGTGGCAGCGGCACGCCTCAGGGCAACAGCACCCGCGCGTCCCCGGGCCCGAGCACCCGGCCGTCCGCCGAGCGCACCTCGACCGGCGCGACGGGTGCTCCGGACTCGCGGTCCACCAGGCACGCCCGGGGCTCCCCCTCCTCGAAGAACCACTGGTCGCCCCACTGCCGCAGCGCCGTGATCACCGGGAACAGCGCGCGGCCCTTCTCGGTGAGCACGTACTCCTGGTACGGGCTGCCGTCGGCGGCCGGCGCGAGGTCGAACACCCCGTTGGCGACCAGGTTGGTCAGACGGGCCGACAGGATGTTCTTGGCCAGGCCGAGGTTCTTCTGGAACTGCCCGAAGCGGCGCAGCCCGTCGAAGGCGTCACGGATGATCAGCAGCGTCCAGCCGTCGCCGACGACGTCGAGGGGACGGGCGACCGGGCAGGCCGATTCCTCGTGCGTGGTGCGTTTCGGCACGTCTCCCACCTCTCAGCTGCCGGTTCTCGGCTCTCACCGGTCGGCGCCCAGCGTACCGACCAGGGAGTGGTTGCTTATTAAAACCAGGATATGCCATCGTGTCGCGGTAGCACTTTGAAACCACCACACCCCTTCGAGGGAGTCCCGCCCATGCCCTCTTCCGCCCGCACGGCAGCGTCCACCCCGGACGGCACGGCCGAAGCCCCCGCCCAGGTGCCTTCACGCGTCCTGTCACCCGCCATCGCCTGGCTGCTCTCCGTCGCCTGCGGCCTCGCCGTCGCCAACGTCTACTACTCACAACCGCTGCTCGACCTGATCGCCCGCGACTACGGCATCGACCCGGCGACCATCGGTCTGGTCGGCACCCTCACCCAGGCGGGTTACGCCGTGGGGCTGCTGCTGCTCGTACCGCTCGGCGACCACGTCAACCGCCGCACCCTGATCACCTCCCAGCTCGGCCTGTCCGTCCTCGCCCTCCTCGCCGTCTCGCTCGCTCCCTCCGCGCCCCTGCTGCTCGTCGCGATGGCCGCCGTCGGCGTCCTCGCGGTCGTCGCCCAGGTGGTCGTCGCCTACTCCGCCCAACTCGCCGCCCCGGGGGACCAGGGCCGTGTGGTCGGCACCGTGACCAGCGGCATCGTGGTCGGCATCCTGCTCGCCCGCACCGTCGCCGGAACCATCGGCGACCTGGCCGGCTGGCGCGCCGTCTACGTCGTCTCCGCCGTCGCGACCGCCGCGATGGCCCTCGGCGTCGCCGCCGTGCTCCCCTCCGAGCGGCACCGGGCGGCCGAGCGGATCGGCTACGCGCGCCTGGTCGGCTCGGTGTTCACGCTCTTCGCCCAAGAGCGCGTGCTCCGCGTCCGGTCCGTCCTCGCGCTGCTCAGCTTCACCTCCGTCACCGTGCTGCTCACCCCGATGGTGCTGCCGCTCGCCGCACCGCCCTTCAACCTCAGCCACACCCAGATCGGACTCTTCGGCCTCGCCGGAGCCGCCGGAGCCCTCGGCGCCGGCTACGCGGGCCGCCAGGCCGACCGCGGCCGGGCCGAACGCACCGCCGGGCTCGGCCTGCTGGCCATGCTGGCCGGCTGGCTGCCGGCCGCACTGCTGCCGCACTCGGTCTGGTGGCTGGTGCTCGCCATGGTGGTGATCGACTACGGCCTTCAGTCCGTCCACGTCGCCAACCAGCACCTGCTCTACCAGGTCCGCCCGGAGGCACAGAGCCGCCTGACCGCCGCCTACATGCTGCTCTACTCGGCCGGCTGCGGCGCCGGCGCGATCCTGTCCACCGTCGTCTACGACCACGGCGGCTGGACGGCCGTCTGCGTGCTCGGCGCCGCCACCAGCCTCACCGCGCTCGGCTACTGGTGGACGGCGGCCCGACGGTGACGGCCACGCGGTTCCACAGCGCTCAACTCCCGGCCACCGAGGCGTCCGCCGACGCCGCCGACGCCGCGGCGAGGACCTCCCGCAGCGCCCGTATGCCCTCGCGCCAGGCCGGCCCGTCCTCCGTCTCGTCCCACAGCTCCGCGAGCTCGGACTCCTCCGCCACCACCCGGCCGAGCGCCTCCACCGCGAGCGGGCGAAGCTCGGCGGAGAGCGGCGGCACCGGCTCGTCGGGACCGTAGGCGCTGGTCACCGCCGCCCCGCCCGGGCACTGCGCCGCCACCAGCGCGGCGGCGGCGACCGCCTTCACCGCCTCGTAGGAGTCCAGGAAGTCCGCCTCCGCCCCGACGGCGTCCAGCAGCGCCGCCCGCAGCAGCGCCTCGCGCTCGCCCGGCGCCGCGTCGTCCAGGCCGCCGCAGAAGTCCGCCGCCGAGTCGTTGTCGAAGTGCCCAATGTCCCAGGTGCCCATGCCGTTCCCCTCACGCCTTCCGTGTTCGTGTGCGACGGATGCTTGCACACGGCACTGACAATCGGCCGGGCCGACGGATATTCGCTGGTCAGCGCGGCGACGGTGGGGCAGAGTGCCGCCATGACCACCCCCTTGACGACCACCCGGGGCCTGGACCGGGACGGCTGCATCGCACGCGAGGGCTCGCTCGACCGGGTGCCGCCGGCGTTCGCGCCGGTGGTCGCCGCCGCCCGGGCGCGGATCGCCGCGGCCTTCGCCCCCGACCGGCTGCACAGCGCCTACCTCTACGGCAGCGTCCCGCGCGGCACCGCGACGCCCGGCGTCTCCGATCTCGACCTGCTGCTCGCCCTGCACCACGAGCCCACGGCCGCGGACCGGGCCACCGCCGACGCCCTGGAAGCCGCGCTCGACGCCGAGTTCGCCCAGGTGAACGGCGTCGGGGTGCTGCTCTTCGGCACCGGCACCCTGCTCAGCGAGCTGGAGCGCCACGACCTGGGGTGGTTCGTCGCCTGCCTCTGCACCCCGCTGCTCGGCGAGGACCTCGCCGCCCGGCTCCCCCGCTACCGCCCCACCTCGCTGCTGGCCCGGGAGACCAACGGCGACCTCGCCCTCGCCCTGCCCGGCTGGCGGGCCCGCCTGGCCGCAGCCGACACGGACGCCGAACTGCGCGCCCTCACCCGCGTCGTGACCCGCCGTCTGGTCCGCACCGGTTTCACCCTGGTCATGCCCCGCTGGGGCGGCGGCTGGACCAGCGACCTCACCGCCTCCGCCGAAGCCTTCGCCGGCTACTACCCCGAGCGCGCCGCCCAACTGCGCCTCGCCGCCGCCATGGCCCGCACCCCGACGGTCGACCGGGCCGCCCTGGCCGTACTCGTCGACGACCTGGGCCCCTGGCTCGCGGCCGAGTACGCTGCCGTCCACGGCGTGAAGGCGCCCCGCCCGTGACGGCCCCGGAGCACCCGCTGGTCCGGGAGGTCTTCCCGGCCCTGGCCGCCGAACTGGTCGGACTCCTGGAGCGGGAGGGCGAACCCGGACTGGCCGTCGCCGCGCGGAGCCTGCGTCTGGTCGCCGAGTGCCGCTGCGGCGACGAGTCCTGCCAGAGCTTCCGGACCGCCCCGCATCCGGCCAGAGAAGAGCATCCGTGGTCGGTTCAGCAGTTACGACCCCAGGAACTTCTCCGCGTACTCCCAGAGCACGAAAACCATCCCCGCGCGTGCGGGGCCGACCGCACCGTGGGCCCCGCGCCGATGGGGTAGGTGGAACCATCCCCGCGCGTGCGGGGCCGACCTGTCGCGGGCACTGCTCTCAGGTAGCCAGGGGGAACCATCCCCGCGCGTGCGGGGCCGACCGGGCGACCGGGGGTCAGCCGGATGTACCGAGGGAACCATCCCCGCGCGTGCGGGGCCGACGCTCTCCTTCGGGAGGGCGGGGGCGTTCCTGCGGAACCATCCCCGCGCGTGCGGGGCCGACAGCACCCCCGACTCCACCGTGAACGGCCACGGGGAACCATCCCCGCGCGTGCGGGGCCGACGTCACCGCGACCGAGCAGGCCCGCGACAAGGTGGAACCATCCCCGCGCGTGCGGGGCCGACACTTCGTGACCTGCGGGTTTATCGGCGGGAGCGGGCTGAGAGAATCAGTCCGTCGAAGTCGACGGGCTTCCACCGGTCCTTGCCCGCGGTGCGGACGGTCCAGCCCTGTTCGTTGGTGGCGGGTTCGACGAGGACGGCTTGGCCGTCGCCGATGCGGGTCGCGAGGAGCTCCCACAGCCGGTCGCGGATGCGGCGGCTCGGGGTGCCGACGAAGACGCCGGCGTTGACCTCGACCATCCAGCGGGTGAGGTGGCCGCGCAGGCCTTCGGGAGCTGCGATGAGGATGATGACGGTCATGGGCTGCTCGCGTCCTCGGTGAACTCCGGGCCGATGACGGCCAGGTGTTCGTCACCCATCCCCGGATCGGAGACGGCGGGCACCGGCGGGCCTTCGGTGCCCGACCAGTTGACACCGCCCTGGACGGCACCGAGGCGTTCGTCCCAGAGCTCGTTGACTTCGACGTCGGGCATCTCGGTGCCCTCCGGGCTGAGGAGCGTCTTGACGTCGTGGACGATGCGGCCCAGCAGCTTGTCCTCGGTGATGCGGTCGCGCAGCCCGAGGCGGGCGTCGCGTTCCTCGGTGTGGCCCTGCTGGGCGAGGTCGAAGGCGAGGGGGATGGTGTATTCGGCCTTGTAGAGGTCCGCGATGTCGAGGACGAACGACGTCGCCAGTCCGGTGTGGACGAAGCCGAGCCCCGGGCTGGCACCCAGCCCGGTGATGACTGCGTGACAGATCCCGTAGAGCGCGGCGTTGGCCGCCGACAGGAGGCGGTTCAGGTCGTCGCCCGCGGCGTAGGCGTCACCGGCCTTGTACACCCGTCCGTTCCAGGGGACGCCGGTGCGGCGTGCCTGCGCCTGGTAGAGCTTGCGGATGCGGGCGCCCTCGCGGCCGCGCAGCTGCTGCATGGTGGCGGTGCTGACGTCCTCGCCGGGGAACCGCATGCGGTACATGTTCCGTGCGACGGCCAGGCGCTCCTTGGTGCGGCTGACCAGCCAGGCCTGCCGGTTGAGGAGGGCCGCTCCTCGGCTGGGGCCGAGGCCGGCCGCGTACATGCGCACGCCCTGCTCGCCGACCCAGCACACGGTGGTGCCGGAGTCCGCGAGGAGGTTGACGGCGCCGTGGGTGATGCGGGTGCCCGGGCCGAGCAGCATGACGGCGACCATGGCGGCGGGGACGCGGACGGTCTCGCGTTTGTTGATGACGACGACGGCGTTCTCGTCACGGTCGATGTGGCTGCGCTCGACGTAGACGCTGGACACGCGGTCGGCGAGGCGGTGCAGGTCGTGGGGGTGGGCTTTCCACCAGATGTCGGCCATCGGTCAGCGGGCTCCGGCGGGCAGCGGGGCGAGGGTGAGCAGGCCGCAGCCGTAGGCCTTGGACGGGCCGATGCCGCCGAGGAGCGCCGTCTGCAGGAGCCCGGGGTCGGTGATGGACAGGCGGCCTTCGAAGGTGGCGGTGGTGAGCGTGACGGGGGTGCGGGTGCCGGGCTTGGTGAAGGTGTTGCGGCTTCGGTCGGTGATCCTCACCTCGCGGGCGGACCTCGCGTCGGTGGGGGTGTCGACGTCGGACGGTTCGAGGCCCGGTGCCGGCTCGTCGGTGTGTGCCTCGGGGATGGTGAAGCCCCAGCGCTCGGTGCGGTCCAGGAACCAGGTGAGCTGCCGGGCGGCGGTGCGGTGGGCCATGCGGTAGGAGCGGTGGTGGAGTTCGGCGGCGGTCTTGGTGCGGTGTGGGCTCGCCTTGTCGGGCTTGGAGGTGTTCTGGACGGGGCTGGCCTTGAGTCGGAAGGCGAACTCGCGGCCCACGGCGAGCTGGGCGAGCAGCGGGCTGTAGTCGCGGATCGCGTAGTGCTCGCCGTCGGCGTCGGGCCATCCGGCCTGTTCGACGACGTGGGTCCAGTCGGGCTTGGAGGGGGTGAGGACCAGCAGCACGGGGCGGCGCGGGTGGTCGGTGTCCAGGCGCCACAGGATCCGGTCGCCGGGGGCGGTGTCGGGGACGCCGGCCGTGACGGCGCCGTGCAGGGCTCGGGGGTTGGCGAGCAGGTTGCGGCTGGCGGCGCGCAGGGGGTTGATGCGGACGCGGGAAAGGTAGGTCATCGGGTCACCAGCCCAGCAGGGCGAACGGGTCGTGGCCGCCGGCCGCGGCGGCCGGTTCGGCGGGCGTGGTCATCGGGGCGAGGCCGGTGGGGACGTCGAGCCAGGCGTGGCGGATCCGCCGGGTGGAGAATCCGCGTTCACGGGGGTCGAAGGAGCGCGGGACGTCCTGGAGAGTGTCGTCGCCCGACGGGTCGTCGAAGGTCGCGGCCAGGTCGATCCGGTGCGGGGAGAACGGCCCGGGGGCGCGCTCGGCCCGCCGTCGGTAGGCGTTCCTGGCAGCCTGGCCCGCCTGCCAGGGTTCCTCGGCCAGGACGTCTTCCACGGTGCCGCCGCGCACCTCGCCGAGGGTGATCGGCTGGGTGGGGACGCAGGAGCGCCGGCCGAGGGCGAGCGGGAAGGCGGGGCGGCGGACCGCCTCGGCGAGTGCCGTGACGAGGGCGGCAGGGCCTTGGACGGCGGCGACGAACACCGCGTCCTGGAGGTAGTAGCGGTGGGTGACGTGGGTGTCCTTGGCCGGGGAGGTCGGCTTCTGGAGACCCTTGGCGTTGACTCCGGCCTGCGGAAGCGGCCGACCGCGGTAGTCGCTGACGGTGTGGTAGTCGCGCAGCAGCGTTCCGGGCTGGTCGATGCGCACGCCCAGGCGCAGGCCGACCAGGTCGGCGATGTCCGCTTCGCGCGGGCGGCCGGCGGCTGCGGCCAGCAGGCCGACGACGCCGGACTTGGTCGGCTGGGGCCCGCTGTCGCGACGGTTGAACGCGCTGCGGTCGCCCCAGGACTGGAGGGGGCCCGCCAGACGCAGCACGAGGACCGCCTGCTCCTCGTCCCGCGGGTCCGGTGCGGGGGTGGGGTCGGCGGGCATCAGTTGTCGTTCACCCGCTCGGTGAGGGCGGTGCGCAGGGCGTCGCGCAGCTCGGGGAAGGTGCGGTTCGCGCCGAAGGCCTCCGTCAGCTTCTCCCCGGTCCCGTCGGCGTCGGTGCCGAGGGTGTGGCAGATGCCGACGTACAGCGGGCTGTCGCCCCACTGCTCGGTGGCGGTGGCGAACTCCCCGGCGAGGCGGCGCGCGGACTCCGCGACGATGCCCCGGCTCGCCGGGACCGGGTTCTCGTACGCGGAGACGAGGTTCACCGGCTGGTCGGCGCGCACGACGACGGCGACCAGGCTGGGGCGGGTGCGGTGGGCGAAGGAGTTGCCGTAGCCGGTGGGCATGGAGCGGGCGAAGGAGTCGACGAACAGGTCGACGGCGTCGACCGTGGCCTTGTCGTCACCCAGGTTCTCCCGGAGCTGGTGCAGGCCGACAGTCGCGTAGCGGTACAGGGTGGCGGAGTTGAAGCCGATGGTGCCGATCATGCCGGCGCCGGTCTCCTCCGCGGTGTTCTCGTCGTCGACCGCCGTGTAGTAGTCGAACTCGAGCTCCGCGGCGTGGGTGGAGATCGCGTGCGCGACCTGCGTGGCGGCGTCGACGTTCAGGCCGGGGATGTCCGCGACCATCCGGCCGAACAACGCCACGTCCGCCGGGTGGCCGCTCTGCAACTGCTCCTTGACCGGCAGAGCCTTGACCGCCTCCTCCAGCGCCTTGGCGTCGAGGGCGGCGAGGTCGCCGGCGGTGTCGGCAACCAGGCCGACGATGGCGTCCAACTGGCGGCGCCCGTAGAAGAGCAGGTAGGCGGTGTCACCCGCCTTCTTGCCCGCGGAGATCCCGGTCGACTTGACCAGGGCGTCGGCGAGCCGCTGCGCGTCCTCGGCCTCGACACCGCTGCGCTCGGCGATGCCCTTGGCGAGCTGGGAGGCGATCCGCTTGGTGCGGGTGGCGAGGTCCTGCGGGTCGCGGCTCTCGGTGAAGTGGATCCGGGTGGCGCGCTTCCAGGCCTGGGAGGAGACGCGGGAGCGGCGCTTGCCGCCGAAGTAGGCCTCCTTCGGGTTGCCGTTGTCGTCCCGGTTGAGGTTCGCCGGCGGGACGGTCTGCAGGATGTGCACGTCGATGTAGAGGCGGTCGGTCATGCGCTACTCCGTAGTCGGGTGGTCCGGGTATGTGCGAGCGCGGTCAGTCGGCGGGGGCCTTGTCCTTCCAGGCCTGGTAGCCGATGGCCCACTTGAGGCGGACCTGCGGGCGCCGGTCGGTGCGGTGCCAGGCCTGGATGTCGGCCATCAGGTGGTTGTAGTCCAGCGGCTGCCCGACGGTGCGCAGCTGGGTGATCAGGCCGCGCAGGTGGACGAGCAGCGCGGGCACGCTGGTGGCACCGGCGAGCTGGGCGACGCGGGTGTCGAGCGCTTCCTCGCTGAACTTGCCACTGCGGCGCAGGGCTCGCAGGGCTTCGCCAAGCTTGATACCGCGGCGGTGCATCGGCGTGGACTGGCTCTGCTGGTGGAGGCCGTAGAGGGCGAGGGCGGCGTGCTCGGCCTTCTGCTCGTCGGAGACCTCGTCGCGCAGTGCGAGGACGTCGTCGACCTCGCAGCTGTAGAGGGGCCACATCCTGGGGCTGTCCATGGCCGGGCGCCCGAGGCCGGAGCGCATGGCCGCGAGGTCCTCGCCGGGCGGGCGGCGCGGCTGCTTGGTGCGGTGGTCGGTGCGCCAGGTGTGGTCGTGGGCGGTGTACTGGTCCCAGTACGGGCGCCGTTTGGCGGCGGTGGTGTGCTCAGTCGTCAAAGTCCGCTCCGGGATCGGGGTCGGGTTCGAGGGCGGGTCCGGTCTCGGCTTCCCGGGCGGCGGCCGCTTCCCGGCGGGCGTCGGCGTACCGGGGGAGGATCTCGTCGACCTGGCGCCGGAAGTCGGCGCCCGCGGTGCCGAGCTTGTAGGTCAGCGGCTTGCCCGACTTTCCGGGCGGGCTGACGGTGCGGCCCTGGAAGGTGGTGGCGGGGGCGGCCAGCAGGAGTTCGTTCGCCGCGTCCCGGGCCAGGCGGTGGGCCACTTCCTCCCAGGCGAGCCTGCCCCGGTCCAGGACATCGTCGTCGGTGCCGGCGTCGCGGACTCCGGCGAGCAGCCGGCGTACCAGGGGGTCGAGGGTGTGCAGGAGGAGGTCGCCGGGGCGCTGGCCCCTGTCCCAGGGGATGGGGTCGGTGCCGGCGGCCCGGCGCAGGTCCGCGGAGAGGTTGTTGACGGCCTTGGCGAGTTGTTCGGCCTGCTCGGCCACGTCGAGGAGGAGTTCGTGCGCTTCGCTGTCCTGGTGGAGGGCGAGCAGCGGCAGCGGGATCGCGTCGTGGATGACGTCCTCGACGACGGAGGACTGGGTGCCGTAGACCATGCCGAAGGTCTTGACCTGCAGCGGGTAGTCGGCGTCGAGCTTCCCGAGCACCCGCAGGGCACTGGCCTCGTCGAGCAGGACGCTGGTCTCGAAGACGCCGTCCGGGCCCTGGCGGGCCGGGGTGAGGAGGGCGTCCAGGCCCCGCCAGGCGGCCTTGCCCTGGGTGTGCCGGCGCGGCCTGCGTTCGGGCAGGGCCGAGGCGGACTTCTTGGCGGGCGCGGTGAACATCCAGGCCGTGTGCGGCTCCTGTGCGGGCAGGGGCGTGAGCCGGTCGCCGGCGCTGATGACGACCCGGGCGACCTTCAGCCGGCCGTCGTCGCCCTGGTGCGGGACGAGCCGGATCCGCCGGGCCTGCCACGTCCACAGGTCGAGCAGGCCCTCGGCCGGACGCGACTTCCAGGCGGGACTGTGGGGACCTTGCAGCCACTGCGGAGTTCCGAGGACTCCGGCCGGGGTGACCGGAAGGTTCAGCAGGAGGGTCTCGTACAGGGTGCGCCCGGTGGGAACGATGACGCCGAGCTGGCCGAGCGGGCCGGTCTGGTTGCCTGTCGTCTTGCCCGCCTTGACCTCGGGGTCGCCGACGACGCCGGTCTTGATCCCGGCGGTGTCCCAGCAGTGGGTGTGCACGAGCCAGTGGGCGGCCTGGGCGGGTGTGAGGTCGAGCGGGTCCGCCTCGGTGCGGCTGGCGAACAACGGGACATTGTTTCCGCTGGCGGCGGTCGCCACGAGGGCGGCGGAGCCCTTCGACTCGTCCTTGGCGGTCCGCAGCCCGGCGACCTGGGCGAACGGGGCGGCCGGGTCGAAGAGGTCGAACTTCGCGCGATGCTCGTCGAGGTACTCCCGGAGCCTGTTCAGCTCGTCCTCGGTGAACCCGTCCTTCTGCGCGAGCCGGTCACCCTTCCCCCGCAGCGTCCGGGGTGCGCCGGTGGCGTGGGCGACGACGGGCAGCAGGACCTGGCGCAGGACGGCCGGCAGCTGGGTGGAGAACCCGACGACGAGGCCCTCCAGCGCGTGGGCCCGGGCCAGGGCCTCGGCGATCCCCAGCGCCACGGGAGGCCCGCCGCCGACGGGGCGCCCCGCCAGCCACGGCTCCTCGACAAGATTGTACCCAGGCACGCGCTGTTCTCCCAACTGGCCCTGTTTAGATGCTCGTTGCCGGACAAGCGTGGCACTCCCGAAGGATGGCTGTGGGGCGAATGCTTGAATTGCCCCTCGGCCCCGCAGGTTTCCGTTGCGCGGGGGTGGCCCCTGGCCGTGTTTCCGGCTCCCGGCCGACCGCACGTCGGCCCCGCGTTCGCGGGGCGAGGGGCGCGCGTGGGTGGGGCGGCATCGTGTCCGTTCCGCCCACGCGCCCTACCGGTACGGGCGACCGCCGCTCACCACGAGCCCGAGCGCCTCGTCGTAGCGCAGCCGGAAGTCTCCGAGCGACGCTTCGCCCTGTTCGTCGAGTGTGAGGGCGAGGCTGTGGCGCAGCCACGGATGGTCCCGCCAGCCCGGCAGCGGGCCGAGTGCCTGCTCGGCCGCCTCGGTCAGCCTGGCGGGAAGGCGGACCGTGCCGCAGAGCACGTCGTCCACCACCTCCGCCGCGACCTCGCCGTTCGGCCCGAGGGCGCGGCCCGTCACCGCCCGGAAGTCGTCTTCCCCGAGACGACGTACCAGGACGACCTCCGTGCTCGGGTCACCGTCGCGGACGAGTGCCTCGAACTGTCCCTCGGCCAGCTTTCCGTGGCCTCCGTAGTGCAGGCCTGCCAGTGTCGGCGCCCCGTGCTCCCCGGAGCGGGTCAGTACGTACTCGGCTGCCTTCGCGCGACGCAAGGACTGCCGTTCCTCCCACTCCTGCCGGGCCTGCGCCTCGGACTGCGCCCATGCCGCCGGGACGATCGGGTCCGTGCCGTAGACCCGGGCGACCAGGTCCGGCACCCGGCTGGGGATGCTCCACACGCCTCCACCGGCCATCACCCGCTCCACCTCGGCGGCCGTGCGCAGCAGGAGGTAGCGGCCGTAGATGCCCTCGGAGGCGCGCAGGACGTGCGGTGTGTCTCCGCTGTCGAGGTCGATGCCGGTGACGACGACCGTGGGCTGGGCCAGCAGGGCGGGGCGCTTCACACCGTCGTGGCGGTGGAGGCGGCCGATCCGCTGGAGGAGCAGGTCCATCGGTGCGAGGTCGGTGATCAGCAGGTCGGCGTCGACGTCGAAGGACTGTTCCGCGAGCTGGGTGGCGACGACGATCAGCCTGTCGGGGCGCGCGACGCCGGCGGCCGGCGGGGCGAGGAGGTTCAGCACGTCCTGTGTGCGGTCGGCCCGGTGGCCCGTGTGCAGGCGTCCGTGCAGGAGGCGGACGTCGGCGCCGAACTCCTTGCGGAGGGCGTCGAACGTGGTTTGGGCGCGGTCCACCATGTTGCGGATGACCAGGACGCACCCGCCGTCGACCAGACGCTCCCTCAGGTAGTCGACCACGGCGGTGTCCGTCTGCCCGGCGTCGTTCTCCGCGGCCCGGGCATCGGTCCGCGTCGGCGGTTCGTCGAGGACCTCGACCCGCACTCGCAAATCGTCACGCCAGGATTCCGTGCTCTCGACCAGTACTTCCGACTTCCCGCCCTGCCCCGGCCAGGCCGCCGTCACACTCGGGTACCCCTGCGGCTCGGGAACCTCCAGTGCCACCGGAGCCTCTGCCGACTGCGTTCCGGCCAGGTAGGCGGCGACCAGGCGGCGCCGCTGCTCGGGCGGCAGGGTCGCCGACAGCAGGACCACCGGCACCCCGGCCTGCCCGAGCCACCACAGGCCTTCCAGCAGGAACTGCGACATGTAGACGTCGGCGGCGTGGACCTCGTCGAGGATCACGACCTTGCCGACCAGGCCGGCCATCCGCAGCATCACGTGCTTGGTCCGGGTCGCGGCGAACAGGAGCTGATCGATCGTGCCGACCGCGAACGGGCTCAGCAGGCCGCGCCGACGGCCGAGGAACCACTCGGCCGGAGCCCTGCGCTCCCCGCCCTCGCAACCGTCGAGCCAGTCTGACTGCACGCCGTACTCGTCCACCGTCGAGTAGCGGGCGTCGGCATCCTGACTCCCCTCCCCCGTGTCTTCCAGCAGGCCGCGCCATTCCTTGTTGAACATCCGCTTGCCGTGCAGCAACGCGACCTGGTCCTCCAGCCCCTCCTCGACGTTGTGCAGCCAGGATCGGACCTGGGTGAACATCGGGTCCGCGGTGGCCTGGGTCGGCATGCCCAGGTACACCCCGTCCAGGCCGTACCGGGCAGCCAGCAGCTCCGCCGCCGCCAGCGCGGCCTTCGTCTTCCCCTCCCCCATCGGCGCCTCGACGACCACCAGCCCCGGCCCGCCCATCCGGCGCACCACATCGAGGACCAGTTCCTGCGACGGCCGGGTCCCGTGACCGAAACGGTCCCGGAACGCCTCCGGGCCCGGCGCCGGCAGCGTTCCCCACCCGCCGCGCAGCCCGAGGCTCGACCAGGCCGCAGCCGCCCGCTGCCGCGCCTGATCGATCGTCACCTTCTCCAGATCCGACACCCCGGCGAAGTGCCGCTCGTCGCTGGCGATCCAGTCCGCCATCACCACGAAGCCGGACAGCTGGAGCTGCACCGCACGGCCGGGCACCAGAGCGGGCTCCACGGCGGCCAGCGGCGACGCCCCCTCGAAGCCCAGCTCCCGGGAGAACACCCCGACCAGCGCCGACTGCGCCAGCTTCCAGGACGTCCCCTTCCCTTGGAGGTCCGCCTTCTTCGGAGGCAGCTGGCCCATCGTGGGGAAGCGACCGTGGTGGCCGGCGACCAGCGGCCAGACCCAGTCGACCTGTTCCTCCACCCACCCCGCGTCGGCAAGCGCCGCCCGCAGCAAGAGGCCGCCGGCCTTGTCGTGCCTCCAGGACTCGGATTTCACCGCGTACTTGTTCCAGGACAGGCCTGATCGACGAACGGCATCCGCCAAGTCGGAGTCCAGGTACTGGAAGGCGGGGACGGCCTTGCCGTAGTCATGAATTCCGCACAGCCAGGCGAACAGACGCCGCCCCTTCCCCCGGCCGCCCGCGACGGCGTCCAGGCGCCGCTTTGTCACAGGCGGCAGGTAGCGATCCCAGACGACCTCCGCCACCGCAGCAGTGTCCAGCATGTGCGACAGCAGGAGGTTGGCAGACCCCCCAGCCCGCCCGGCCGACTTCCCCCACAGAGCGCCCAGCCAGCCCCTGACCTCGGGCGGGTACCACTGCCAGCGGTCCTCAGCCATCGTCCCGACCTCCATGTGCGAGTACGCTTCGGAAGCCTAGGGCGGGACACTGACAATTGGCTTGGATGCGGAAAGAGATGACGATCATTCAGGAACACTGCTACGGACGGTCTGCCGAATCGAACTGAATCAATCTGCGCCTCCCGAGGAGGATCGCTGCAGGTCAGGAAGTATCGGCCCCGCGCTCGCGGGGGTTGCTCGGCGAGGCCGACGGGGTGGGTGCGTCGGTCGTGATCGGCCCCGCGCTCGCGGGGGTTGCTCCGTGGCGGTGCGGCCGGTGCCCTCGTTGCCGTGATCGGCCCCGCGCTCGCGGGGGTTGCTCCCCGGGGCCGGCCTTCGCCCGCGTGCCCCCGACATCGGCCCCGCGCTCGCGGGGGTTGCTCCGGCCCGTTGACGATGTGACGCGGAATTCCGGTATCGGCCCCGCGCTCGCGGGGGTTGCTCCTGCTGGCGGCCCGGATGCCGGACTACGCAGTGATCGGCCCCGCGCTCGCGGGGGTTGCTCTGCGGCCACCTGCTCCACCTCGCTCTCGGGCTTATCGGCCCCGCGCTCGCGGGGGTTGCTCCGCTGCTCAACCGCCAACCGACCGCACCGCTGGATCGGCCCCGCGCTCGCGGGGGTTGCTCCCGCCCCGGCAAAGTCAAAGGCGTGCGGGGGCGATCGGCCCCGCGCTCGCGGGGGTTGCTCCGGCGTGGTGGTCGAGGAATCCGCTGCGGCATCATCGGCCCCGCGCTCGCGGGGGTTGCTCCTGGAATCCCGGAAAAAAGATCGCGCCACGCCGATCGGCCCCGCGCTCGCGGGGGTTGCTCCCGAAGAGGCCACGGGCACCCGCCGCGCCAAGGATCGGCCCCGCGCTCGCGGGGGTTGCTCCCACGAGGGGCCGGTAGCCGCCGGCCCCTCTCTATCGGCCCCGCGCTCGCGGGGGTTGCTCCACGACGGCGACCACCCGCACGGCGATCCTGGTATCGGCCCCGCGCTCGCGGGGGTTGCTCCGTCGCCAAGCTGCGTCCTCGCGCGGCCCGTATATCGGCCCCGCGCTCGCGGGGGTTGCTCGACCACCACCCGCCTGCTCAGCGAAACAGGCGGCATCGGCCCCGCGCTCGCGGGGGTTGCTCCCAGGGCCGGGTCGACCAGCAGCTGCCCGACGCATCGGCCCCGCGCTCGCGGGGGTTGCTCCCCCGGCCCCGGCGGCGGGTCTTGGCCTCGCGGATCGGCCCCGCGCTCGCGGGGGTTGCTCCGTGCCGCCGATGTGCACGGTGGGGGGACCGCCATCGGCCCCGCGCTCGCGGGGGTTGCTCCGACGACGTCAACGACAACTACCTCGGGTACTCATCGGCCCCGCGCTCGCGGGGGTTGCTCCATGGTGGTCCAGACGGCTTCGGGGGTCGCGGTATCGGCCCCGCGCTCGCGGGGGTTGCTCCTGCTGACGGACTGACCGTTCCCCTCGCCGACGATCGGCCCCGCGCTCGCGGGGGTTGCTCCGGGGCGTTCTTCGCAGCCCCGCGCACCGGCAAATCGGCCCCGCGCTCGCGGGGGTTGCTCCGTTGTCCGTCTCGCGGTTCGCCAGGGCGCGCTATCGGCCCCGCGCTCGCGGGGGTTGCTCCAGCTCCAACATCGCCGCGTTGGAGCGTCAGATATCGGCCCCGCGCTCGCGGGGGTTGCTCGCCGTCCGGGCGCTGCTGGAGCCGGTGCAGAAGGTCGGCCCCGCGCTCGCGGGGGTTGCTCCGGTCAGCGGCACGGCCCCGCAGGCCACGGCTTCCACCGAGTGCGTCGGGGAGGCGGGCCACGACGACGCCGCGGCCCGCCGGCAACCCCGCAGCCACGAGCCCAAGGCCGCCACCGACACCGCGACCGGGTCGCTCTCAGGACTGCCTGGCACACCTCGACCACCTCGAAGCCCGCCGCGACGGCACGGAGGAGGGGAACCTGCTCCGGAGGCGACTGCCGCTGTTCGCCGCCAACACAAACTTCGGCGTGCTCGAGGAGCACGGGCTGCTTCCGAGAGCGGCACCTCGCATGCGGCCGAGCCCGTCGCAGAAATCCTGACCGACGCCGGACGTGCCGAGAAGGCCGTCGCCGTCCTCGAACGGCACGCCCCCGCCGGCCACCACGTCCTGGCCGACGTCCTGGCCGACTGTCTCGTCCGCCTCCTCGTGCGGGCCATCGGCAACCTCCTCCTGCAACAGATCGACACCGGCACCGGCCTGCCGTCCGGTCAACCGGGACAGCCGGCTCCCCGGACACCCACGACACCATGCCGCTCCGGGACACCCGCCCGAGCTGACGGCCCGGCGCCGCCCGGAGACTCAGTCCACGCACGGAATGCCGCCCGCCTTCACCGCCGGTCCCTGCATCGGCAGGCCCGCCGCGGGGTCGGCGGACGGGTCGCCCGGCGCGGCGGCGGACGGGGGGACGGGCCTCGGGCTCGGGGTGCGGGCGAGGGTGAGCAGGATGCGGCCCGCCGGGACCCCGGCCGAGAAGACCGCGTTCACCCCGTACCGGGTGGCGAGCAGCTGTGCGTCGGCCCTGGCCCCGGCGCCGTACGCGACCGCGGTGGTCCTGGTCCTGGCCGGGGCGTCGCCGATCCGGCCCGCCTGATAGCCGAGTTCGGCCAGCGCCTTGGCCTCGCCGGCCGCCGCGCCCGCCCCCGCCGCCGCGTGGATGTCGACCGCGGCCCTGGCCGCCACGCTCGGGGTGGCGGAGGGCGACGGGGTCGGCTCGCCGGGCGACTCCCCCGGTGTGACGGCCGGAACGGCCGGCGCCGGTTCGTGGTTGAAGAGCTGCCGGACGATCTTCCTGATCAGGTCCGGGTTGACGGTGTTGACCTCCTGCCCGCCGACCGTCCTGAACCCGCTGATCGGCAGGGTGTTGAACTCCACGTTGCCGCCGGTCAGGTTGGGCGCCTGTTGGGCGAAGTCGAGGATGTTCCACTCGTTGTCGATGACCACGTCCTTCTTCACCACCGCGAACAGCTTCTGCATCTGCCCGAAGTCGTTCAGGATGCCCTGCTGCTTGAGCTTGTACTCGACGGAGGAGAGGAACGCCTGCTGCCGGTGGGTGCGGTCGAGGTCGCCGTTGGTGAGGTGGTGGCGCTGGCGGACGAAGGAGAGCGCCTGCGCGGCGTTGAGGGAGTTGATCCCGGCCGGGAGCCTGAGGCCGGTGCCGCCGCCCTCGTGGGTGGCGGTCCTGGCGGTGATCGGATCGTCCACCGGGTGGTTGAGGCAGACCTGGACCGGCTCGACCGCCTTGGCGATGTCGTAGAAGCCGATCAGGTTGACCTCGGCGAAGTGGTCGATCGGGACGTCCAGGAAGCTCTGCACGGTCTGGATGGTGGCCGAGCGGCCGGCCTCACGGCTGTGCCGCTCCAGCTCCGCCCTGGAGAGCCCCTTGCCCGCCAGCTTCTGTTCGGCGGTCACCTTGGCGATGCCGTACGCCTCCTTGATCTTGTGCATCTTCCCGTCCGCCCCGACGGTCTGCACGTAGTCGTCGCGCGGGACGGAGAGCGCGGTGACCCTGCCGCCGTTGGCCGGGATGTGCAGCACGATCAGGGCGTTGGTGTTGTACCCGCCGATCTCGCTGGAGCCGGCGTGCAGTTCGTCCTCCACGAACTGCTTGGGCAGGTCGTTGCCGTCCATGTCCTTGCGGCTGTCCAGGCCGATCAGCAGCAGGTTGACGGACTTGTCGAGGTGCGGCGGGGCGTTCTTCTTGGCCTCGCTCAGCGCGGCGGACTTGATCATGCCGTCGTCCAGGCGGCGGTACTCGTACCAGGTGAAGCCGCTGGCGCCGAGCACGGCGACCGAGACGGTGCAGGCCAGGGTGCGCCCGGCGACGGTCAGCGGGGCGGTGCCCCGGCGCGGGGCGTGTCCGCGCTGCCCGCGACCGCCGCCACGGCCGCTGCCGTTGCGCTCAGCCACGGTGCCCCCTTCCCGCCGGGGCGGCCGTCCTGCCGGGGCGTCGGCGCTCCCGCACCGTCCGGCGGCGGGCCGCCACCGTGCGGGCCGCGACCACCGCGAGCGCCACCGCCACCGCGGCCGCCATCACCGGGAACGCCCCGACCACCCAGCGCACGGCGCCGGTGCCGAGGTTCTTGCCCTGGTACTTCTCGGGGTGCGCCAGGTACTCGACGCCCGACGCGGTGAGCAGCACCACCACCGGAGCGGCCGTCACCACCCACCAGCGGCCCGCCCGGCCGCACAGCGCGGCCGCGGCGGCCGTCCCGAGCACCGAGCCCACCGCGAGCAGGGGGCCGACGCCGGGCCCGTCGAGTTCGTCCGCGACCGCACCGAGCAGGGGCAGCCCGACCGCCGAGAGCGCCGCCACCGTCCCGCCGCGCCGCCGCGCCTGCGACCGGCGGCGGGCAGGCCCGGGGCGGCGGGCCCGGACCTGCCGGGCCGTCCCGGTGTCCGTGCCGTCCCCGGCGGTGCCCGCGGCGGACGCCCGGGAGCGCTGGGCGGGCAGGGCGCGGTCCTCGGTGCGCGGTCCCGCGTGCTGGTACGGCGTTCTCGCCCGCTGACCGGCCATGCGCACTTCCCTCGATCGTTGCGGCTGCGGCGCGATGGCACCGCCTTGCGTGCCGGGACGCCTTCGACCCTGGTGGCGTCCCGCCGGCGACCCGACCTCTACATTGCTGTAGAAGACGGGTTGGAGCATACGAACCCATTTCAGCAAAGTCATCCGCTGCCACCCGGCAGCGGCAGACCGCCTGGTGGGGCGTCGTTAGGATGGTCATGATCCCCGCCACGTCGGCACATCATCAGGAACGCATCAGAGGAGCAGAGCGTCACCATGTTTGAGAATCTGAAGAACCTCGCGGACAAGGCCACCGACCTCGCCCGCGACCACGGCGACGTGATCGGGCAGGGCCTGGACAAGGTCGGCGACGCGATCGACGGCCGCACGGACGGCAAGTACAGCGGGCAGATCGACACCGGCGTCGAGAAGGCGAAGGACTTCCTGCGCAACCTCGACGGCGACCAGAAGCCCGCCGAGTAACCTGCCGCAGGACACGGTCAGCCGCTCGGCGATCGAACGAGCGCACGGGCGAACGGGGAGGGGCGGCAGCGGTGAGCGAGGAGAAGAAAGGGTCCGGCTGGGGACGCTGGCTGGTGATCGGCGTCGTGGTCGTGGCCGGGCTGGGCCTCGTCCGCGGCAACGGCCACGACGGCGAGGCCTCCGCCGACCCCTCGCCCACCGCCACCGCCCCGTCCTCCGGAGCGGCGCCTTCGGCCGGCTCCTCCGCGAAGCCGTCGAAGCCCTCCGGCCGCTACGACCCGGCCGACTACGCCGCGCCGGTCCGCCGGTACGCCGCGGAGGCGGGGGTCAACCCGCAGCTGCTGATGGCGATCCTCTACAACGAGTCGTACAAGCCGCACGACCCGGAGCTGGAACGGGCCTGGCAGCGCGGCAAACCGGACGCCTCCTTCGGCATCGCCAACATGCACCGGGCCGCCTTCGACGACACCAAGCCCGGCCGCCCCTTCGCCTCCCGCCAGTGGGAGGAACTGCCGGACGACCGCGACCTCGCCGTCCAGGCCGCCGCCTGGCACCTGCACGACCTCGCCGCGCAACTGCCCGCCCGGCCGGGCGTGTCGCTCACCCGGGACGAACTGGTCGCCCTCGGCTACAACGCGGGCGCCGGCAACATGCTGGCCTTCGCCAGGGGCGTCAAGATCGGCTCCCAGGCACAGTCCTACCTCGACCGGCTGCGCGACAACTGGTCGAAGTCCGGCGAGGCCGTGAAGTAGCCCGGCCCGTCGGCCGGCCGACGCCGGACCGGGCGGTCCCGGAGCCGCTCCCTCGCCGTGGCGGTCGGCTCCGGGCGGAGGACTCCGGAGGACTCCGGACGCCCCCGGTGGGCTCAGCCCCGGTGGCGGCGCAGCCAGAGCCCGATGGCGACCAGGACGACGGCGACGAAGGCGGTGCCGATGGCCGCCCAGGTGGTGGCGCCGGAGGTGGTCGCGTGGACGTGGCCGGGCGTGACCTCCCGGGCCGAGACGGGGGCGGCGGTCGGCGCAATCGCGGTACCGGTCTCCCGCAGCGGGGCGGGCGTCACCCCGGCGGACCGCGCCGAGCCGTCCGTCCCCAGGGGTTCCGGACCGGTGATCTCGGGGGCGTCGACGTCGAGTTCACCCTCACCGTGCCCGAGGGCGGGGAAGGCGCAGTCCACCGTCACCCGCCAGTGCCCGGCGGGGAGCGCCTCCCTGGTGGTGTACGTCCCGGGCAGACCCGGGACGGTGACCAGGCGCCAGGGGCCGAGGGTGCGGCCGTCGGCGGCGCTCGCGGAGAGCGTTCCGGTGAACTCCCCGGTCACCGGGTCGTGGTCGTTCTCCCAGGTGGCGAAGGTGCTGACGCGGCCGTTCTGCTGGCCGGTGACATCCAGGTGGACGGTGTCGCCGTGGGCGGCGGCGGGCGCGGCGGCGGACAGCACGGCCACGGCGGTGAAGGCGAAGACGGTGAGGGGACGGGTTCGCATACGGGCAGGTCCTCGGGGCGGTGTGGGGGCAGGGACGCTGGGAACGGCCTGGTGCCGGGGTGCGGCCGCCGCCGGGTCGGGCGGCGGCCGTTCCCGGCGCTACGGGTCTTCGGACCCACGGGCCGTGGGGCCCACGGGTGTTGGCGGCTCTGGTCGAAGGGTTGGGGTCGCAGGGCTCGGGCGGAGGGGCTGGGGTCGGGCGGCTCTGGTCGAAGGGTTGGGGTCGCAGGGCTCGGGCGGAGGGGCTGGGGTCGGGGGGCTCGGGTCGAAGGGCTCGACCGACGTACGGGCTGACCGGTTTTACGGACTCACGGAAACAGCCTTACCCGGAACGGCTCATGAGATCTTCGGCAGCGACCAGTTCCGGTAAGACCCGCCGTCCGGGCCGCCGCGGCCCCGACAGCCGTCCGCCGCGGCGTGGCCGCCCACCGGCTCCGGGCAGCAGGGCACCGCCGTCCGCCCCGAAGGTGAACCCACCCCCGGCGGCGCCGAGTTGCCCTGCCCGCACGAGACACCGGGGACGAGACGGACCGGGGCGGGCGGGGCGGCCCGGACGATGCCGATCACCTGGCCGTTCGACAGTGCCTCGAAGCCGGCCGCGGCCGGGGCCGGAACTCCGGCTCAAGACGGCGGAATTCGGCGCGATCTGGCTGATACTCACCTCCGGCCGCGGCGGAGGGGGTTCGGATCCTCCGCCACTCCGGAGACCGGAGGGGGCGCCCGGGAATAACGGAAACCTCTTGCGGAATTCCCCGGGGCGTCGATCCGCCGGGAACGCCCCGGGGCGGGGCGGCACCGGGCAGGGCGGCGCCGGGCGGGGCGGCACCGGGCAGGGCGGCGCCGGAGAGCACCGTCATCGGGGGACGGACGCTCCCCGGCGCGAAGGTGGTGGCGGCCACCCGGCCGCAGCTCCGGGGGGCGCGACCCGGTTGGCCCCGACGGAACGCCGGACCCGTAGGCCGACGTCCGCCGGCGCCCTGAAACGGCTGCCCTCAGACCCCAACATGCCCAGAAGAACGGCTATATGACGAAACGTCAGGATCGCGAGGGCGAGAGTCAGGCCGCGGCCTTCACCGACCCCGCTCCGAAGGACACCGCACCGGCTCGCGCCACCGTTGCCGCACCGCCGCCGGCCGCCGTGCCACCGGCCACCGCACCGGCGCCACAGCCTCCGTGCAACCGGGCCAGCCCCGCCGCCAGAGCGGCCCGGTCCCCGCCCAGCCAGAGCCGCAGGGCCGCCGAGAGCGCCGCGCTGGCAGGACCGGCCGCAGGACCACCGGTCCTGACCAGCCGCTCGCCCAGCAGCGGCAGCAGGTCCGCGACCGGAGCGGGCAGCCACAGGGTGAGCGCGAAGGGCGCCGGTCTCGCCAGGACGCGCAGCAACGGCAGGACGGAGGCGTCGTCGTGCAGCGCGGGGATGACCTCCAGCAGCCCGTCCACCGCCACCTCGGAGACGTCGCCGCCGTGCCCGCGCGCGAGGTCGCGCAGCAGCGCGCGCTCGGCGGCGGTGATCCGGACGGTCAGCATGACCTCGTCGCAGTCCATGGTCCCGGCCCCCTGTCGTGGAGAATTCGTGGTGTGGTCGTCCCGCCGTGGTGTCAGTGCTGTGCCGACAGGGTTCCTGCCCCGATCCGACCGTCCGACACCGGCACCATCAGGCCGTAGTGGCCGTCGAACCGGCGGTAGAGCACCCGGATCCGGCCGTCGCCGGAGTCGGTGTAGCCGGCGAACGGGCGGCCGGTGAGCCAGAGCCGGCGGGCCGCCTCGGCGAGGTCGAGCGGGGGCAGTGCGCCGGTGCCCGCGGCGCACAGTTCCACCGAGCCGTCCGGCGAGCAGCGGTGGACCAGGCTGTCCCGTCCGGTCGCGGCGTCCGCGAAGAGGTGGAACCGCCGGTCGAGGGCGAGCAGTTCGAGCACGGCCTGCCCGGGGGTGCGGCGGGCGGGCACGACCGCCTTGTGCCGGGCGATCCTCCGCTGGGCGAGCGGGCGGTACGCGAACTGCGGACGGTAGGCGCTCTCGTACGCGACGGCGAAGCCGATGTCGCCCTGTTCGCGCAGCCGGACGGCCCGTCCGGCGAGCGTGCCGAGCGCCAGGTCGACGGACTCCCGCGCGGTGCCGGTGGCCAGCTGGACCCGGACCGGGCCGACGCCCGCCACCACGGCGTCCGCCTGGGCGAGTGCGGGCCTGGCCACCGACCGGTCGCGCGAGCGGGTCAGCCGCAGCCGCAGCGCGCGGGCGTCAGGACCGAGCCCCGCGGCGGTTTCCAGTGCCCGGACCCGGGCGTACTCGGCGTCCTCGCGCGGCAGTTCGCCGCGGATCTCCACCCGGACGTCGGGGGCCGGCCGGTGGCGCAGACGGGTCATCGGGTTCCTCCTTCTCCGCCACCATGCTGACCCTCGTACGTCCGTGCGGCGAGGGTCCAAAGACCCTGCCTTCCGGGCATGCCGCGGATCACCCGGACGGACGCATCCACGCAGGTCAGCACGGATTTTCGAGCACGCACGAAAGGGTCGATCCGATCGGCCGTTGGAGTGATCCCCGCACATTCGGCGCAACGCCCGGGGAACCGGCGCGTTTGCCATGACGTGCGCCCTCCCGCCGGGGGCGCGCGCGGGGTCCGCGCTGGACGGTCCCCCGCCTCCCGGTCGGCCCGCCGGTGCCGACCGGCGCCGTCCGCACCGGCAACTCTGGTGAGAGGTTGTGTCATGTCCCTGCTGACCGAGACGCGGAAGCTGATCGTCCCCCCGAGAACCGCACCCGGTCCTTCCCCCCTGGCCCGCGCCGCCGTCCCCCCGCTGGCCCCCGGTGCCCTGCCCGGTCTCGGGCACGCCGCCGCCCTGCTGCGCGACCCGCTCGGCTTCCTCGGCTCGCTCGCCCGGTACGGCGGCGTGGTCCGCGTCCGGCTCGGCCCGCGCACCGTCTGCGTGGTCACCGACGCCCGGCTGGTCCACACCCTGCTCGTCGCACTGGCCCACGACTGCCCGCGCGGCGCCGTCCAGGACACCCTCAAGACGGCTTTCGGCGACGGCCTGCTGATGTCCGAGGGCCAGGCCCACCGCGACCGCCGGCGGATCGTCCAGCCCGCCTTCGGACAGGACCGGATGGGCGAGTACCTGGCCGTGATGCAGCAGGTCACCGAGGAGCGGGCCGGACGCTGGCGCCCCGGCCAAGTCCTCGACGTGGCCAAGGAGATGAACCACCTCGCGCTGGAGATCGTCACCCGCTCCCTGTTCGACGCCCGGCTCAGCGAGGACGCCACCGTCGCCTTCCACCGGGCGCTGCCGGACCTGGTGAAGGGCCAGATCGTCCAGTCCCTGTACCCGACCCCGGGGCTCGCCCGGCTGCCGCTGCCCGTCAACCGGCGCTTCGAGGCCGCCGTCCGGGCGCTCAACAGGGTGGTCGACCAGGCCGTCAGCGGCCGCGCCGCGACCGCGGGCGCGGGGCAGGGCCGGCGCACCCTGCCCGCCCTGCTGCGCGCCGCGACCGACCCGGCCACCGGCTGCCCGCTCACCGAGGCGGACGTGCGCGCCGAGGCGATCACCATGTTCGGCGCGGGCACCGAGACCGTCTCCACCACGCTGACCTGGCTGCTGGACGAACTGCTGCGCCACCCCGAGGCGGAGGCCCGGATCCTCGCCGAGCTGGACGAGCACCTGCCCGCGGGCACCGTCCCCACCCCGGAGGCGCTGGCCAGGCTCACCTACACCCGCAGCGTCACCCAGGAGGTGGTGCGGCTGCACGCGCCGAACGCCTTCCTGATGCGCACCGCCCAGGTGCCGGTCGAACTCGGCCCGTACCGTGTCCCGGCCGGTACCGAGCTGCTGTACAGCCTCACGGCGCTGCACCGCGACCCGGTGCGCTACCCGGAGCCGATGCGCTTCAGGCCCGAGCGCTGGCAGGACGCCGGCGGCACCGGACGGCCGTCCTTCCTGCCCTTCGGGGCGGGCAAGCACAAGTGCATCGGCGAGGCCTTCGCCTGGGCGGAGCTGACCGTCGCGGCCGCGGCGATCCTGCGCCGCTGGCGGCCGACGGCGGTGCCGGGCGCCCGGGCCCGCGAGGTGGTGTGGACCACGGTCCAGGCGCACGGCCTGCGGGTCCGGCTCGCGCCGCGCGGTGCGCGCTCCCCGCGCGGGGGCGCCTCGGCGGCCTCCCCCGAGGGTGATTCCGCCTCCTCACCGGGAGCCACAGTGCCCGCCCGGGCCGCCGGGCCGGCACCGGGCCGGTGTCCGTTCGCCGACCTCCTCTGCCCGGCCACCCTCGCCGCGACTCCCCCACTGCCCCCGCTGCCCCCGGTCACCCCGGCGCCCGCCGTCCCGGCGGACCCCCGCCGGTCCCGCGACCTGCGCCTCGCCGCCGACCGGCACGCCGACTGGGCGGTCCACCGCGGCCTGCTCACCCCGTCGGAGCTGCCCCGCTACCGGGCCTACGCGCTGCACGAGCTGATCGGCCACGCGTTCCCCCGCGTCCGGGGCGCCGAACTCGACCTCCTGGTCGACGTGCTGGGCTGGTTCACCATCCTGGACGACCGTTTCGACGGCTCGCCCGGGCGCCACCCAGCTGAGGCCCACGCCCTGGTCGACCCGCTGATCGCGGTCCTCGAAGGAGCCCGCGGCGGGAGCCCGTCCGATGGCCGACTACTCGACTCCTGGCGGGAGTTGTGGCACCGGCAGACCGCCTCGATGTCCCCCGAGTGGCGCGCCAGGGCGGCCCGGGAGTGGCGCGCCTGCCTGGCCACCTTCCCCGCCGAGGCCGACCACCGCGCCCGCGGCACCGTCCCCGCCCTCGGCCTCGACCTGACGGACACCATGCGGCTGCGCCGGCACGGCAGTTGCCTCTACCCGTTCATGAACATAATGGAACGGGTCCACGGCGCCGACGCCCCGGCCGCCCTGCACGCGGAGCCCGCGCTGCACCGGCTGCGGGCCAACACCGCCGACGCCGCCACACTGATCAACGACCTCTATTCGCTGGAGCGCGAGGAACGGCAGACCACGGCCGCGTTCAACACCGTGCTCACCCTCCAGCGGACCCACGGCTGCACCCGGGGCCGGGCCGTCCACGCGGTGCGCGTCCAGGTGGCACGGCTGCGGCAGGAGAGCGAGGAACTGCGCCTCGAGCTGCTGCGCCGCCATCCGGCCGGACGCTGGTACCTGGAGGGCACCCGGCAGCTGGTCGCCGGTGTGCAGGCGTGGACCAGCACCAGCGACCGCTACCTGGTACCGGACGGCGGGCGGCACCGGTGAGCCGCCCGCCCCCCGGGGGCTACTTCCGGTCGCCGAGCGCGAACAGCAGCAGCACGAAACCGGCGAACAGGTGCGTGGCGAAGATGTAGATGCCCGCGCGGATCAGCATCGCCTTGCGGCGCCGCTTCTCCTCGCTCGTACCGTCGCCCGTACTCTCGCCGGTGCTGTCGTTCATGGTGGTGCTTCTCCTCGGATCGGGCGGACGGGCCGGGCGCGGCTCAGCGGGGCCGGCCACCGGTGGCGCGCAGCTCGGTGAGCAGCGCGCCCTGGTCGGTGATCAGCTCCGTCAGGATCCGACGGGCCGCGCGCAGCAGCTCGGCGACGTCCGGGGTGCTGAGCGCGTACACCACCGTGTTGCCCTCACGGGTCGCGGTGACCAGCTGGGTGCGGCGCAGCACCGCGAGCTGCTGGGAGAGGTTGGACGGCTCGACCTCGATCTCCGCCAGCAGCTCGCGGACCGGCCGGGGGCCGTCCTGGAGCAGCTCCAGGACCCGGATCCGCACGGGGTGGCCGAGGGTGCGGAAGAACTCCGCCTTGGCCTGGTACAGCGGGACCGGCATCGTCCGCTCTCTCCCTCGGGTCCGGTTCGGTGGTCGTCCGGCCGGGCGGGGGTCGATGCCGCGGCCGGTAGGCATCATCGCGACAGATGAAGATTTCTTCAAGTCGTCACTGCGCGCCGGCTCCCCGCAGACCCCGGCCGGACGGCCCCTCGCCCGGCCGCGACCGGGCCCGGACATCCGAAAGCCGAGCCCGGGATGCTGCCAACTCCCGGGCTCGGCCGTCATGGTGACGATATGTCAGCCGTCAGCAGACTACAGGCACGTCCACCGTGGCCGGCACCTGGCCGCTCCAGAACCCCTCGACGTCGAAGGACACGTGCACGGTCGACCCGCAGGCCACCGTGGCCGCGATGCCGTCGACCCGCACGGTGGACACCTGGAACACGGTGCGGCCGTTCACCGTACCGAGCGAGGCCCCGCCGGCCACGTTCGCCGACAGGTGGGTCACCAGGTCCTTCGGCGCCGGCGGCCACGGGGTGCCCGGGGACGGCGGACCGGCCAGGCCGATCTTCCCGTAGATCGCGACGCTGTCGCCGGTCACGTCGGCGCAGGCGTAGGTGGCCAGGCCGGCCTGGAGGCTGTAGGAGCCGCAGGTGGTGACGGTGGCGGTGGTGGTGGCGGCAGTCGGGGTCGCGGCGAGCGCCGGGACGGGCGCCGCGAGCAGGGTGACGGCGCCGGCGGCGATCCAGGTGGCGCGACTCATGCGGTTCATCGGTGCCTCCTCCTTCGGAGGGTATGAGGACGGACTAGGGCAGGTGATGTGGGACATGTGATATTTCATAGGCCCACGACAGGAACTTTCCCATGCGATTCCTGTGCCCTGGCGCCGATTTACCCTTCGAACCGAACCCTCGACCGAAATCAGACCTTCGATGGCGCAATCACCCTCGGACGGCCCAACCGGCACCGCCATCCAGGCGACGCCCGCGTGGAGCCCCGGTGAACCACGTCCGAACCGCCGCCGGGCCCGCCCCGGCGGCCACCGCGCCGTCGGCCCGCGCACCCGATCGGCGGGTGGCAGGACCTACCGGAACGGTGCCGCCGGGCGGGGCCTGCGGCGCATCTGCTCACCCGCCGCCGGCTCGGTCCAGCGAGGCGCGCAGCCCGTCGACCCTGGCCACGGCCTCGATGAAGGCGTGCCGGTCCAGGCGGCCGTCATCCAGCGCGGCGGCCAGGGCCTCGGTGGCCTCCTCGGCCTGCCCGGGGTCGCGGGCGGAGCAGAGCATCAGGTCCATCCCGGCCCCGGCGGCGGCCAGCGCGCGGTCTCCGGCGTCGCCGTACGGGGCGAGCGCCTTGGCTTCCATGGCGTCGGTGACGGTCACGCCGTCGAAGCCGAGCCGGCCGCGGAGCTCGCCCTGGATGATCGTGGACGAGAAGCCGGCCGGGTGGTCCGGATCCAGCGCCGGGTAGACCGCCCAGGAGGCCATCACCAGCCGCACGCCCGCCGCGATGGCGGTCCGGTACGGGGCCTCACCCCGGGAGCGGAGCTGTGACAGCGGGACGTTCAGGGTGACCTGGCCCTCGTCGGTGTTCGCGCCCCGGGGCGCGGCGCCGAGGCCGGGGAAGTGCTTGGCGGTCGCGGCCACCCCGAGGCCCTGCTGGGCGGTGAGGAAGGCGGTGCCCAGCTCCGCCACCGCGCCAGGGTCCTGGCCGTAGGAGCGCTCGTAGTGGTCGATGAAGTTGTCCGGCTTGTCGTAGACGTCGAGCACCGGAGCGAGGTTGAGGTTCAGCCCGGCATCGGCGAGCGTCCGGGCGGCACCGGCCCCGGACTCCGCCGCCGCGGCGACCGGGTCCGCGGCGGAACCCACGCTCCGAGCGGAGAGCTCGGGCGCGCCGGGCAGCCGGCGGACCTTGCCGCCCTCCTGATCGGTCATCAGCAGCAGGGTGCGCGGGTGCGGGGCCTCGGCCGCGGCCTGCTTCAAGTCGGCGACGGCCCTGGCGAGTTGTTCCGGGCTGGTGACGTTCTCGCCGAACAGGATCACGCCGGCGGCCCGGCCCTCCCTGAGCGTCCGGAGCACCCCGGCCGGCGGCGTCGGGCCGGAGTACGACAGCACGATCCGCCGTCCGGCGAGCACCCGGGAGTCCTCCTGCTCCTGGACGGCCATCGCCGCGCTCCTCTCACCGGCAGCATCCGGAGCGCCGGGGGCGCCAGGCTCTCCGGTACTCCCCGGCGGCCGGGTGGGCGAGCCGAGCGGGACCGGCCCGAGCGCGGCCCCCATGACGGCCAGCACCACCCCGAACTGGGCGACACTGCGAAACGGGACCATCACGCCTCCCGGGTCGGATGTTGACTTCAGCATGTCAATCTACCCAGGGAGGCGGACCACCACGCTCCAGCCGCGTCGGATTCATCCGACAATCCGATACTTCCGACGCGATCGCGCCGCCGGCCCCGCGCCCGACACCCGGGCCCACACCCCGAAAGACCGAGGTGAGGACACCCGGACACCTCGCGGCCGAAGCTCCCGACGCGGCGTCAGCACGGGGTGCGGGACGGGCCGGCCTACGCCTCGGTAACCGATGGCAGGATGCGCACACGTCCCGCTAGACTCCGCCAGCTCGCTCACATGTACGACCTTTCCGTGCACGACCTGCCCACAACGGGGGGATGAGATGAACGTGCTGCCGATCGGCAGACGAGTACGACGAAGGCGGGGTGGGGGCGGCCGCGCAGCCGCCTCCGGAGCCCTGCTGCTGGCCGTCCTGGCCTCGCTGGTGAGCCAGGCCGCGCCGGCCCGGGCCGTGGGGGCGGCGACGGCCGCGGCCGTCGCGCCGCAGGCGGGCGCACCGGCCGAACCGAACGCGAACCCGAACCCGGCCGCCGGGCCGAGCGCGGACGCGAGCCCTGCCGCGTCCGCCGCGTCCGCCGCACCCGGCCGGGAGGCCGACCGCAAGGCCGACCAGCAGACCCTCGCCCAGGAGCTGCGCCAGGCCGACCCGAGCGGCCCGTGCCCGACGGCGCTGCGGTCCGGCGCGGTGGCGAGCTGCGCCGCCGACCCGAGCGGGACCACCGTCTTCAGCCTCGACCTGCCACAGCAGAAGGACCTGCTGCTCCTGCAGATCGTCCCCACCCAGGGCTCGGTCACCCCGACCGTGATCGCGCCCGACGGCACTGCCGTGACCTGCGACGACCCGGTCGGCCCGAGCTGGGACGGCAACAGGACGCTGCGCTGCGCCACCACCCGGGCGGGCACCTACACGCTGAAGGTGGAGACCTACTCCGCCGCGCCGACCGGCCTCGCACTCTCCTACCTGCCGCTGCTGTCCACCACCGCGTGCCGGACGCTCGGCGCCGCCGACCTCGCCCTCGGCGCCCCGACCGACGTCCAGGGCTCGCTGGCCCTCGGCTCGGCCGGTGACTGCTACCGGGTGGACGGCCTCGCCGCCGGCGACGTGCTCCGCACCGGTTCCACCGGCCAGCGCGGCAGCGTCGTCGTCTACGACGGCACGGGCGCCGAGGTCTGCGGCAAGTCGACCTACCCCGACTGCCGGCTCACCGGCTCCGCGCCGTACCGCTTCACCGTCCAGCGCTACAACGGCGCGGCCCTGGCGTACGACGTCTTCGCGGCGCGGTTCTCCCACCCGGAGGGCTGCACGCTCGTCGAGCCCCAGGCGTTCGGCGTCTCCCCCGACCTGACCGCCACCACGCGTTGCCGGACGCTGCGCGTCCCGGAGTCGACGCGGTACGGCTTCGGCCCGCTCGTCACGAACGACGGCTCCGTCCCCGGCGCGCTGTTCGCCGCCGACGGCACCGCCCAGGGGGAACCCTGCTTCCAGGGCGCCTGCGACCTGACGACGGGTGACTACACCTGGGCCGTCGACGCCTACGCGCCGCCCTCGGTCGGCGCGTACGGCATGGCCTTCCACTCGGCCAGGGAGACCCGGGGCTGCGTCGCGGCCAACGACACCGGTCTGACGGCCGGTCCGGCCACGGGCACCTTCGGCGGCCTCGGCCAGCAGCTCTGCCTGGCCCTGCCGACGGCCTCGGGCAAGGGCGTGTACCTGCTCAACCGGCCGCCCGCCGACGGCGCGACGGTCGATGCCCAGGTCTTCGACGCCTCGGGGGCCAAGCAGTGCGAGATCACCCGCGGCGCGTCCGTCGCCTGCAAGCTCACCGGCACCGCCCCGTTCCGCGCGGTGCTGACCGGCACGCCGTCCAAGGCCTACGGGCTGGTGGTCCACCGGAGCGAGGCGACCGGTGGCTGCACCGCCTGGCCGCAGAGCGGGTTCGACGGCAGCTGGGGCGCCGAGGTCCCGGTGACCGAGGCCGCTCCGCAGGCCTGCCTGAGCCTGCCCGCGGACCGGCACTCCGTCACCGAGCTGACCGACTACACCAACACCACGAACAAGCTCAACGCCGACGTGACGGTGTTCGACGCGTCCGGCGCCCCGGTCTGCACGGCGGTCGCGGGCGGAAACTCGGCCAAGTCCTGCCGACTGGCCACCGGCGTGGCCTACACCGCGCTGCTGATCGGCTGGGGCGGGGCCGACACCTACCGGCTGGCCCGGCACGACATCTCGCCGAGCGCGAACTGCCTGACCCCGTCCTCGACCAGGGTCGGCGGCCCCGGCATCTCCTTCGACCTGACCTCCGCACTGGACGCCCGGTGCGTCCGGGTCACCGCCGCGAGCGGCGACAAGTACACCCTGGGCGTCCGGACCTCGGACGGCGCGTACGGCAAGAACGCGCTGCTCGGCGTGCTCGACGCCGAGGGCAAGCAGGTCTGCACCCAGTTCGGCGTCTCCTGCCGGCTCACCGGTGCGGGCTCGTACACCGCGGTCGTGCTCGCCTCCGGGTACGCGGGCGCGACGATCCACGCCGGTGTGGACGCCTGGAAGGTCGGGACGGCCGCGGGCTGGGCGCCCGAGTGCGCCGCGAACCCGGTCAGCGTCGAGGGCTTCCCGCAGCGCGGCGGGGTCTTCACCGACGACTCGACCGCCTACTGCGCCGTGGTCGACATGAAGGCCAACCAGTCCTTCAACGTGGTCGGCACCACCAGCGCCACCCGGCAGGACGACTTCCCGCTGCTGCGCCTGCTCCGGGGCTCCCGCTGGAACGACGAGTACGGCTACCAGTGCTCCTCCAACTACGGGGCCTTCGGCGGCCGGTGCTCGTCCGACTCGCAGCCCGAGCAGGCCGTGCTGATCCTCAGCCACGCCACCACGGGCACGCCGGTCGAGTACAGCATGCAGGGCGTCTGCGACTTCTCCTCCTGCCCGGGACCGCAGCCGCAGCCGGCCCTGGCCTCGGTCAGCCCGTCCACCGGCGCCGCCGGGACGTGGATCCAGGCCGTGATCAGGGGCAAGGGGCTCCACCTCGGCAACAAGGCCAAGCTGGTGGGCAACGGCGCCCCCACCAACCCGGTGACGACGACCCTGTCCGCCAGCGCCGACGGCACCTCACTCGACGTGCTGCTCGACACCAACGGCCTGGCACCCGGCAGTTACGACATCGCGCTCGACGGCGTCTACGGGGTCTCGCTCCCCGGCGCCTTCACCGTCACCGCCGCCACCCCCACGACCAGGAGCCGGTTCGTCCCGATCGACCCGGCCCGTTTCCTGGACACCAGGAACGGCACCGGCGCCCCCGCCCAGCGGGTCGGCGAGGGCGGCGTCGTCGCCCTCCAGGTGGCCGGCGTCAAGGGCGTCCCGGCGACCGGCGTCACCGCCGTCGTCATGAACGTCACCGCCGTCAACCCGACCCAGCCCGGCCACGTCACCGTCTACCCCGACGGCCAGGCCCGCCCGGACGTCTCCAACCTCAACTTCGAGGCCGGCCAGGTCGTCCCGAACCTGGTGACGGTCCCGGTGCTGAACGGGAAGGTCGACCTGCGCAACAACGCGGGCTCCGTCGACCTGATCGCCGACGTCACCGGCTACTACACCGACGGGGCCACCGGTTCCGCGCTCACTCCGATCACCCCGGCCCGTTTCCTGGACACCAGGAACGGCACCGGCGCCCCCGCCCAGCGGGTCGGCGAGGGCGGCGTCGTCGCCCTCCAGGTGGCCGGCGTCAAGGGCGTCCCGGCGACCGGCGTCACCGCCGTCGTCATGAACGTCACCGCCGTCAACCCGACCCAGCCCGGCCACGTCACCGTCTACCCCGACGGCCAGGCCCGCCCGGACGTCTCCAACCTCAACTTCGAGGCCGGCCAGATCGTCGCCAACCTGGTGACGGTCCCGGTGGTCAACGGGAAGGTCGACCTGCGCAACAACGCGGGCTCCGTCGACCTGATCGCCGACGTCACCGGCTACTACGGGGACTCCGGTTCGGTCTTCTCGCCGACCACCCCGGTCCGGCTGCTGGACACCCGCAGCGGTGCCGGCGCCCGTGCCGGGGCGGTGGGCGGCGGCGGCATCGTCAGCGTGCCGGTGACCGCGCTCCAGGGCGTGCCGTCCACCGGCGTGACCGCCGTGGTCCTGAACGTCACGGTCACCGGGCCGACGGCGGACAGCCACCTGATCGTCTACCCGCACGGCACCGCCCGCCCGGGCGTGTCGAACCTCAACTTCACCGCCGGACGGACCAGGGCCAACCTGGTCGTCGTCCCGGTGGTGGACGGCCGGGTGACGATCTTCAACAACTGGGGTGACGCCCACGTGATCGCCGACCTGAACGGCTACTTCGCGGCCTGACCCCCGCACCGCACCGATCGCCGCCGTGCCGCCCGTTCTCCGGGCGGCACGGCGGCGCCGTTGTGCCGGGCCCGTCCGTCACGAACCGGGCCTCCTGGGCGCCAGGCCGGCCAGCCGTCCCAGGACGGCGACGCCCTCCGCGATCTCGGCCGCCGAACCCGCCGCGTAGCCGAGGACAAGACCGGACGGGTACGGCAGCCGGGCGTGCCAGGACAGCGGCTGCACCTTGACCCCCGCGGCCAGTGCGGCGGCGGCCAACTCGGTGTCCGCGCACCCGAGTTCCTCCGGAAGGGTCAGCATCAGATGGAGGCCGGCCGCCGCGCCGTGCACGACGGCGCCCGGCAGGTGGGTGCGGATGGCGGCGATCATGGCGTCCCGACGGCGCCGGTGGCGGCGGCGCAGCAGCCGCAGGTGGCGGTCGAGTTCGTCGGATTCCATCAGCCGGGCGAGCACCAGCTGGGGCAGCACCGGATTGCCGAGGTCGGCGAAGCGCTTGGCGTCCAGGACGGCGTCCCGCAGCCGGGCCGGGACCAGCAGCCAGCCGGTGCGCAGCGCGGGGGCGAGCAGCTTGGAGATGCTGCCCGCGTAGCAGACCCGGTCCGGCAGGACGGCCCGCAGGGCCGGGACGGGCGGGCGGTCGTAGCGGTGCTCGGCGTCGTAGTCGTCCTCGATGACCAGGCCGCCCTCGCCCGCCCAGCGCAGCAGTTCGCGCCTCCGGTCGCCGCCGAGGACCACGCCGGTCGGGTACTGGTGGGCGGGCGTGAGCAGGACGGCCGGGGCGCCGGTGGCGCGCAGCGCGTCGACCCGGACGCCCTCGGCGTCGACCGGGACGGGCGGGGTCGCGGCGAGCCAGTGGGCGAGGTGCTGCCGGGCGCCGAGCGAGCCCGGGTCCTCGACCGCGACCTCGGTGACGCCCGTCCGGCCGAGGGCGCGGCCGAGCAGCGCGAGGGCCTGGGCGGTACCGGCGACGATCAGCACCTCGTCCGGGTCGGCGCGGATGCCCCGGTTGCGGGCCAGCCAGTGGGCGACCGCCGTCCGCAGGGCCGGGGTGCCGCGGACGTCGCCGTAGCCGAGGTCGGCCGCGGCGAGGCCGTCCAGCACGGCGCGCTCGGCGCGCAGCCAGGCGGCGCGGGGGAAGGCCGCGAGGTCGGGCACGCCGGGCGTCAGGTCGATCCTGGCGGGGGTGCCGCGCAGCAGGTCGAAGACCTCGGGGCCGGGGTCGTCCCGGAACAGCGCGGGCGCCGGGCGGGGCGGCCGCGCCACGGGTGCCTCCTCCGCCACGGCCGGGGCCGCGACCACGACCGTGCCGCCCCGGCCGCGCCCGGCCACCTGCCCCTCCTCCGCGAGGCGCCGGTAGGCGTCGGTCACCACCCCGCGGGAGACGCCGAGTTCGGCCGCCAGCTCCCGGCCGGCGGGCAGCCGGGTGCCGGCCGGGAGCCGCCCGTCGGCGACGGCCTCGCGCAGCCGGCGGGCGAGCCACGCGGTGAGGCCGCCCCGCGGGACGCCGCTGGTGTCGAGCTGGAGGAAGTCGGCGCCGGTCTCTTTGGACCGGTCGGATGCCTCGGCTTTGGACCTGTTCACCGGACCATAGTGGCGGCGAGGGTGGGGCCATGACCACGGATACGACTGTCTCGACAGAAGAAGCGCCGGTGCGCCGGAGCGGCCACCACGGCTACGTCCACGGCTACTCGGACACCGAGGCGCTGCGCCTCGGCGACCAGGCCGACACCCTCGCCGACCTGCTGCACGCGGGCACCGCCTACCCGGCCGGCAGCCTGGTACTGGAGGCGGGCTGCGGGGTGGGGGCGCAGACCGTGCACCTGCTGGCCGCCAGCCCGGGCGTGCGGCTGACGGCGGCGGACCTCTCGGCGGAGTCGCTGGCGCAGGCCCGCGCCCGGGTGTCGGCCCAGGCGCCGGCCGCCGACGTCACCTGGCACCACGGGGACCTGCACGAACTTCCCTTCCCGGAGGGCTCGTTCGACCACGTCTTCGTGTGCTTCGTGCTGGAGCACCTGCCCGACCCGGTGGCCGGGCTGGCGGCGCTGCGCCGGGTGCTGCGGCCGGGCGGGACGATCACGGTCATCGAGGGCGACCACGGCTCGGCGTTCTTCCACCCGGAGAGCCGGGCCGCCCGCCGGACCGTCGACCTGCTGGTCCGGCTCCAGGCCCGGGCGGGCGGTGACGGCCTGCTCGGACGCCGGCTCCACCCGCTGCTGACGGCGGCCGGGTTCGCCGAGGTGACGGTCCGTCCGCGCACCGTCTACGCCGACGGTTCCCGCCCGGCCCTGGTGGAGGGCTTCACCCTGCGGACCTTCGTCGCCATGGTCGAGGCCGTCCGGGCGGAGGCGCTGGCCGCCGGGCTGACCAGCCCAGAGGCGTTCGACCTGGGCCTCGCGGAGCTGCGCCGCGCGGCCGGGCCGGGCGGGACGTTCCACTACACCTTCTTCAAGGCGGTGGCGGTCAACCCGTAGGACGGGCCGTCCCTGGCACCGGCCGTCCCTGACACCGGCCGGAGCAGCGCCACAGGCCGGAGCAGCGCACCGGGCGGGGTCGCGGACGGGGGTCACGACCGCGCCCGGGGGCCGCTGCCGACCGCCGGGCCGCCGCCGACCCGACGGCCGGCGCTACTCCGGGCCGTCCTCGAGGTCGGCCAGCAGGCTGCGCATCACCTCGACGAGCGCGCCCTTCTGCGCCTCGTCGAGGCCCGCCAGCATCCGGTACTCGGTGGCGAGGTGGTCGGGCAGCGCGCGGTCGATCAGGGCGTGGCCCTCGGGGGTGAGGGCCACCTCGCGGCTGCGGCCGTCCTGGTCGCTGCGGGTGCGGGTGACCAGGCCGCGGGCCTCCAGCCGGTCCAGCCGCTGGGTGATGGCGCCCGAGGTCACCATCGCGGACTGCATCAGGCCGGTCGGGGTGAGCCGGTAGGGCGGGCCGCTGCGCTTGAGGGTGGCGAGGACGTCGAAGGACGCCGCGTCCAGTCCGTGGTCGGCGAAGGTGCGGTTGAGCGCCGCGTCCACCAGGCGGTAGAGGCGTTTGAGCCGGCCGAACACCTCCATCGGGGAGACGTCCAGGTCGGGGCGCTCGGCGCCCCACTGCGCAACGACGCGGTCCACGTGATCTGCCACGGGTTCAGGGTAGCGATCCCGGCCGAATTCCTTAGCGATGAGGTAACTGTGAGCCACGTCACCTGCCCCACGCGGCGAAGAATGCCTTAGCGCTGAGATACATTGCCTTAGTGCTAAGAAATCGCCTCGCCCTCATCCTGGTGACGGCCCTCGCCCCCGCGGTCTGGGGCACGACCTACCTCGTCACCACCGAGCTGCTGCCGCCCGGCCGCCCGCTGCTCGCCGCCGTCATCCGCTGCCTGCCCGCCGGGCTGCTGCTGATCGCCGTCACTCGCCGTCTGCCGCAGGGCAGTTGGTGGTGGCGCTCACTGGTCCTCGGCGCGCTCAACATCGGCGTGTTCCAGGCCCTGCTGTTCATCGCCGCCTACCGCCTGCCCGGCGGCATCGCGGCCACCGTCGGCGCGGTCCAGCCGCTGGTCACCGCCGGGCTCTCGGCCCTGGTCCTCGGCGACCGGCTCACCCTGCGCACCGTGCTGTCCGGCATCGCGGGCGTCACCGGCGTCAGCCTGCTGGTGCTGCGGGCCGGCGCCCGGCTGGACGCGATCGGGGTGGCCGCCGCACTCGGCGGCGCCGTGGTGATGGCCGCCGGCATCGTCCTCTCCAAGCGCTGGGTCTCCCCCGCGCCGATGCTCGCCACCACCGGCTGGCAACTCACCGCCGGCGGACTGCTGCTGGTGCCGGTCACCCTGCTCTCCGAGGGCGCGCCGCCCTCCCACTACACGCTCGCCAACGTGCTCGGCTACACCTACCTCTGCCTGATCGGCGCGGCCGTCACCTACGTGCTCTGGTTCCGCGGACTGCGCGAGCTGCCGCCGACCTCGGTCTCCTTCCTCTCCCTGCTCAGTCCGGTGGTCGCCACCCTGCTCGGCTGGCTGGCACTCGGCCAGGACCTCAGCCCGCTCCAGGCGCTCGGCGCACTGGTCGTGCTCGGCTCGCTGATCGCCGCCCAGATCCGACGGCCGAGCCACTCGGCGCGGCCGGCAGCCGACGCCGAACCAGCGGCCACCCCGCGGTCCGTCCGCGAACCCGCCTGATCCCGTCCCACCACCACCGTCGCCACCGTCTTCGAGGAGTACCCCATGCGCATCACCGTGTTCGGCGCCACCGGCAACGTCGGCAGCCGGGTCGTGGCCGAGGCCCTGTCCCGCGGCCACCAGGTCACCGCCGTCGTACGGGACCCGGCCAAGCCGCACGGCCTGCCGTCCGCCGCCGCCCTGGCCGTCGGCGACGCCCGCCACCCCGAGGACGTCGCCCGGATCGCGGCCGGACAGGACGCGGTGATCACCGCCACCCGTCCGGTGCCCGGCAGCGAGCACGAACTGGCCATCGCCACCAAGGGCCTGCTGACCGGGATCGCGGGCACCGGCATCCGGCTGCTGGCAGTCGGCGGCGCGGGCAGCCTGCTCGTTCCCGGCGGCGGCGGGATGGCCCTCGTCGACAGCCCCGGCTTCCCCGACGGGATCCGGGCGATCGCCCTGGCCTGCGGTGAGCAGCTCGACCTCTACCGCGCCGCGCCCGCGGACGTCGACTGGACGTACCTGAGCCCGGCCGCGCAACTGGAGCCCGGCGTGCGCACCGGCCGGTTCCGGACCGGCGGCGACGAGCTGCTGGTCGACGCCGGGGGCGACTCGGCGATCTCCATGGAGGATCTCGCCGTCGCACTCCTCGACGAGACCGAGCGGCCCGCCCACCGTCGGGCCCGCTTCACCGCCGCGTACTGAGCGGCCGGGGTGACTGGAGCCCCCGCCCCCGCGGGGGTGTATCCAGCACCACCCCGAAGACGGCAGTGGGGATGATCGATCGTCATGCCGGGCTCGGACAGGATCGTTCCCGTGACCACGACCGCAGTCCAGCACCCCGCCGCACAGCACCCCGCGGCCCCGCACGCCCCGGCTTCCGCGGCCGGGCGCGCGCCCCGCACCCGGCGCGCCGCGCTGGCCCTCGCCGCCGCGGTGCTGGCCGGCCTGGCGGCGCCCACCACCGCGGGCGCCGCCACCGGCTCCGACCCGGGCGACGCGGACCGGGCACCCGCCCGCTACACCCGCCAGACCCTGGACTGGCAGCCCTGCGCCCGGCAGCCCGCCCTGGACTGCGCCACCATGACCGCCCCGCGCGACTGGCACCACCCCGGCGTCGGGGCCGACCTGACCATCGCCGTCTCCCGGCACCGCGCCACCGACCAGGCCGGACGCAAGGGCACCCTGCTGATGGCGGCCGGCGGCCCCGGCGGCACCGGCCTGCTGCGCCCGGTCAACCTGGTCGCCCACGCCCCGGCGGTCGCCGCCGCGTACGACATCGTCGGCTTCGACCAGCGCGGGGTCGGCGAGAGCACCAGGGCGGTCTGCCAGACCCAGGAGGAGTTCCAGGAGTTCCTGGCCGGCGACTTCCGCGACCGGTCCCCGGCCGCGATCGACCGGGTCATCGCCAACTCCAGGAAGCTGGCGGCCAGTTGCCAGGAGCGAAGCGGCGACCTGATCCCCTACCTGACCACCGAGCAGACCGCCCACGACATCGACCTCTTCCGCGGCCTGCTCGGCGAGCGCAAGCTCAGCTACTACGGCCCGTCCTACGCCTCGATGATCGGCGCCTACTACGGGACGCTCTTCCCGCACCGGGTCGAGCGGATGGTGCTGGACAGCAACATCGGCTTCGACGGCACCTGGGAGACGTTCGAGCTGGGCCAGCCGGCGAGCTTCCAGCGCCGCTTCGACGAGGACTTCGTGCCCTGGCTCGCGGCCCGGGACGCCACCTACCACTGGGGCTCGACGCCGGAGCAGGTCCAGGCGCACTGGGAGCGGCGGCGCGCGGCCCTGCACGACTCCCCCATCGTCGAGGGCGCGGTGACGATCGGCCCGAACCAGCTGGACAACATCGCCGTCTCGGCGCTCTACCAGGCCTCCGACTTCCCCGCCCTGGCCGGGGTCCTGGCCACCCTGGACACCTGGCAGAGCGCCGACCCGGCGACCAGGGCCGCGACGGCGCAGCTCTTCACCCGCTACCTCGGCCCGGAGTTCCTCGCCGAGTTCTTCGCGGTGACCTGCAACGACACCCCGTGGACCAGGGACCTGGACACCTGGATCGAGCGCGGCGCCGAGAGCACCGCCCGCGGGCCGCTGGCCGGTGCCCGGACGCTCGCCTTCGGCGCGGTCTGCGCGTCCTGGCCGGTCGCCCCGGCGCCCGAGGTCAAAGTGACCGGCGCCCACCTGCCGGCCACGCTGATGCTCAACTCGGTGCACGACCCGGCGACCTACTACGAGGCCGCGCTCGGCGCCCACCGTGCGCTGCGCGGTTCCAGGCTGGTCACCGTCACCGGCAACGGCGACCACGGCCAGTACCCCGGGCCCAACTCCTGTGTGACCGGGGTGGTCGAGCGCTACCTGCTGGAGGACACCGCGCCCAAGCGCGATCTCGTCTGCCCGTCGCCGCAGTCCGGTTGACCGGCGCGGCGGTCAACTCCCGCTCCGCGCCCGCATTCTGGACCGGAGCCAGGCGAAGCCGACCGCCAGTCCGGCGAATCCGCCGACGGCGAGCTTGATCCCGGCCTTGGCGACGATCCAGCCGATCCCCGGGGCCGACCACCCGAGCCATTCGAACACCGCCAGCAGCACCGCGGCGCCGCACACCGCCGCGAGCACGGTGACCGCCACGGCGGCGGCCCGCGGAAGTTCCCGCGGGCCGTCGGCCCCGTCCCCCGTCGCCGGCTCCGTCACCGTCCCTGCCACCGCGCCGTCCGGTCCGTCGTCCGGGTCCTTCGCCATCTCGTTCGTACCCCCCTCAGCCATGGGGCGATGATACGACCTCAGCGAAGGGCGCGGTGGGTGTCGCCGGCGTGCTCGCCGGTCTCGCCGTCGGGAAAGCTCACGGCCATGGTGACGCGGTACTCGTGGACGTCCTCCCGGTGTCCCGGCACCCGCGCCCAGGCCAGCGAGTGCACCTCGGCGTCGGGGGCCTGCCGGCACCAGGCGGCGGCCTCCTCCAGGGCGCTGGCGGCCGAACGGCCGGTGCACACCACGGCGGTGTACGCGGCGACCGCGACGTCCCCACCGGAGCGACAGGTGCGCGACACCGCCCGGACGGCGGCGGCGGCCTGGGTCAGGTCACGGGCCAGGTCGTCCACCACCCGAGGGGGCGCCGGCAGGACGACCGCCCCCTCGGCGAGGGTCTCCGGCAGGTTCGGGCTCACGGTCTGGACCTCCATCCGCATCATCACGCGGCACAGCATGCCGGGCGGCGATTCCTGGCATGCCCATTTTCACCAGAACGTCACCCGTCCAGGGCCGACTCGGGGCCGCCCCCTGGCGTCCCTGGGCCCGTCCTGGTAGAGAACGCCGCGCCGGGCGTCCGACGTTCCGCCAGGTCAGACGGGCGGCCGGCGGGCGGCGCCGGGGGGCCCGAAACGCCGCGCACGCACCACCCCCGCGCTCCGAACCGCCGGTCCGGCGCCGGGGAGCGCCCACCCCCTGCTGTTGGTCTCCCGGCCAACTGTCCGTACGGGAATGGACGTTGCGCCCGGACAGCGGGGAGCGAGGAGCGGGCGGCCGATGCCCGGGGGTGGCCCCGCACCCCGCCGCACCCCCACTGAAGTGCCGAGTTAACCCCTCGGAGGGCTCCGGTCCGCCTTCCGGTCACCCTGTCCCTGTCAGATCGTCGTGATACTAATCGTCACGGTGGTGGGGCCCGCCCGGTATGGACGGGCACGATGACGACAGATCAACCGTTCCGGAAGGGTCCGGACGGCGACGGGGAGGGGTAGCGGATGACGGCGCGGATCAACGAGGCCAAGGGCGGACGGAAGCTCCGGATCGGCAAGCGGGTCACCGGCACGGCGGCGGCCTTCGCCGCACTGGCCGCACTGACCGGCTCTCAGGTGACGGGCATCGGGCTCGCCCCGGTCGCGGTCGCCGACGTCGGTCCGGTGAACGGCACCGCCGGCCAGGGTGTCGGCCGGGCCCTGCCCGGCACCGACCCAGCGCCTGGCACCCCCGGCACCTTCGGCACCGGCGTTCCCGCCGACGGCGGTGGCACCGTCCAGCTCCCGCAGCCTCCCGGCGCGCTGCCCGGCCTGCCCTCGGCCGGCCCGTTCGCGGCCACCGGCGCCTCCCTGCCCGCCACCGTGTTCGCCGCCTACCGCCAGGCCGAGGCCGCGCTGGCACAGCGCTCGCCGGGCTGCCACCTGCCCTGGCAGCTGCTGGCCGCGATCGGCCAGGTCGAGTCCGGCCAGGCCAACGGCGGCCAGGTGGACGCCGCGGGCACCACCCTGACGCCGATCCTCGGCCCGGCGCTGGACGGCAACGGCTTCGCCGCGATACCCGACACCGACGGCGGCCGCTACGACGGCGACGCCCGCTGGGACCGTGCCGTCGGGCCGATGCAGTTCATCCCCTCCACCTGGGCCTCCTGGGGCGTGGACGCCAACGGCGACGGCAAGGCCGACCCGAACAACGTCTTCGACGCCACCGAGACCGCCGGCCGCTACCTGTGCGCCGGCGGCCGCGACCTCACCGACCCGGCACAGCTCGACCGGGCGGTGCTCAGCTACAACAACTCGGGCGAGTACCTGCGGACGGTGCGCAACTGGATGGCGCACTTCGGCAGCGGCTCGGTGACCACCGTCCCGAACCGTCCCGGCTCGGTGCTCCCGCCCACCTCGCTGCCCACGCCGTACCTCCCGGCCCTCCCCGTCGGCGGTCCCGGCACCGGCGGTACGGGCTCGGGCGACAGCACGCCCGCCACGGAGCCGCAGCCGACCGTCCCGGCCACGCCGACCCCGGACACGTCGCCGAGCGCCCAGCCGACGACCACCCCGACCACTCCGGCCACCACCCCGAGCGGCACCGCCACGCCCACGCCCGACGGTTCGACCTCGCCGTCCGCGACGCCGACGACCACCCCGAGCGGCAGCACCTCCCCGACGGCGACCCCGACCGGCACGCCCACGAGCACGCCCACCGGCACGCCGACGGGCACCCCGACCGGTACGCCCACGGCCTGCCCGGACCCGACGGCGACCGCCACGCCCACCGGCACGCCCACCCCGACGGGCTCCCCGTCCCCGACGGCGACGCCGACCGGGACGCCCACCGCGGCCCCCGGCTGCCCCACCCCCGCCCCGACCGCGACGACCACGCCGAGCGGCGCGCCCAGCACCACCCCCAGCGCCGCGTTCTCGCCGTCGGCGGCTCCGACGAAGTGACCCACCCGACGAAGTGACCCGGGGGGGGGGGGGCGGGCCCGGGGGGGGGCCCCCCCCCCCCCCCCCCCCCCCCCCCCCCGCGGCGCCCCCCCCCCCCCCCCCGGCCCCCCCCGCCCCCCCCCCCCCCCCCCGCGGCCCCCCCGC
>NZ_JBIVUM010000005.1:55708-240511 GCF_044757205.1 Kitasatospora sp. NPDC091335 | reverse complement strand
GGCGGGGGGGGGGCCGGGGGGGGGGGGGCCCCCCCCCCGCCCCCCCGCCGCGCCGGGGGGGGGGGGGGGGGGGGGGGGGGCGGGGGGCCCCCCCCCCCGGCGTCCGCGAACCACTCGACGAGGCGGAACGAACCACCCACGCCCGCAAGTGAGTCGGAGGCTCCCGGCCCGCCCGAACCGGCGCCATGCCCCGCCGCTCCTTGCCCCGCCGGAGGGGGTGGGCGGGCCGCGCCCGCGTCTAGGCCCGCGCCGCGCGGTGCTCGCGCCAGCGGCCCAGCATGCCGTGCAGCTCGTCGATCATGAACTCGAAGAAGGCGGCGCTCTCCGCCAGCCGCTCCCCCGCCACCGTGCCGGCGCCGACGGTGGCCTCGCCCTCGCGCAGCACCCGGATCCAGCGCAGCATGATCTCGTCGCGCCGGGTCAGCGACTCGAACCAGACGTCGTTGAGCACCCGGTAGCGGTCGCGCCGGGAGCCGGGCTCGCGTTCCTTGGCGACCAGGCCGACCTGGATCAGGTAGCGCATCGCGCCGGAGACCGCGGCCGGGCTGATCCGCAGGCGTTCGGAGAGTTCGGCGGAGGTGAGCACCCCGCTCTCCTCCGCCATCAGGCAGGAGAAGATCCGGGACGGCATCCGGCCCATGCCCGCGACCACCAGCTCCGCGGCGAAGCGCTCGACGAAGTCCGACACCGCCCTGTCGCCGCGCCCCGCCTCGGTGTCGCCCGCACCCTTCGTCTGCCGCACCGCCCTGCGCCCCTTCCCGGTGATCGCTTTCCGCTGCTCGAACTTTAACGCCTTCCCAATCTTCACGTTTTTCTGAACTTACGCTAGCTTCAGAAGTATGACCAAGGCCATCATCCTGTCCGGCCTGCGCAAGGCCTTCGGCCGGACCACCGCGCTGGACGGCCTCGACCTGACCGTCGAGACCGGCGAGGTCCACGGCTTCCTCGGACCCAACGGGGCCGGGAAGTCCACCACCCTCCGCGTCCTGCTCGGCCTGCTGCGCGCCGACGGCGGCAGCGCCCGGATGCTCGGCAGGGACCCGTGGCACGACGCCGTCGAGCTGCACCGTCGCCTCGCCTACGTCCCCGGTGACGTCGAGCTCTGGCCCGACCTCACCGGCGGCGAGGCCATCGACCTGCTCTCCCGGCTGCGCGGCCGGCCCGACCGCCGCCGCCGCGACGAACTGATCGAGCGCTTCGACCTCGACCCGACCAAGAAGGGCCGCAGCTACTCCAAGGGCAACCGGCAGAAGGTCGCCATCGTCGCCGCCCTCGCCTCCGACGCCGAGCTGCCCCTCCTCGACGAACCGACCTCCGGCCTCGACCCGCTGATGGAGGTGGTCTTCCAGGACCTCGTGCGCCAGGCCAGGCACGACGGCCGCACCGTCCTGCTCTCCAGCCACCTCCTGGACGAGGTGGAGAAGCTGGGCGACCGGGTCAGCATCATCCGGCACGGCCGGGTCGTGCAGAGCGGCACCCTCGGCGAGCTGCGCCACCTCACCCGCACCACCGTCGAGGCCGAGACCCTCCGCCCGGTCACCGGACTGGAGGCGCTGCCCGGCGTGCACGACCTGCGCACCGAGGGCCACCGGGTCCGCTTCGCCGTGGACGGCACCCGGCTGGACGCCGCCGTACGGGCCCTGAGCGAAGCCGGGCTGCGCAGCCTGGCCAGCCACCCGCCCACCCTGGAGGAGCTGATGCTGCGCCACTACGGCGACGAACTCGCCGCCAACGGGCACCGCGCCGAGGACGAGGCCCCGCGATGACCGCCACCGCCGCCACCGCCGGACCGGCCGCCCCACCCCGCGGGGCGGCGCCCGGCAGCACCCTGGCCGGCACCGCCGCGCTGCTCCGCTTCGCCCTGCTCCGCGACCGCGTCCGGCTGTCCGCCTGGGTGCTCGGCCTCTGGCTGGTCACCCTGGCCACCGCCGACAGCGTCCACAGCCTCTACCCGACCGCCGCCGACCGCGCCTCGATCGCCCACGGCTCGGACAACCCGGCACTCCTCGCGATGAGCGGCCCGGCCCACTACCTGGCCGACTACACGTGGGGCGCCATGCTGAGCCACCGGATGCTCGGCCTGCTGGCCGTCCTCGCCGGGCTGATGGGCGTCCTGACCGTCACCCGGCACACCAGGGCCGAGGAGGAGAGCGGCCGCGCCGAACTCGTCCGCTCCGCCGCCGTCGGCCGGCACGCCCCGCTCGCCGCCGCCCTGGCCACCGCCGCCGTCGCCGACCTCGCCCTCGGCCTGCTGCTCGCGGCCGGCCTGCCCGCCCTCGGCGTCCCCGGCCTCTCCGCCGCCGGATCCGCGCTGTTCGGCGCCGCGACCGCGCTCGGCGGGCTGCTGTTCGCCGCGGTGGCCGCCGTCACCGTCCAGCTCACCGCGCACACCCGCACCGCTTCCGGGCTGGCCCTCGCGGTGCTCGGCGCCGGCTACGCCCTGCGCGCCGCCGGGGACGCCGGGTCGGGCGCGCTGTCCTGGGCCTCCCCGATCGGCTGGCTCCAGCGCGGCTACCCCTTCGTGGACGACCGCTGGTGGCCGCTGCTGCCCGCGCTCGCCCTGACCGCCTCGACCGGCGCCGCCGGATTCGCGCTGAGCAGCCGCCGGGACCACGGCGCCGGCCTGCGCGCCGCCCGTCCGGGACCGGCCACCGGCAGCGCGGCCCTGGGCACCGCGTTCGGCCTCGCCCTGCGCCTGCACCGCGGACTGCTCGGCGGCTTCGCGGCCGCGCTGCTGGTGGTGGGCGCGATGTACGGCTCACTGCTCGGCGACGCCGACTCGCTGCTCAGGGACGTCGACCGGATCAGGGACGCGCTCGCCCGGCTCGGCGGGCCCACCCTCGCCGACTCCTACGCCGCGCTGACCATGCTGGTGGTCGCCGTGATCGGCGGCGTCCACGCGGTGCTGGCGACGCTGCGCCCGCGCGCCGAGGAGAGCGCGGGACGGGCCGCGCCGGTGCTGGCCACCGGCGTGTCGCGGTCCGCCTGGCTGGGCGGACACCTGACGGCCGCCCTGCTGGGCTCCACCGCGGTGCTGCTCGCGGCGGGCGCGGGCTACGGCCTGGCCGGGGCGCTGTCCAGCGGCGACGGGGGCGCGCTCCTGCGGCTGACCGGCGCGGCGCTGGCCTTCGCGCCCGCCCAGTGGGTGACCGTGGGTTTCGCCGCCGCCGTGTACGGCTGGCTGCCCAGGGCGACGCCGCTGGCCTGGCTGGTGCCCGCGTACGCCTTCGTGATCGGCTACCTGGGCCCGCTGCTGGACCTCCCCGCGGGCCTGGAGCGGCTCTCCCCGTACGGCCATGTGCCCCGGCTCCCGGCGGCCCCGATGGACTGGACGCCGCTCGCCGCGCTCACCGCGGTCGCGGCCGCCCTGATCGCGCTGGCCCTGGCCGGGTTCCGGCGCCGCGACGTCCACTGACGCCCGGCGCCGGGCACACCCCGACCGGGATCAGAGGTGCTTGACCAGCTCCGGCATCAGGTCCTGGAAGGTCCGCCCACTGGCCGGCTGGCCGATCGCGGCCATCTGCCAACCCGTCGCCGTGCGCTGCACCTTGGCCATGATCTGGGCGGTGTACGGGCCACCGCCGGTGAGCGTGTAGCGGGCCAGCTCGGTGCCGGTGGTCTCGTCCACGAGCCGACAGAAGGCCGCCTCGACCTCCTGGAAGGTCTGCCCGGTGAAGGAGTTGACGGTGAAGACGATCTGGTCGACCTCCGCCGAGACGGTGGTCAGGTCGACGGTGATGGACTCGTCGTCGGTCGCGGCTCCCGAGCCGCCGACCAGGTTGTCCCCGCTGTGCCGGACCGAACCGTCGTTGCTGTTGAGGTGCTGGAAGAAGACCACGTCCACCGGGCGCCCCTGGGCGAACAGCACCGCCGAGGCGTCCAGGTCGATCTCCCGGCCGGCTGCGAGCAGCTTGGAGAAGAAGCCCTTGCGCTCGGCCGCCTTCCAGCCGAGGCCCATCCGGACCAGGCTCAGCTGCCCACCGCCCGGCTTCTCCAGGCTGATCTTCTGCCCCTTGGCCAGCGAAACGCTCATCGCGCCCTCCTCGTTCTGCCACCGCCCGTGCCGCGAATCTACAGCACTGTAGAAAATTATGATCATCAACGGTGTCCTGCGAGCACCTGTACCCCGTAAGCCCCCGGACCTCACCCCGACGACGGTCCGCATACTGAGGGAACCGGCGGTCCGACGTCTGGCGTAGCCGCGGACCGTGACCGGACGACCGGGACTGCGCACAGTCTAGGGTCGGCCCCGGGGCCGCGCCCGGCAGCGACCGCGCGTCGCCTCCGCACCGATCGCAGTGCTCACGACCGTTCCCGGGCCACGCCCACCCGCGCCGGCCCACTGACGCTGGGGGGACCACCATGCCCGAGCAGCACGAAGGAACCGAGCAGCACGAAGGAACCGGCAGGCCCGACAGAGCCGGACAGCACGCCGCACCGCAACGCCCCGGGGAGTCCCGCCTCGGGCGCCGCCGCCTGCTCCGGGCCGGCCTCGGCGCGGGCGGCGCACTGGCCACCGTCCGGCTGCTGCCCGGCGGCACCGCCTGGGCCGAGACACCGCCCACGTTCCCCGCCGTGGAGTACGACAGCGCCGAGTACGGGAACTCCCAGTACGGCGGTCTGTGGCCCTCCTCCCACCTGGCAGGCCCGCGCGGCACCGCCGGGCAGGCCTGGCCGGACTGGACCCGCTACGCCCGCATCGCCGACGGCACCTTCAACGAGCCCGCCGACATGCAGAGCGCCGTGGACGCCCTCAAGGCGCAGGAGGTCAGCGTCATCGAGCTGGACACCCTGCTCTCCGACTGGCTCACCGACGCCCAGTTCGCCGCCCACATGGCCGAGGTGAAGATGTTCACCGGCCTGGCCCACGCCGCCGGCCTCAAGGTCGTCATGTACTACCCCTCCCTGGAGCTGATCTCCCCCGGCGGCGAGAAGGGCCGCTCCTTCTACAAGAACGACCAGGGCAAGAACTGGGTCCAGCGCGACATCGCCGGCAAGCCCAACGTGTTCTACGGCAGCGTGGTGGTCTGGGTCGACCCGGGCGACGAGAGCGTCTGGCTCAGCCCCAACTCGCCCTGGCGGGACTACTACCTCAAGCGGATCAAGGGCGTGGCCGCGACCGGCGTGGACGGCATCTGGCCGGACGTGCCGATCTACTTCGACGGCGTGCTCTCCTGGTGCGACGCCTCCACCTGGGGCGCGGCCGCGTTCAAGGCGGACACCGGCCTCGCCCTGCCGAAGGCCGCGAACTTCGCCGACCCGGTCTTCCGCCGCTACGTCGAGTGGCGCCACCGCAACCTGCTCCGGTTCCAGCTGGACATCGCCGACGCGGGCCGCTCGGTCAACCCCGACCTGGTCACCTTCGTCGAGACCGTCTCGATGGACTACCGCTACGCCACCTCGATCGGCCTGGACGGCGGCTACCTGCGCCAGGCCCCCGGCGCCGTCAGCCAGGTCTGGGAGGTGGACATCCTCGGCAACTACGACGGCATGCGCCACGCCACCGCCTCCGACTGGGTCTGCCTGATCTCGATGTACAAGTACGCCCGCGCCGCCAGCGGCACCAAGCCCGCCTGGGCGTTCTCCTACGGCTGGCAGGCCGACGACGCCTCACTGGTGATGTCCCAGCTGCTCGCGGCGGGCTGCAACCCGTACGAGGTGAAGACCCCGTTCAAGAACGACACCGTGGACGCCCCGATGCGCACCCGGATGTACCGCTTCGTCCGCCTCAACCAGGCGAAGCTCTACGACCCGGCCTCGATCGCCCAGGTCGGCGTCTACCACTCCGCGCCGTCCCGGGACTACGTGGCCCCCGGCGAGGGCAACGGGATGTACGTCAACGCCAAGGCGCCGGCCGGGATCACCGACTGGTGGGGCGGCGACGACCCGGCGATGAGCTGCGCCTCGCTCTCCTGGCTCGGCGAGTTCCGGGGCACCGTGAAGGCACTGGTCTACGCCCACGTCCCGTTCGACACGGTGCCCAGCCCCGGCCTGACCGCCGACGACCTGGCCCGCTTCAAGGTGCTGCTGCTGCCCAACCTCCAGGCGGTCTCGGACACCGAGGCGGCGCTGCTGCGCGCCTTCGTCTCGGCCGGCGGAACGATCGTGATCACCGGCCCCGCGCCCACCGCGCTGGACGAACTGGGCGGCCAGCGCACCGAGTTCGCGCTGGCAGACGTGCTCGGCCTGCGCAGGGCCGACCCGCTGCCCGCCACCAAACAGAACTCCTACGGCAGCGGCAGCTGCTGGTACGTCAAGGCGCTGCCCGGCCTGAGCTACCTGACCAAGACCGACCAGGCCTCGGCGGACCAGCTGCTCACCGCCGTCCGGCAGTCCGCCCCGCCGGCCGTCACCCTGGCCGGGGACCGGCGGATCTTCCTGGACGCCCGGCGGCTCGACGCCGACACCGTCGTCCACCTGGTGAACTTCACCAACTTCGGCGACACCCCGGCGGCCTTCCACAGCGCACCCGCCAACTGCACGCTCTCCTACGCCCTCCCGGCGGGGGCGGGCGTCACGGCGGTCACCGTCGCCAGTCCGGACGGCACCGACCCGACGCCCAAGGCCGTCCCGTACACCGTCACCGGCGGGACGGTCAGCGTGCCGCTGACCGTCGCGCAGTACTCGGTGGTGACGATCACCGTCGGCCCGGCCGCCTGACGGGGCCCTATCCGGCGGGCGCGGGAATCCGCCAGAGGGCGGCGGGGTGGGTCTCGCCGCCCGGGGCGGACTCGAAGGCGATCCACTGCCCGTCCGGGGACCAGCTCGGCGCACCGTCGTAGGCGGAGTCGTCACGGGTCACCCGGACGGGCGTGCCGCCGCCCGCCTCCACCACGAAGACCTGGGCGTTGGGCAGATCGCCGAGGTTGGAGGAGAAGACCAGGAAACGGCCGTCCGGGGACCAGCTCGGGTCGGTGTGCTCGCCCGGCGCCTCGGTGACCTGCCGCAGTCCGCCGCCGTCCGCCGCGACCGTCCACAGCGACCAGTCCTCCCGGCCCGCGGTCCGCCGCTGGAAGACGATCCGGTCGCCCCGCGGGGACCAGTTCGGCTGCCGGTTGTCGGTCCCGGTGGCCGGGCCGTCCACCAGCGGGACGGGCGTGCCGCCGGTGCGGCGGACCTTCCAGAGCGAGTCCCGCCCAGCCGCGTCGCCCGCGGCGGCGCGCTCCGGCTCGTGGCTCTGCTGGAAGACGATCCACTCGCCGTCCGGGGAGAAGCTCGGCTCGCTGTAGCCGCTGTCGTCGGCGTGCCTGGTCACCCGCTCGGGGGCGCCGCCGGGCTTCATCAGCCAGACCTCGTCGTGCTCGGACTCCCGGTCGGTGGCGAAGGCGAAGGCGTCGGCGGCGGCGTTCCAGCTGGTGCCGGGAAGGTTGACCGCCGCCTTGTCCGGATCCTCCACCACCTTGCGCGGCGCGCCGCCGTCCAGTGGCAGGACGCTGAGGGCGGCGGCGCCCTGGTTGTAGCCCCCGCTGAACTCGGTCAGCAGCACCGACCGGCCGTCCGGGGCGAAGGCCGGATTCTGGGCGCTGTGGCCGCCCGCGGCGCGGTAGAGCAGCCGCGCGCCGTCGGCACGGCGCTCGGCACCTTCCCCGGTCGGCCACCGCCGTTCCGCATCGCCGGAACCCGAAGCGGAAGCGGAGCCGGAGCTGGGGCCGGGGCCTGGGTCCGAGCCGGAGCCCGAACCGCTGCATCCGGCCAGCAGCAGCGCGGCGGCGGCCACCGCCGCCGGGAGCACACGAGTCCTCATGCCCCACAAGCTAGTTGACGATACGTCAGTTGTCTTACGCCGCCAGGTGGATCGGGCCTCGCCGTCCGGCAGGTGTGGCCGCGCCGCGCGGAGGGCGCCGGTCCGTCACCCCGCGCCGCGCTCCAGCCGCACCAGCGCGTCCACCGCGACCCTGGCGTCCTCGCCGCCCTTGCCTCCGGTGCCACCCCCGCCGCCCCGGTGCCCGGGCTCGCCGCCGACCGTGCGGTGCACCCGCTCGGCGCGGACGGTGCGCAGCCCGCGGTCGGCGAGGTCCGCCAGGACGTCCTGCGGGGTGAAGAGCAGCGCCGGGTCCTGCGGGCCGCCGACGCCCTCGGTGAGGTTGCTCAGGTCGTGCCCGACGACCAGCAGGGTGCCGCCGGGGGCGAGCGCGTCGGCGGCGCGACGCAGGGCGGTCCTGCGGTCCGCGGCGGGGATCTGGAGGTAGGCGACCAGGACGAGGTCGTAGCCGGCGGCGGGGGCTTCGACGGCGCGGGCGTCGCCGTGGCGCCAGGTGAGCCGGTCGGCGACCTCGTCGGGCAGGTCGGAGGTGAGCCGTTCGGCACGTTCCAGGGCGACGGCGGAGAAGTCCAGTCCGGTGACCTCCCAGCCCTGGGCCGCCAGCCAGATGGCGTTGCGGCCCTCTCCGGCGGCCAGGTCGAGGGCGTGGCCTGGGGTGCGGCCGGTCAGTTCGCGGACCACCCACTGGTTGGGCTCGGCGCCCCACACCAGCTCGCTCGCGGCGTAGCGGTCGTCCCAGTCCTGGCTGTCCATCGCGCCTCCTCGTCCGGCGGGCCTGCTCGTACCGGTCAACCTACCGGGCCCCGGCGCCCCCGGTCGGGAACGGTCCAGCGGGCGGACACCCTTGACGGCGAATATTGGTCCAGTCCAATCTGTTCAGTCGTGACGTGAACGGGTCGGAGGCCCGTCCCGTCCGCGCACCGTTCGTCAGCACGCGTCACCAGCCCGCGGCGCCCCCACCGCGCCCGGGCCGGCTCCCCACGGCCCACCCGGGCCACCGCACCGCCGGAACCCCCCACACATCCGGAGGACCCACCGCATGCACGACCGTGTCCTGCCCGCACAGCCCGCCCACCCCGCCGGGGAGCGCGCCGGCCGTCGGGCCGCCCACCGCAGAAGGGCCACCGCACTGGCCCTGGCCGCCACCCTGACCACCAGCGGTGCCGCCATCGCCCTCACCTTCGGCTCCGCCTCGGCCGCGCCGGTCAACCTGCTGGCCAACGGCGACTTCGAGGCCGGCACCCTGGCCGGCTGGACCTGCTCCAACGGCTCGGTCGTCACCAGCCCGGTGCACGGCGGGAGCCGCGCGCTCAGCGGCGCCGCCTCCGCCGGCGACACCGCGCAGTGCCAGCAGACCGTCGCCGTCCAGCCGAACACCACGTACACCCTGGCCGGCTGGGTGCAGGGCAGCTACGTCTACCTGGGCGCCACCGGCACCGGTGTCAACGCCTCGGCCTGGACGCCGGGCGGGACCGGCTGGAACCAGCTGAGCACCACCTTCACCACCGGTGCCACCACGACGTCCGTCTCGGTCTTCACCCACGGCTGGTACGGCACCGGCACGTACTACGCGGACGACCTCACGCTGACCGGCCCCGGCGGCCCCACCTCGACCGCCAGCCCGACGGCCACCGCCAGCCCCACCGCCAGCCCGACCGCGACGGCCAGCCCGACGGCGACCACCAGCCCCACCGCGACCGGCAGCCCGACCGCCACCGGCACCCCGACGGGCACCCCCACGAGCACCACCCCGACCCCGACGGCCACCGCGAGCGGCCCGGCCGGGGACGGCAAGGTCACCACCCCGACCGGCTTCGCGGTCACCAAGGCCACCTCCAACGCGGTGGTGCTCACCTGGCAGCCGTCCACGCTGACCAGCGGTGACGGCCCGGTCTCCTACAAGGTGTGGTCCAACGGCCAGCTGGTCGCCACCTCGATGGGCACCTCGGTCGCGGTCAGCTCGCTGCTGCCGGGCAAGAGCTACACCTTCAGCGTCCAGGGCTACTCCGGCAGCCACGCCTCGGCCCAGTCCGCGCCGGTGAGCACCACGACCGCGGCCGCCCCCGCCCAGCAGCCGATCCGCTCGGCCTACTTCGACCAGTGGGGCGTCTACGAGAACGCCTACAACGCGAAGAACGTCGACACCAGCGGCGCGGCGGGCAAGCTGGACGTCGTCCACTACGCGTTCGCCAACATCGACCCGACCAAGTTCACCTGCTTCCAGGCGGTGAAGGCCTCCGACTCGGGCAACGAGAACAACCCCAACGCCGGTGACGGCGCGGGCGACGCCTACGCCGACTACCAGGCCGACTACAACTCCGGCACCAGCGTGGACGGCAGCGCCGACACCTGGGAGCAGCCGCTCAAGGGCAACTTCAACCAGCTGCGCCAGCTGAAGGCCAAGTACCCGAACCTGCGCTTCACCATCTCGATCGGCGGCTGGACGTACTCCAAGTACTTCTCCGACGCGGCGGCCACCGACTCCTCCCGGAAGGCCTTCGTCTCCTCCTGCGTCGACATGTTCCTCAAGGGGAACCTGCCGACCGGCGTGGCCGGTGACGCCTCCGGCGGTCAGGCCTCGGCGGCGGGCCTCTTCGACGGCATCGACCTCGACTGGGAGTACCCGGGCTCGGCCGGCGGCCACACCGGCAACCACTACTCCCCCGCCGACAAGCAGAACTTCACCCTGCTGCTGAAGGAGTTCCGCACCCAGCTGGACACCCTCGGCGCCGCCCAGGGCAAGCGCTACCTGCTGACCGCGGCGCTGCCCAGCGGCCAGGACAAGGTCGCCCAGCTGGAGACCGACAAGATCGGCAACTACCTGGACTTCGCCGACGTGATGTCCTACGACATGCACGGCGCGTGGGACGCCACGGGCCCGACCAACCACCAGGACCCGCTGCACGACAGCCCGGCCGACCCGACCACGCCGATCACCCCGGGCACCCGCAAGTACAACGTGGACACCACGGTCGCCGCGTACACCACCGGCCTGCCCGAGTACGGCATCCCCGGCGGCTTCCCGGCGAACAAGATCGTGCTGGGCATCCCGTTCTACTGGCGCGGCTGGACCGGCGTGCCGGCCGGCTCGAACTACGGCCTGTACCAGAGCGCGACCGGCCCGACGGCGAAGAAGCCGCTGAGCCAGGAGGCCGGCCTGGCCGCCTGGAAGGAGCTCAACCCGACCGCGGCGCAGACCCACTGGGACCCGGTCACCGAGAGCAGCTGGGTCTACGACGGCACCAACTTCTGGACCGGTGACACCCCGCAGGCCGTCCAGGCGCGCGGGGCCTACGCCAAGAGCAAGGGCCTGGGCGGGCTGTTCGCCTTCTCCCTGGAGAACGACGACGCCTCCGGCACGATGCTCAACTCGATGGACAGCAGCCTGCGCTGACGTCTCGTCATGAGAACGAGCGATGGCCCGCGCGGAACTCCGCGCGGGCCATCCGCGAGCCTGCGGTGCCGCCGTTCAGCGCGGCGGCACCGGGTCCGTCCCGCCGGCGCCCGGGCGGCAGCGCAGCAGCCGCCCGGCCGTCAGCCGGGCCCCGCGCAGCGCGCCGTGCCGGTGCAGCGCCTGCACCGCGTACGTCGAGCAGGACGGGGTGTACGGGCAGCAGGCCGGACGGCGGGGGCTGACCTCGGTGCGGTAGTGGCGCACCGCCCCGTACAGCACCCCGGCCGCGAACCCGCGCGGGGCAGGGGCGGACGGGTCGGCCGCCCGGTGCCCCCGCGCCCCGGTGAGGGCGAAGCGGACGCCGGACACCATCATCACGGGGATCAGCGCGATCAGACAGGGGTCGGCGAACTCGCAGCAGCCGTCGGCGCAGCAGTCCGACCCCTCCCTGCCCAGGCGCTTGCGCCGCTCGGCCTTGGCGTGCTCCTTCTTGCGGTAGAGCTTCCGGTACTCCTCCCATGCCCGGCGCTGCTTGCGCCGTCGGAGCCGCTCGGCGGCGGGCAGCCACCACCAGGCGCGCTCCGGGCGGGCGGGCGGGTGGTGGGCGCCGAGATCCGGCGTCGGGTCGGACACTGCTGACGATCCCCTCGTTCGCTCCGCCGGGGGCCGACCCCCGACGATCCGGGCAAGATTATCCGAGGATCATCTGCCCGGATCCACGCCGGCCGGTCAGCCGCTGAGGTCGAGCGAGGGGAAGAGGTCCTCGAACGGCTGGGTGGTCACCGAGACGCTCCGGGAGAACGGGTTGTCGAAGTCCCAGATGATGAACAGCAGGAAGGAGATCAGCACGCTGAAGCAGAGCGCCAGGATCAACTCCCGCGGCGTGCGCCGGATCTGGAGCGCGAACAGCATGCCGACGGTCACCACCGCACCGCCGATCAGGCCGAGCCAGACCACCCCGGGCATGCTCGGCCCGGCGTTCTGTCCACGCTCGTTGCGGGCTTCGGAGGCCTGGCTGATCCGGTCCATGATCGGCTGGTAGCCCTGCGACTCCAGGTCGGAGGCGGGCGACCGGGTGGCCACGTCGTTCCTGAGCTTCAGGAGCAGCTGGTCACCCTTCTCGGTGATCGAACCGGTCTCCTTCATGTAGGACCACTCGGTGTTCACCACGTACGTGACGTAGGCATCCACATCGGCGCGGACCTGGTCCCGGAACTCCGCCGGGTAGACCACCGCCCGGTCGCTCACCTCGCGCAGCGACTGCGCCTCGTTGAACAGGTCGTCCTGGGCGGAGCCGCGCGCCTCCCAGACACCCGCGATGGCAAGACCGAGGACGATCGCGTAGACCACCCCGATCATCATCGTGATGTACTCGATGACGTCCGGGGTCTCGTCGGTGTTCTCCTCCGCGGTCGCGCGGCGCTGCCTCAGCAGCACCACCACCAGGACGACGGCGCAGGCCGACGCCATGGCGATGATCAACGCTACCAGCTCGGACATGGGAACTCCCTTCTCTGGCTTGGCTTGTGGCGGAACGGAAAGGCAAGGGGGACGGCCCCGGCCCGGTCCGCCGACCGGCTCCCGGCCGGCGGACCGTCAGGGGTCGATCAGGACCGGCCGGAGCGGCCACCGCCGCGCGCTCCGCCACGGCCCGGACGCAGGACCGCCGCCGCGAGCACGCCGGGCAGCATGATCACCAGCAGCGTGGTGGTCATCGAGGTGCTGCGGCTGGGCTTGGCCTGGGACAGGGGCTGCGCCGCCGGGACGCGGTAGGTCGGCCGCGCCGACGGGGTCGGCCACAGCGGGCTGGGACGGGCCGGGCTCGGCGAGGCGGCGGGACTGGGGGCCGCCGGACTGGGCGCGGCCGGGCTCGGAGCCGCCGGGGCCGGGGTTGCCGGGGCCGGGGTTGCCGGGGCCGGGACGGGTACGGCCGGCGCGGGAGCGGGCGCCGCGGGAGCCGGGGCTGCCGGTGCGGGCGCGGCCGGAGCCGGGGCGGGTGCCGGGGGCGGTGCGGGCGCGGGCGGTACCGAGGGTGCGGGTGACGCTGGAGGCGCGGGCGAGGCCGGAGACGGGGTGGGAGCCGGCGTCGGACTGGGGGAGGGTGCGGTCGGCGACGGCGTGGGGGTCGGCGACGGGCTCGGGGTCGGCGACGCGGTGGGCGTCGGGGTCGGACTAGGTGTCGGGGTCGGCGTGGGGGTGGGAGTCGGCGTGGGGGTGGGAGTCGGCGTGGGGGTGGGAGTCGGCGTGGGGGTGGGAGTCGGCGTCAGGGTGGGGGTGGGAGTCAGTGTGGGCGTCGGAGTCGGGGTGAGGGTCGGTGTCGGGCTGGGCGTGTGACTGGGAGTCGGCTTCGGACTGGGGGTCGGCTTCGGACTCGGGCTCGGACAGGGGTGCGGGTGGTGATGGTGATGGTGGTGGTGATGCCCGCCGTGGCCGCCGTACCCGTCGCCCTCGTGGTCGTCACCGCCGTACCCGTCGCCGTCCGGCCCCTCGTCGTGCCCTTCGCTCGGGTTCCCGGACTCGCTCCGCAGACCCGCCGGACGCGAGGGCGTGGGGAAGGACGCGGTGGGCACCGGACGCGAGGGCGTGGGGAAGGACGCGGTGGGCACCGGACGTGAAGGCGTGGGGAAGGACGCGGTGGGCACCGGACGTGAAGGCGTGGGGAAGGACGCGGAGGGCGCCGGACGCGAAGGCGTGGGGATGGGCGCGGAGGGTGTCGGGGTGGCCTTGGGGGTGTGGCAGGGGTGGTGGCCGTGCGGGGGCTTGGGCTTGTGGTGGCCGAGCCCGGCGCCCGGGCTGACGCTGACCCCGACCTGGACGTCCACGTCCACGCCGACCGTCACCTGCCCGCCCGGCCGCACCGACATCGACACATCGGTCTCGCCGCACACGCAGGTGTCCACCACCGGGCCGTGCGGGTGCCCGCCCGGGTACCCGGCACCGGAGGCCGTCGCCCCGGTCACCAGCGCGCAGATCGCCACCACGCCGGCCGCCGCGCCGATCAGCCGCACCTGCCGCCCGGGGGTCGCGCCCCCGCCGCCGTCGGGCGGTATCCGGCGGATCTGCCGAAGCTGGGGCATGGGCTCCACACACCTCTCGGATCGTCCGGGGAGGACGGAACGGGCTCGGGCCGACCGGCCGCGAGGGAATGGGCAGAATGGGCAAGGCCGTCGAATGCGGTCACATTTCCGACAGAAACCCCTTCGGGCACGACCAGAAGTGATCAGAAACGATCAGGCGGACGGCCCGCCTTCGGGGGCGGGCCGTCCGTCATCAGGTCAAACGATCTTCGAGCCGGCCGGTTACGGTCCGCGCCCGCTGTTCCGTGCGCTCAGCTGCGGCGGTTCGCGATCTCCACGTTCTCCAGCACACCGACCGCGTCCGGCACCAGGATGGCGGTCGAGTAGTAGGCGCTGACCAGGTAGGAGATGATCGCCTTCTCGTCGATGCCCATGAAGCGGACCGACAGCGACGGCTGGTACTCGTCCGGGATGCCGGTCTGGTGCAGGCCGATGACGCCCTGGTTGTCCTCGCCGGTACGGATCACGAGGATCGAGCTGGTGTTCTCCTTGGTGATCGGGATCTTGTTGCACGGCAGGATCGGCACCCCGCGCCAGGCCGGCACCTGCTGCCCGCCGAGGTCGACATGGGCGGGGTACAGCCCGCGGGCGTTGAGCTCCCGGCCGATCGCGGCGATGGTCCGCGGGTGGGCGAGCAGGTAGTCGGGGTCACGACGGCGGTTGAGCAGCTCGTCCAGGTCGTCCGGGGTGGGCGGGCCGGACTGCGTCTGGATCCGCTGGTCGAAGTCGGCGTTGTTGAGCAGGCCGAACTCCGGGTTGTTGACGATCTCGTGCTCCTGGCGCTCGCGCAGGGCCTCGATCGTCAGCCGCAGCTGGTGCTCGATCTGGTTCATCGGCTGGTTGTAGAGGTCCGCGACGCGGGTGTGGACCTTCAGGATGGTCTGCGCGACGCTCAGCTCGTACTCACGCGGCTTGAGTTCGTAGTCCACGAAGGCGCCGGGCAGCTCGTACTCGCCGTGGTGGCCGGCCGACATGGCGATCTCGGCCTCGCCGCGCTCGTTCTGCGCCTGGAGCGGCAGGGCGAGGAAGGCCTGGAGGTGCTCCTGGAGGCCAGGCGCGTTGTCCCGGATGGCGGCGAAGTCCGCCCGGGTCAGCGTCAGCGCGACACCGGCGGTGGCGGTCTTGGCCGTGAACTCCCAGACGGCGTCGGGGTTCAGCAGCGCGTCCTCGCCGAACCGGTCACCGTCGCCGGCCACGCCGACCACGGTGTCGTCGCCGTACTTGCCGGTGCCGATCTTGTTGATCTTGCCGTGCGCGATCAGGAAGATCCGGTCGGCGGCCTCGCCCTGGGTGGCGAGCACCTCACCGGGGCCGAAGTCCCGCTGCTGGCAGCGGTCGGCCAGGGCGGTGAGGACGTCCTCCTCCTCGTAGCCGCGCAGCAGGGCCAGCTCACCGAGCTCGGCCGGGATCACCCGGACCTGCGAACCGGTCTTGATGAACTCCACGACGCCGTTGCCGACGGCGTAGGTGAGCCGGCGGTTGACGCGGTAGGCGCCACCGGCCGCCTGCACCCAGGGAAGCACCTTGAGCAGCCAGCGGGAGGTGATCTCCTGCATCTGCGGTGCGGACTTGGTCGTGGTGGCAAGGTTCCGGGCAGCGGCCGTCGCAAGGCTCTGCTGCTTGACCTGCTCTGTCTCCGGGCTCGTGTCCACGGGCATCGGCAGGACTCTCCATTCCTGTGGTCTGGTCACACGCCCGGGGGCACACCGGCCGCCCTGGCGCATGCCGTGACGGATCATCAGATCCGATTACTGGTGGGGGCGCTGGCGAAATCAAGCGAAGAAGCGGCCGCCGTCTCCCGGCGACCCACCCGGAACCCTAGATCACCAAGGCCTCGCCGGGCCCGCACGGAGGCCGACTACCCCCCGATAGGGTGAATCTCGCCCAGTCCACTTCCACTGCGCCGAGGACTGCAGGAACAATCGTTCGCCACTGCGATCCCCGTGCTGCCCAAGGCCTCCCACCCTGGCCACGGCCCTGCCGGAGCACCTGGGAATCCGCCGCCCGGCGTCAACCCGGCGCACACCACCCCGGCGGTTCGCGCTGGTGCCGGCCGGTGCCGGCCGTGTCGCCCGTGGTTCCCGTACCGCCCGCGGCCGCGCGGTCGGCCACGGCCGCGCGAAGGGCCCGCCAGGTGCCGGCACGGGGGAAGCCGGCACCTGACGGGGGATCGGGGGCACGGACGTCGTCGGCCTCGCCGCCCCGAGGAGCGTAGGCGCCACTCCCCCGGGGATCACCCTCCTCGGCCCCGGTCCGTACCGACGCGGGAGCGGCCTGCGGACACCGGGCACCCGGCGGTCGCGTTCCGACCGCGCGGGCGCGCCCGGGGGCCTATCCTTCGCCGCCCTCCCCCGCCGCACTCACCGCCCGCGCAACCCGCGCAGCCCTCAGCCGCACGGCGGCAGGATGTCGCAGAGCGCGGTCAGCGCCGCCTGGTAGGCGTGGTCCGGCGGGGTGGCGTAGCCGACCACCAGGCCGTCGGCGGCGGGCATCAGTTCCTCGCCGATCGCCGGGTGCCGGTAGTCGGCGAGCCCCTCGACGGCCAGGCCCCGGTACGCGGCGGCCTTGAGCACCGAGCGCTCGGTGCCCGGCTCCAGGCGCAGCACCGCGTGCAGTCCGGCCGCGATGCCGGACACCTCGACGTGCGGGGCGCGGGCGGCGAGCGCGGCCACCAGCCGGTCGCGGCGGTCCCGGTACTGGCGGCGCATCCGGCGCACGTGCCGGTCGTAGCCGCCGGAGTCGATGAACTCGGCGAGCGTGAGCTGGTCCAGGGCACTGGCCCAGCCCTCGCGTTCGCCCTTGGCGGCGAGCACCCGGTCCACCAGGTGGTCGGGCAGCACCATCCAGCCGAGCCGCAGCGCGGGGCTCAGGCTCTTGCTGGTGCTGCCGAGGTAGACCACCCGCTCGGGGTCGAGCCCCTGGAGGGCGCCGACCGGCTGGCGGTCGTAGCGGAACTCCCCGTCGTAGTCGTCCTCCAGGACCAGCCCGCCGCGTCCGCGCGCCCAGTCGACCACGGCGGCGCGGCGGCCCGGGTGCAGCGGACCGCCGGTCGGGAACTGGTGGGCGGGGGTGAGCAGGGCCGTCCTGACGTCCCGGTGCCGCGCCAACTCGCCCGTCCGGGCACCCCGTTCGTCGATCGGCAGCGGCACGGTGGCGACGCCGGCGGCGGCCAGCAGCCCGCGGTGGAAGCCCAGCCCGTACGCCTCGACGGCCAGCGGTCCGTGCTCGGCGGGCGGCAGCGCCGGCGCGGCGCCGTCGAAGAGCAGCCGCAGCGCGTGGGCGAAGCCGGAGCAGACGACGATCCGGTCCGGGTCGGTGCGCACCCCGCGGGCGCGGGAGAGGTAGTCGGCCAGGACGGTGCGCAGTTCGCGCCGGCCGTGCGGATCGCCGGGCCCGAAGGCCTCGTTGGGGGCCGCGGTGAGCGCCCGGCGGGCGGCGGCGAGCCAGGCGGCGCGTGGGAAGGAGGCGGCGTCGGGCCGGCCCTGGCGCAGGTCGTGGGTGGGGCCAGGCCGGCGCGAGGGGCGGCGGGCCCGGGCGGGCGGGACGGGTTCGGCCCGCTCCGCGACGGTGGTGCCGGAGCCCTGACGGGCGGTCAGCCAGCCCTCGGCGACGAGTTCGGCGTAGGCCTCGGCGGCGGTGTTGCGGGCCAGGCCGAGGTCGGCGGCGAGGGCCCGGTAGGGCGGCAGCCGGGTGCCGGGGGCCAGTCTGCCGCTGCGGATCGCCTCGCGCAGCGCCGCCATCAGCGCCGCGCGGCGGCCGCCGCGTGCGGGCAGGTCGAGGTGCAGGTCACTGCCGGTCGGGTGGGCGGGCCCGGAGGGGTGCGTGCCCCGCGTGTCCGTCATGGTCACGCACCCTACCGGCCGCCGGGACACGGCCCTGCGGGCGGCCCGGCCCGCAGCCCGGGCCACCGGCTACGGGCTACGGGCTACGGGCTACGGGCTACGGGCTACGGGCTACGGGCTACGGGCTACGGCACGACGGTGACCGGCCAGCGGCCCGCCTTCACCAGCCGGACGGCGACCGACCCGATCACCTTGTGTCCGGCCTGCTCGGAGACCCCTACCACCACGGCGTCGGCACGCAGCTCGTCCGCGAGCTTGGCGAGGCCGGTGTACGGGTCACCGCGCATGGTCAGGAAGCGCCACTCCACCTGCCACACCTCGCGCACCCGGTGCTCGGCCTCGCGCAGCGCGGCCAGCAGCTCCTCGGCGATCTCCTGGGTGGTCTCCTCCACCGCGGCCCCGGCCAGGGCGGTCGCGGCGCCGAGGATCGGCTGGATGTAGGCCACCGCGAGGACGGCGCCCTGCCGGCGGGCCAGTCCGGCGGCGTAGGCGGTGGCGCGCCAGGAGGAGTCGGAGCCGTCCAGACCGGCCAGGACCACCTTGGGGCCGTCGGTGCCCAGCTCGAAGCCCGTGGGCGCGGCCGCGGCCTCGTGGTGCCCGGCGCCGGTCGGCAGCCCGGCCGTGGCAGCCCCTCCCGGGCCGGCCGCCGCCCCGCCCGTACCGGCGGGCGCCTCTCCCGCGTCCGCCGTGTCCGCTGCATCGCTCTCGTTGCTCATGCGCCGAGGCTATGCCCGCCACCGGGAGTGACCGCAGGGGGCACGGCGGGTGAGGGCTGTGGTGCGGGCCACCCCGGTCGCCGGCCGACGCGGCGGAATCGGCACCGGCGGCGGGCGGCCCGTCACGCACCGTCGACCGTGTGGGCGGCCTCACAGCGGTTCCGGGGCCGGTTCGGAGTGGCGCGGGCCACTTCCGGGGGTGCTTTGATCTTGGAAATGGGTGCAAATCGGGCGAAATTGGCACATTTCCTTGATCTTTACCGTCGGTAACAGCCCTCTGACGTGGCTAAACCTTCAAATCCTTGAAACCGGCACGACCACCCCCGTAACTTCGAACTCGTTGCACCGAGCGATCCGCTCCGGCCGGGCCTCCGAGGCCCCCGGGCAGGACGGTGCAGGACCACGCGAGTGACGTGTCCCCGAAACCGACGGCCTTCCGAGGGCCTGGTTCCGCGTGCTCGCAGACCCCTCCGAAAGGAACTCCATGACCTTCCGTAACGAGACCGCCGCTGCCACCACCACCGCCACCCCGAAGCGCCGCAACCGCGTCCGGATGGCTCTGATGGCCGGGGCGTTCACCGTCCTGCCGGTGGCCGGCCTCGTCACGGCCACCAGCGCCTCCGCCGCGCCGGCTTCGGTCTGGGACAAGGTCGCCGCCTGCGAGGCGACCGGCAACTGGGCCATCAACTCCGGCAACGGCTTCTACGGCGGCCTGCAGTTCACCTCCAGCACCTGGGCCGCCTTCGGTGGCACCGCCTACGCCCCGCAGGCCCACCAGGCCACCAAGGACCAGCAGATCGCCATCGGCGAGAAGGTCCTCGCCTCGCAGGGCCCGGGCGCCTGGCCGGTCTGCTCCGTCAAGGCCGGTCTGACCAAGTAGGACCGCAGGGCCGTACCGGCCGAGGCCGCCGCACCCCATCGGGGGTGCGGCGGCCTCGTCGCGTTCCACCGGCGTCACGTTCCGTCCACGTCCCGTTCCGTCGGCGGGGCGCGACCCCCCGGCCTCAGTCGTCGGTGCCGGACCCGCCGGTGCGGGCGGCGGCCGGGGCGGGTCGGGGCGGCAGGGGCATCGGGACGGCCGGCAGGCCGTCGATGCTGGTGCCGACCAGTGGCTTGCGCTCGCAGTAGGCGCCGAACTCCTCCTCGCCCTTGCGGTCGAAGTACTGGGCGTGCAGGTCACGGTCGGTGCGGTAGTCCATGAACGGCACCGCGTACCCGCAGGAGTCGCTCACCCGCTCCGCCCTGACCAGCACGATCGCCCGCAGGCCCGAACCGTCGGCGGCCCGGCCGAAGTGGCCGAGCAGCCCGGCGAAGCGCGGGTCGTCCCGGAAGACGGGCTCACCGCACCCGTGCACCCGCACCACGGTCGGCGGCCCCTCGAAGGCGCACCACATCAGGGTGATCCGGCCGTTCTCCCGCAGATGGGCGACGGTCTCGGCCTGCGAGCCGCCGAAGTCCAGGTAGGCGAGGGTCAGCTCGTCGATCACCACGAGGGTTCCGGAACGCCCCTTGGGCGAGAGGTTGACGTGTCCGTCGGCGGCCAGCGGGGCGGTGGCCACGAAGTAGACCGGCTGACGCTCGATGAACTGACGCAGCCGACCGTCGATGCTTTCGTACTGCTTTCCCATGGGCGCGATTCTGCCCGCTTCCCCACCACCGGGAAAGCACGATCCGGCCCTTGGGACGCGAGGCCGGGCGCCTCCGTTCGCGCCCGTTCGCGCCCGTACGCCGCCCCGCGCGGCCGCCCGACCGGCGCGGGAGGGCGCCTACCATGGGGCTGCACCTGTCACCCGCCGGTCCCAGCAGGGGAGTTGCGATGATCCGGAGCACCCTCCCGCCCACCGCGCCCGGGACGGTCCTCGGCGTCCCCGCCGCCCCGCTGCGCGGACACGTCCTCGGCTACCGCGGCTACCGGCTGGCCCTGCGGCAGCCGCGGCGCCGGCTGGAGGTGCCGACCGACGTCGTCACCGTGGCGCTCGCCTTCGAGGGCGGCGTGCGCCTCGCCGACGCCGTCTCCCTCGCCCCCGCCGCCGCCTTCGGTTCGGTCGTGGCAGGGCTGCGCCGCACCGCGACGATCGCCGAACACGCGGGCGTGCTGTACGGGTTGGCCGTGTCACTCACCCCGGAGGGCGCGTTCCGGGCGTTCGGGCCGCTGGCCGGCGAACTCGGCGGGCAGTGGGCCGAGGCCGGGGACGTCCTGGGCCCGCGACTGCGGGCGCTGACCGACCGGCTGGCCCACGCCCCGAGCTGGCCGGCCCGGTTCGCCATGCTGGACGGCTACTTCGGCGCGCTGTTCGCGTACGGGCCTGACTGGGACCCGTCCGTCCACTGGGTCTGGCGGCAACTGCGGCGCTCCCACGGGCTGGTGCCGATCCGCACCCTGGTCGAGGGCACCGGGTGGAGCCGCCGCCGGCTGGAACTGCGCTTCCGCGAGCACCTCGGAGTGGCCCCCAAGCAGGCGGCGGGAATCCTCCGGCTCCAGCACACCCTCACCGCCCTGGCCGCCCACCAGGACCGGCACACCGGCGACCGCCCCACCGGCGCCGACCTGGCCGTGCGCTGCGGCTACTACGACCAGTCCCACCTCGACCGCACCTTCCGCACCATGGTCGGCTGCTCGCCCCGCGAGTTCCTGGCCTCCCGGCACACCGCCGCCGCGGCCCTCCCCGAACCCGCCGACCGGGTCAGCGGGCGGGTGACCAGCGCCGTCCTGGACGCCGGAAGCTAGGGCCGCGGCCGGGCGCTGCGCGTTTGTACAAGACGCGCCGGTGCCCCGCCCGGCATGCTCGGAGGGTCCGGCCGGTACGGGGGTCCGGCCGGTCACCGGGGCGGCGGGGGCGGGGCACGAGGGGTGTCGGCCGGTCAGTGCTTCATGTAGACGCTGTCCATGAACTCGATGATCTGCTGATCGGTCAACCGCTGGCCCTCGCGGTGGCCCATCGCCAGGTCGGCCTCGCTGATCATGCCCACCAGCCGGTCCCCGTCGATCACCGGGATGCGCCGGATCTGGTGCTGCTCCATCTTGCGCAGCACCGCCTCCATGCTGTCCTCGGCCCGCACGCAGTGCAGGTGGCCGGACAGCTCCATGGCGGTCATCGTGGCCGGGTCCTTGCCCTCCGCGATACATCGCAGCACGATGTCGCGGTCGGTGATGATGCCCTTGAGCTTCTGGTCGTCACCGCAGATCGGCAGTGCGCCCACGTTCTTGTCACGCATCATCCGCGCGGCCTCGGCCAGCGTCTGGTGGGCGCCGATGCACTGGGCGCCGGTGTGCATGATGTCTCGGGCAGTGGTCACGGGGACTCCTTCGTCGATGGTTCCCCCCACCAGGTCCCCCCGCCCCCCGGCGGTGCTCCCGGACTCCCGCCGTCGGAGCGGGAGGGGTGTGACCGCGCCATCACCATAAGCAACCCCGCCTCGGCCCGCGACCGCTGCCCGGCGCCGGACCGCCCCGACCGCCGATACTGGAAGGGTGACCACGGATGCCCGCGAGGCAGTCGACGAGGCCGTCCGGGCCCGGCCCGCGACCGCGCTGCGCCCGTACCTGGCCTGGTACTCCGGCTACCGGCAGCGCGGCCTCGCCCCCGCCCTGCACCGCGGACTGCCCTCCCCGTACCTGACCTTCATCCTCACCCTCGACGAACCGCTGGTGATCGCCGGGCACCCCGACCCCGCGCAGCCGCCCGGCAGCTACCCGACCCTGCTCGGCGGCCTGCACACCACGCCCGCGCTGATCACCCACGACGGCGCTCAGTCCGGGGTGCAGATCGCCGTGCACCCGCTCGCCGCCAGGGCGCTGTTCGGGCTGCCCGCCGGGGAGTTGGCCGGGATCGACATGTCCGCCGAGGAGGTGCTCGGCCGATCCGCCGAACGGCTCCGGGAGCAGCTGCTGGCGGCCGGCGGCTGGGCGGAGCGGTTCGCCGCACTGGACGGGGCGCTGCTGCGGGCCGCCCGCCCCTCCGGCCGGGTGCCGCCCGAGGTCGGCTGGGCCTGGCGGGCGCTGCGGCGCAGCGACGGCGCCCTGCCGGTGGCCGAGCTGGCCAGGGAGACCGGCTGGAGCGCCCGGCACCTCCAGGATCGGTTCCGCCGGGAGACCGGGCTGACCCCGAAGGCCGCCGCCCGGGTGATGCGCTTCGACCGGGCCAGGCGCCTGCTCTCCGCGGGATCGCCGCCCCGGCTGGCCGAACTGGCCGTGCGCTGCGGGTACTTCGACCAGGCGCACCTGGCCCGTGAGTTCCGCGCGCTGGCCGGGGCGGCACCGAGCACCTGGCTGGCGGCGGAGGGGCCGGAGCAGGCGAAGTTCCGAAACGTCCAAGGCGGGGCCCGGGCGGCGGCCGCACAGTGGGAGGCAGAACGACCCGCGCTTTCCGAGGAGTGAGCCATGGACACCACCGAGACCCCCGCCCCGCAGGTCTGGCCCAACCTGCGGGCCACCGACGCCCGGGCCCTGATCCGCTTCCTGGTCGACGCGTTCGGCTTCCAGGAGGTCGTCACCTACGGTGAGGACGAGGTCGTCCGGCACGCCGAACTCGCCTGGCCCGAGGGTGGCGGCGTGATGCTCGGCTCGGTCCGTGAACCGGCCGAGGGCGCCGAGCCCTGGCCGGGCCGGCCGGGCGGCTTCACCGCGTACGTGGTCACCGCCGATCCGGACGCCGTGCACACCCGCGCGGTGGCCGCCGGGGCCAGGATCCTCATGGGGCTGTACGAGACCGACTACGGCTCGCGCGACTTCGCCGCCATCGACCCGGAGGGCAACCACTGGTACTTCGGCACCTACCGGGGCGCGCCCCGGCCCGCCGCCCGCCCGCGGGGGTGACGTCATGCGCACTCCGGTGGAGCGGCTGCGCGCGCTGTGCCTGGCGCTGCCGGAGGTCGAGGAGCGGGTCAGCCACGGGGAACCGAGCTGGTTCGCGGGCTCCGGACGCCGGGCCCGGATGTTCGTGATGGTCTCCGACCACCACCACGACGACCGCCTGGCCTTCTGGTGCGCGGCGCCCGGCGGGGCGCAGCAGCGGCTCGTCGGGGAGGACACCGAGCGCTACTTCCGGCCGCCCTACGCGGGGCACCGGGGGTGGCTGGGCGTGCGGCTGGACGGGCCTGCGCCGGACTGGGGCCGGATCGGGGACCTGGTCGCGGACGCCCACGCGCTGGTCGGCCCGGGGCGGTAGCGCCCGGGGCGGGGCAGACTGGCTGCGGGGGCCACCCACCGGAGGCTTCGGAGGCGGACCGTGCCGCAGATGACGGTGGACGGGCGCACCCTCGCCCTCTCCCACCTCGACAAGGTGTACTACCCGCGCACCGGCACCCCCAAGGGCGAGGTGCTGCGCTACTACGCCGCCGTGCACACCGTGCTGCTCCCCCACCTGCGCGACCGTCCGGTCTCCTTCCTGCGCTGCCCGGACGGGGTCGAGGCGGCGGTGTTCGTCGCCAAGAACCCGCCGCCCGGCACCCCGGACTGGGTGCGCACGGTGGCGGTGCCGAGCAACACCGGCGAGCTGCGCCAGGTGGTGCTGGAGGACGGCGCGGCGCTGCTGGCGGTCGCCAACCTGGGGTGCCTGGAGCTGCACGTCCCGCAGTGGCACGCCGCGGCGCCCGCCCTCGCCGACCGGCTGGTGCTGGACCTCGACCCCGGTGAGGGCGCGGACGTGCTCACCTGCCGGACGGTCGCGCTGCTGCTGCGCGAGCGGCTCGCGGCGGACGGGCTGGCGGCCTGGGTGAAGACCTCGGGTTCCAAGGGCCTGCACCTGCTGGTCCCGATCGAGCCCACGCCGAGCGCCCGGGTCTCCGGGTACGCGAAGGCGCTGGCGGCCGCCCTGGAGGCGGAGCACCCGGAGCTGGTGGTGCACACCATGGCCAAGGCCAGGCGGGTGGGCCGGGTGCTGGTCGACTGGTCTCAGAACAACGCCAAGAAGACCACCGCCGCGCCGTACACCCTGCGGGCCCGGCCGCTGCCGACCGTCTCCACCCCGCTGGCCTGGGCGGAGCTGGCGCGGGCCGGCGCCGAGCGGGACCTGGTCTTCACACTGGCCGAGCTGCCCGACCGGCTGGCCGCGCGGGGTGACCTGCTCGCCCCGCTGCTGGACCCGGCGCGGGCCCGCCCGCTGCCCCCGGCATCCCCGGCGTCCCCGGCGTCCCCGGCGTCCCCGGCACCCTCCGCGCCCCCGGCCTCGTCGGCGTCCTCCGCGCCGGGCCGGGAAGCGCCGCCGCGCCAGGTGCTGCACCCGCCCGTCGAGGTGATGCGCCCGGCCGCCGTGACCGCCGTCCCGCCCACCGACGGCCTGGGCGGCGGGGGCGTGCGGTACGAGCTGAAGCTGGACGGCTTCCGCTGCGTCGCCTTCGCCCGGGGCGAGCGCCCGGCGTACCTCCAGTCCCGCAGCGGCCGCGACCTCGCCCCCGAGTTCCCGGCGATCGCCGCCGCCGTCGCCCGGCTGCCGGAGGGGCTGGTGCTGGACGGCGAACTGGTCGCCTGGCGGGACGGCCGGTTCGCCTTCGGCGAGCTGCTGCACACCCGCCGGGCCCGCGCGGCGGCCCCTGAGGTGGTGCTCGGCCTGATCGCCTTCGACCTGCTGGCGCTGCCCGGCCGCGACGTCCGCCGGCTGCCGCTCACCGACCGCCGCCGGCTGCTGCTCGCCGCCCTCGCCGACGTCCCGCCGCCGGTCCGGCCGGTCATGGCCACCACGGACCGGACGGAGGCGCTGGAGTGGATGGAGCGGCTCGCCGACACCGGTGTCGAGGGCCTGGTCTGCAAGGCCGCCGCCTCCCCCTACCGCCCGCGCGGTGCGGGGCACGTCTGGGTCAAGTACCGCCGCGGCGACACCCTCGACGCCACGGTCCGCGCGGTCACCGGACCGGCCGGCCGGCCGCACGCGCTGATCCTGGGGCTCGACGACGGCCGGGTGTTCCTCACCGCCCCGCGGCTCACCCCGGTGCAGTCCCGCGAGGTCGCCGAGGTCGCGGGCCCGCTGCTCGGCCCGCCCGTCGCCGACCCCGACCACGGCCGGGTCCACCCGCTCACCGCCGTCCTGCGCGCCGAGATCACCCTCACCGGCCGCCCGCCCACCGCCACCTTCGTCCGGCTCAGGGGCGACTGACGGCCGCGATCGCGCGGTGGGCCCGCCCGGCCTCAGGTCCGGCGCCTCCCCGTCGCGTGGGCGAACTCCGTCACGAAGGCGTCGTCGAACAGCGGCAGGTCGGCGGGCTTGCGGCTGGTGACGAGCGGTCCTGGGCCGTCGTGGCAGACGTGGACCGGCTCGTCGACCCAGTGCGCGCCGGCGTTGACCAGGTCGGTGCGCAGGCTGGGCCAGGAGGTGAGGGTGCGGCCGCGCACGGCGTCGGCCTCGATCAGGGTCCAGGCGGCGTGGCAGATCGCCGCGACCGGACGGCCGGCGGCGCAGCAGGCGTGCACGAAGGCGACCGCCGGCCGGTCCAGGCGCAGCCGGTCGGGGTTGGCGACGCCGCCGGGGAGGACCAGCCCGTCGTAGTCGGCCGGATCCGCCTCGGCGACCGGGACGTCCACGGCGAAGGTGTCGGCCGGGGCGTGGTGCCGGACGGCCTGGACCCGGCCCCCGGCGGTGGACAGCAGTCGCGGGGTGCCGCCGGACTCGGCCACCGCCTGCCAGGGGTCGGTCAGTTCGACCTGCTCGGCCCCGTACGGCGCGACCAGGAAGGCGATCGTCCGGCCGGTCAGGGTGGTGGACGGCCAGCCCATGGTCCCCGGCCTCAGCGCGGGTGCGGGGCGGTCAGGTCGACGGCCGCGGGCGGGGCGGAGCTGAGCCTGGCGCGCGGGCAGTCGAGGTGGACGGCGCGGTCGAGGTGGTCGAGCCTGGCGACCAGGCCGGCCGGGACGAGCACCCGGGTGCCCGGCACCCAGGGCTCGGCGTCGACCAGCAGGTGGTCCCCGGCGTCCTGCTCGACCCGGCCGACCGGGCCGTCGGTGGCGTGCACCTCGTACCCGACCAGGGTGACGTCGGCGGCGGGATGGGAGCCAGGGCGGTGCTCCCACAGTTCGGTGGTCATCGCCTCACGCCTCCGGCCGGTCCCAGGGGCGCCGTTCGCGGCGCTCCCGACGTTCCCCGAGGTCCTCCGGGTCCGCTGGTTCGACGCGGCGCCGGGCCGCGCTCCGGCGGCGCAGCAGCTCCGCGGTGGCGACCGCGGCCGCCACCGTGGCCGTCCAGACCACGCCGAGCGCGACCAGCACGGCGGTGGTCGGGGTCCGTACCCCCACCCCGAGGCAGATCACCGTCATCACCAGGGCGGTCAGCACCACCCCCGTGGAGATCCGGCGTCCGATGCCGCGGAGCACGCCCCTGAACCGGCTGGGCGGCTTCTCGCCCATCGTGCTCAACTTGCGGTCGAGCCGTGTGTCCTGGCGCAGATCGGACTCGATCTCCTCAAGGAGCCGCCGCTCCCATCCGCTCAACGCGGGTCCGTCCATCTCGGTCACCTCCGACACCTCCGGTGACGTGCTGGCACCGGGGCGGTTGCCCGGTGCGGGCAGGCGCTAACCGTTCCGGGCACCACCTGTTCCGGCGCCGACCGGCCCGAAGGCCCTGGGGCGGGCGAGCAGGCTGTCGTCCAGGATGCCCAGCAGGGCCGCGGCGTCGCGGTGGACCTCGGCCGCACCCGCCGCCCGCAGCTCCGGGCCCGCGTCCCGGCCGGCCGCCAGGGCGACGCACGGCACCCCGGCCCGCCGCGCCGCCCGTACCTCGCGCACGCTTCCGGCGACGGCCACGGCGTGCCAGGGCCTGCTGCCCACCAGCTCCAGGGCGGCCCGCACCGGGTCGCCCCCGGGGTCGGCCACGGTCAGCGCCGGTGCCCCGGCGGGCCCGGGCCCGGTCAGCACGACCGTCCACCCCCGGGCGGCGCACTCGCGCAGCAGCTCGGCACCGCCGGGCAGCGCGGGCTGCCACCAGTCGGTACCGAAGAGAGCCGCCGAGATCACCGTCATGGCCACCGCTTCCGTTCGCGGGCGCCGCATCGAACGCGCCCTTCCAGGTTAGGCCGCTCCCCGGCCGCGCGCGCAGCCTGCGGCTCCGCCGGTCCGGAGCGTGGGCCGCCGTACCGGCGCGGGGCCCGGGTCCGCGCCGGGACGGCGGCCGCGCGCCGGTGCCCGCCGGGTATCCACCGAATCGCCCGCCGCCCCTCGCGGGTTCACCTCCGGGACCGCGAAACACACTGGTCAGCCATGATCCGCTGGCCCTAGGGTGTCGCTCCGTCCCATTGGTCCAGTCCAGGAGTCCCGCCCCGATGCCTTCCCCCGCCGTGTACCGCTCGCCGAGATCGAGCGCCATCGCCGCCACCGTCATGCTCGCCGTGAGCGGCGCCGTGTCGCTGGTCTCGCTCGGCACATCCGTCAACCTCTACGGGGAGGTCGGCACGTTCGCCGCGGACGTCGACCTGAGGCTGGTCGACGGGTCCGCAGTGCTGGACGCGTACGCGCTGCACAAGAACGTCGGCACGCTCCAGGTGGTGACCCTGGTGGCTTCGGTGGTCGCCTTCATCGTCTGGTTCCACCGGGTCCGGGTGAACGCCGAGATCCTCGACCCGCACGGGCACCGGCTCCGACGCGGCTTCGCGATCGGCGCCTGGTTCCTCCCCATCGCCAACCTCTGGATCCCCCGGCAGATCGCGGGCGACATCTGGCAGGCCGGCGCCCGGCCGGACGGCTCCGGAGTGCGTCCGCGGCTCCCGCAGACCCTGCTCACCCTCTGGTGGGGGGCCTCTCTGGGGGCCGGGGCGCTCGCCCGAATCGGCACCGTGTACACCGATTCGGCGGAGTACCCGGACACATACCAGCAGGGCGTCGCCTGGCTGATCGCCTCCGACCTGGCGATGGTGGCGGCCGCGGTCCTCGCCGTCCTGGTGGTCCGCAGGCTGACGGCCACGCAGGAGCAGCGGTTCGCCGAGGGCGCCACCGCCGCGTACGGGGTCCACGGCGGTACGGTCTGGGGCTGATCCCCGCCCCACGGGCCGGGTCCGGCCCTCAGTCCGTGAACGGGCCCGAGGAGTCCGGGAACGGGCCCGAGGAGTCCGGGAACGGGCCCGAGGAGTCCGGGAACGGGCCCGAGGAGTCCGGGAACGGGCCCGAGGCCAGCCGGGCGTGCAGGTGCTCGTCCACGTAGTCGCCCCCGCCGTAGGTGTAGGAGCCGCGCAGGGTGCCCTCGTACGGGAAGCCGGCCCGCTCCGCGACCCGGCAGGAGTCCTCGTTGGCGACGGCGTGGTAGAGCTCGACGCGGCGGACGCCGGCCTGCTCCACGCCCCAGCGGGTGACGGCGGCGGCGGCCCTGGTGGCCAGGCCCCGGCCGCGAGCGGCGGCGAGCAGCCAGTAGCCGACCATGGCGATGCCGTCGTCCCGGTTGGTCCACCCCAGGTAGGCGTTGCCGCACAGGCTGCCGTCTGCGGCGTCGGTGACGGCGAAGGAGGCCGCGGTGCCGTCGGCCCAGTGCTCGTCGCAGCGGTCGAGGTAGGTCTCGGGGACGACCCGGCCGCCGGTGCCGAGCGGGCTCCAGCGGGCGACGGCCGGGTCGGCCGCGGCGGCGACCAGGGCGGGCACCACGCCGCCGGGCAGGTCGAGGGCGCGTCCCCACGGGCGCAGCAGGACGTCGCCGAGGTCGAGGACGGTGGGGCGGAAGACGCGTCGGTCGGTGCCGGCATCGCTGATGGTCATCCGGCCTTCCTATCCCCGGCCCCCAGGCGCCCGCCAGCGAATATCCGTGGCGGGCGCCTGGTGCGGCACCGGGCGGAGCCGGGTCAGATCCGGGACAGGTAGCCGTTCTCCACCAGCCAGAGCACGTTCAGCTTGGCCGGGCCGCCGGGCAGCAGGGCGCCGTCGAGCTGGTACTGGAGGCCCCAGCCGGGCTGGTTGAACCACGGCGCGATCGGGCCGGCGTGCACCGTGAAGGCCTTGACCACCTTGTAGTCGTGGTAGTTGCAGGCGGCCGGCGGGTTGCCGTCCAGGCTCTGCGGCGGGATGGCGCGGTTGGCGTAGGGCAGGCCCTCGGGGGCGAGGAAGGCGCCGTACTCGCTGCCGTAGCGGTCGATGTTCTGGTTCGGGTAGAGCGTGAGGTCGAACTCGATCGGGCTGCCGTCGGGCAGGGTGACGTAGCCGTCGGAGGGCGGGTATATCCAGCCGCCCTTGCCGCCGTTGCCGGCCGGGTCGTAGTACTGGCCCAGGAAGGCCTGGTCGCTCGCGCCGCCGGTGCGCTGGTAGCCGGCGAGCTGGCGGCCGACCGGTCCCGTGGTCGGGAGGTCCGCGGGGCCGAGGCGGGCGTCGTCGTGGCGGAAGGCGGCGGAGCACTGGTCGGAGGGGGTGGCCGCCGGGGCCGCGCTCGCGGCGGGGGCGCAGACGGCGGTGAGGGCGGCGGCCGCGGCAAGCGGCGCGACGAGCAGGCGAAGGCGAAGGCGCACGGTGTCTCCGTCGAACGGGTCAGCGGTCAGGGGAAGAGCCACGGAGGGGTGCTGTGCTCACCCTCTGTGGCTGGTTCGACACCAGGCAATCGGATCATCTGATCATTCGTCAACATGATCCATGCAACCGCATGTTCGACTCGTCGGATTCGGCCGTATCCGGGACGCCGGGACCGCCCACCCGTCAGGATGAACGGTCCGGTGCGCCTCGCCGCCTCCGGGGCGGGCGTCACTTCCCGGGGGCGACCCGCCCGAGCAGGTGGAGCAGCCGGTCCAGGGCGTCCTTGGAGTTCGGCTCGGTCAGGTTGACCATCAGCCGGAACGCCACCTTCAGCAGCGCCGGGTGGCCGAGCCCGGCGGCACCGGCCGCGCCGAGCAGCCGCGGCCGCCCCAGCAGGTCGGCGGCGAGGCGCCCGAGCGCGAAGTAGCCCGCGTAGGCGGAGCGCAGCGCCTGCGGATAGGCGCGCAGGGCGAGTTCGCGGCCGCGGTCGGTGCGGCGGGCGAGCGCCTGGACGATGGTCTCGGCGGCGTAGCGCCCGGACTCCATCGCGTAGGCGATGCCCTCACCGGTGCCAGGGCTGACCGTGCCGCCCGCGTCACCGACCAGCAGCAGGCCGTCGGCGTAGTGCGGCCGGCGGTTGAGGCCCATCGGCAGGGCGGCGCCGCGGATCGGCTCGGTGACCCCGTCGGGGGTGTAGCCGTACTCCGGCGGCAGGCCGTCGCACCAGCGGCGCAGCAGCTCCCGCCAGTCCACCTCGGTCCTGGCGGTGTCGAGGACCCCGAGGCCGACGTTGGCGGTGCCGTCGCCCATGCCGAACACCCAGGCGTAGCCGGGCAGCAGGCGCCCGGCCGGGTCGCCGGGGTCGCGCAGGTCGAGCCAGGCCTCCAGGTAGCGGTCCTCGTGGCGCGGGGTGGTGAAGTACGTCCGGTACGCGACGCCCATCGCCCGGTCGGTGCGGCGGTAGCGCTTCATCGCCACCGACAGCCGGGTGGAGTTGCCGTCGGCGGCGACCACGACCGGGGCCCGGTAGGTGACGGGCCGGCGCTCCTCCCCCAGCCTGGCGGTCACACCGGTGATCCGGCCGGTCCGCTCGTCCAGCAACGGGCCCGTCACATTGGCGCGTTCGACCAGCCTGGCCCCCACCGAGGCGGCCTTGCGGGCGAGCAGTTCGTCGAAGTCGGCGCGGCGCCGCACCAGCCCGTACCCGGGGTAGGCGGAGAGCTCGGGCCAGTCGAACTCCAGCGAGCGGCGCCCGGAGATCAGCCGCAGGCCCTGGTTGTGCAGCCAGCCGGCCTCCTCGGTGACGTCGATGCCGAGGTCGGTCAACTGCTTGACGGCACGCGGAGTGAGGCCGTCCCCGCAGACCTTCTCGCGCGGGAAGGCGGACTTCTCCAGCAGCAGGACGTCCAGCCCGGTCCGGGCGAGGTGGGCGGCGGCGGTGGAGCCGGCCGGCCCGGCGCCGACCACGATGACGTCGGCGCTCTCCCCGGTCCGCCGCTCACCGGTCCGCTGCTCACCGGTCCGCTGCTCACCGGTCCGCTGCTCCCGGGTCCGCCGCTCACCGGCCTCGACGGTCGGCTCCGGGACGGTCTGCTCTGGGCCGGGCATCGCACTCTCCCACGGGTCGGATCGGCTGTACACGCAACGGAGTCCTCGGACTGGGCGGTTCCGGACGGACGATAGAGAACCGCGGCGCCCGCCGCCGCCCCGACACGCAGACCACCGCCGCGAACCGGCCAATACCGGCCACGCCGGCCACGCCGGCCGCCCGGTCCCACCCGGTCTCGCCCGTCGGCCCCGGCGACGAACCGGCCGCACCACACACGTGCGACCGCGTCGGATCGCCCGGGACGCGGCCACCCGTCCACGGGGCGACGCCGGGGCGATTTTCTGACGGACCGTCACCATCGTGGCCTGGCAGGCCTTGAGCAGTTCGGCCCGGTCGGCCCGTCCGCGGGAGATCGATACCCCACGGGGGAAGGCCCGGTGTACCCGCCGGCGTAATCGGCGATATCCTTTTGCGTGACGAGTGGATCGCCGCCCAGGAGCGCGACACTCCGCGCAGCCAGTGCTGCGAGGCTCCCAACAATCAGGACGGGAATCATGACAATCACTGTGGGAATCAACGGCTTTGGCCGCATCGGCCGTAGCTTCTTCCGTGCCCTGCTCGCTTCCGACGCGGACATCCGGGTGGCCGCGGTCAACGACCTGACCAGCGCGCAGGCCCTGGCGAACCTCCTGAAGTACGACAGCGTGTACGGGCCGCTGCAGCAGCAGGTCGTGGCGGAGGGATCGTCGATCAGGGTCGGGGACACCGTGGTCGAGGTCCTCAGCGAGCGCGACCCGGCGCAGCTGCCCTGGCGCCGCCTCGGAGTCGACGTCGTCATCGAGTCGACCGGCGTGTTCAACGACGCCGCCAAGGCCCGGGCGCACATCGACGCCGGGGCCTCGAAGGTGGTCGTCTCCGCCGCGGCGAAGAACGCGGACCTCACCCTCGTCATGGGGGTCAACGACGACCTCTACGACCCCGAGCAGCACACCATCGTCTCCAACGCCTCGTGCACGACGAACTGTCTGGCCCCGATGGTCAAGGTGCTCGACGACGCGCTCGGCATCGAGGTCGGCACCATGACCACGATCCACGCCTACACCCAGGACCAGAACCTCCAGGACGGCCCGCACCCCGACGCCCGGCGCGCCCGTGCGGCCAACCTCAGCACCATCCCGACCACCACCAATGCCGCCAGCGCGATCGGCCTCGTGCTCCCGAACCTCCAGGGCAAGCTCGACGGGTTCTCGGTGCGGGTTCCCGTCCCCGTCGGCTCGCTGACCGACCTGACCGTCCGGGTGGGCCGCGAGACGACGGCCGAGGAGGTCAACTCGCTGTTCCGCAAGGCGGCCGACGGCGAGCTCGCGCGGATCCTGCGCTACACCGCGGACCCGGTCGTCTCGGCGGACATCGTCAGGGACCCGGCGTCCTGCATCCTCGACTCCCTGCTCACGCAGGTCATCGAGGGGCGCCACGTGCACGTCTTCGGCTGGTACGACAACGAGTGGGGCTTCTCCAACCGCCTGATCGACACGACCCTGCTGGTCGGGGGCGCGACGGCGTGACGCTCCGCTGAGCTCGGCACGGCGAGGAGCCGCGCGGGGCCGCAGCCCCGCGGTCGGCCGGGAACCACGGGGGCGGCGGGGCTCCCGTGCCCGCGGCCGTCTGTTTCCCGCCATCGGCGGGGCCGGCCCTCGCCGTGCCGACACCCGGGCAGAGCGGTGAACGGACCGCGCCGACTCGGCGCACCCGTCCGTCACTTCGCGTACGCATCGCCTTTGCCACCGAACGTCGCCGGTGGGGGATATCGGGATGGCACCGGCAATCCGGGCCAGGCCGACGATGCCGAAGAGATCCCGCCCACTTCTCCGGTCCCGGGCCGGACAAACCCGGTTGTCTCAACTGACGAGAATGACCGGGTAGGGCTTGACGGCCCATCGTGACGCAAGTGACCATGATTACATGACGGTACTTCCGCGATTACCATTCGATAACCCGTCCACTATCGGCATCGCGCCGCAGATGCGCGCACTGCAACAGGAGGGGCCGGTCGCCAGGGTGCGGACCGCCGGTGAAGACGCCTGGCTGGTCACCCGTTACAACGAGGTACGGAAGCTCCTCGCCGACCGCCGACTCCGTCTCAGCAACCCCAACCCCGAGCCGTCGGTCGAGAACACGGCCCGGAGCACCATGGTCGCCCTCATGGCCGGGGACGACCACAACACCGAGCCCGCCCGGCACGCGCAGATGCGCGACCTGCTCGTACCCCGGTTCTCCACCCGCCGAATGCGTCTGATGAAGACCCGGATCGAGCACCACGTGGACGAACTGCTCGACCGGCTGGCCGCCGGCGCCGCGCCGGTCGACCTGCACCGCGCGCTGTCCTTTCCGCTGCCGACCATGGTGGTCTGCGATCTGCTCGGCGTTCCGCTGGCCGACCGGGAACTCTTCGGACAATGGGCGCGAGGCACATTCGACCAGAGTGACGACCAGCACTCGGCGAACACCTTCCAACAGGTCGTCGGCTACATCACGGAACTGGTGGTACGAAAGCGGAAGGAGCCGGGCGACGACATCCTGTCCGAGCTCATCGCCGAGAACGGCGGCACGCTGTCCGATGCGTACATCGCGGACCTGGGCTGCGCGGTATTGCTGTTCGGCTACGAAACCACCATTGTCCGTATCGACCTGGGCACCCTGCTGCTGCTGCGCAATCCGGTCCAGCGCGCCATGCTGACCGAGAATCCGGGACTCGCGCCGGCCGCGGTCGAGGAGATCCTGCGCCTGGCCGTCGGCGGCAAGGGATCCAACGCGCTGATCCCCCGCTACGCGCACGGCGACATCACCGTCGGCGAGACCGTGATCCGGACCGGAGACGTGGTCCTGCTGGCCATCGGCGCGGCCAACTACGACAGCCGGGCGTTCCCCGACGGCGACGCGTTCGACCTGACCCGGGTCAAGCCCAAGTCGCACATGGCGTTCGGGCGCGGCGCCCGGCACTGCGTCGGCCGCACCCTGGCCCGGATCGAGCTGACCGCGGTGTTCGAGCGGCTGTTCCAGAAGCTGCCCGACCTGCGGCTCGCGGTACCCGAGGAGTCGCTGCGCTGGCAGGAGCACCGGATCACCGGCGGGTTCGACGAGATCCCCGTCACCTTCTGAGCGGCATCGCACGAGCGAGCGCACGGCCGTTCACCGTCACGGGCGGCACCCGCCGCAGGGCCGGACCGGCACCCGCCGGTCGCCTCCCGGCGGCGTGGCGGACCAGCGGGACCCGCGTGGCCGGACTCCCCCGGCCCGCCGCTCCACCGTGACCTGACGCTCCTTCCCCCATGCCCGGACGTCACGAGGACAAGGAACCATGACGGACACTTTCCGCCCCTACGTCGACTGCACGCCCCTGCTCGACGACCGTGAGGCCCTGGACCGGTTCTACGACGAGCACGGCTACGTCTACCTCCGCGGCGCCCTGGACCGCGAACTCGTGCGCACCGCCGCCGAGCAGATGCTCGGAGGCCTGATCGCACTCGGCCACGCCGCCCCCGGCACCACGCTCGACACCCTCACCATCGACTCCTACGAGGCGGTCGACGAGGTCGCGATGCACGACCACGTCAGGTACGACGACCTGTGGAACCACCCCTCGACCCTCAAGGTCTGGGAGAAGGTCTTCGGCGAGCCCGTCTTCGTCTTCAGGTCGACGACGATCCGCTACTACCCCTCCGCCCCCGACTCCGCGGAGCCGGACTTCCTGACGCCGCTGCACCAGGACGGCTTCTACATCGGCCCGAACAAGGACTTCCGCACCGCCTGGCTGCCGCTGCTCCCGACGCCCACCGGCACCGGCGGCGTCGCCGTCGCCGACGGGAGCCACCGGCAGGGCCCGCGCGAGCACGTCGTCACCGAGAACTTCCGCCGCTTCGGACACCCCGTGCGCGGCATCCCGGCGGAGGAGCTCGGCGCGGACGAGGAGTTGCTGATCTCGCCCATGGAACCGGGCGACGTGCTCCTCTTCCACGCCTTCATGTGTCACAAGTCCGTCCCCAACGTCTCGGTGGACCCGGCCGGCATGCGGATGTCGATGGACACCCGCATCCAGCCCGCGTCCTCGCACCGCGGGTTCAACGCCCTGACTCCCTGGCCGGAGTCCGCGAAGGACCACTCCAAGGGGATCATGTCGAAGATCACCGGCACCCCCACCACCACCGAGTGACGCGGGTGCTCCCGCACCCGCTCCGACCGTCCGTTCCACAGAAGCCCTGGTAGGCAGCACATGACGAATCGCGAGGGACTCCCCCCGCTGAAGGAGCCCGACGCGGCACCGAAGCCCCCGGCCGGCACGAAGCCGGCCGCCGCGGGGCTCGGTGGCATCGCCCTCGTGGTGGTGCTCACCGGATACGCCCTGTCCATCGTGGACGCGTCCATCGTCAACGTGGCGCTGACCCCGATCAGTGACGACCTCCACGGCGGCCCCGCCGCACTGGAGCTGGTGGTGTCCGGCTACGGCCTCACCTACGCCCTCGGCCTGGTGCTGGGCGGACGGCTGGGCGACGCCTTCGGCCGCCGGCGCCTGTACGCCTACGGGCTCGCGGCGTTCACCCTCACCTCGGCGCTGTGCGGACTCGCCCCGACCATCGAGTTCCTGGTCGTGGCCCGGCTGTTGCAGGGCGCCGCCGCCGCCATGCTCGTCCCCCAGGTGCTGGCGACGATCCAGGCCGCCACCGAGGGCCAGGCCCGCGCCCGCGCGATCGGCATGTACGGCGTGACCGCGGCCCTGGGCATGGTCGTCGGGCAGATCCTGGGCGGGTTGCTGGTCTCGCTGGACGTCGCCGGGATGGGCTGGCGGTCGGTCTTCGCGATCAACGTGCCGATCGGGGTGGCCGCGCTGCTGGCCGTCCGGCGCGTCCCCGCGACCAGGGCCGACACGAAGCCGGGCTTCGACCCGGTGGGCACCGTGCTGTTCGGTGTCACCATGCTCTGCGTCCTGACCCTGGTCGTGGCCGGCCCCGACCTGGGCTGGCCGCTGTGGCTGTGGTCGCTGCTCGCGGTCGCCGCGGCGGGCGCGCTGGCACTGGCCAGGACCGAACGCGGGCTGGAGGCGCGGGGCGGCTCACCACTGCTGTCCCCCTCGGTGCTGTCCCACCAGGGGATGCGCAGGGGGCTGGCGGCAGTGGTCCCGTTCTCGGCCGGCTTCGGCGCCTTCCTGTTCGTCTACGCGCTGATCGCGCAGGGGCACTTCGGCTTCGACGGGCTCGCCTCCGGCGGGGCGCTGGCACCGTTCGCCGTGGCGTTCTTCGCGGTGGCGATGTTCACCCCGAAGATCGCGGCGGCCCTGGGCGCCCGGATCGTCACCCTGGGCGCCCTCGTCCAGGCCCTGGGCCTGCTGCTGCTGGCGCTGGTGATCCGGGTGGGCTGGCCGCATCCCTCCCTGGTGCTCGTGCTCGTCGGGATCGCCCTCTTCGGCGCGGGCGCGGCACTGGTCGGCCCGACGCTGTTCCGGCTGATCCTCGCCGACGTACCGCCCGCGCAGGCCGGCATGGGCAGCGGTGTGCTGGTGACCAGCCAGCAGATGGCGACCGCGCTGGGCGCGACCGTCGGCGGGACCCTCTACATCTCCCTGGCCGACTGGCTGTCGACGGTGTCCGCGGCCGTGCTCGTCCTCGGTCTGCTGACGTGCCTCTCGGTGACCGTCCTCGTGATCAGCCTGAAGCTCCCCGACCCCCGCTGACGTCCACCCCCTTCGAACGGCGCGACCTGATCCAGACCTTCTCGTTGGCAACGGCGCGCCGTTCTTCGGCGTGCCCGCGCACAGAAGCGGAGACAGCCAAGTGCAGTTACGGACAAGGACAGCCGTGGTGACCGGCGCGGCCAGCGGCATCGGCCTCGCCCTCAGCGCCCGCTTCGCGCGGGCCGGCGCCGACGTGGTCATGGCGGACGTCGCGGGCGACGCCCTGCACCGCCGGGCCGCCGAACTCGCCGCCCAGGGCGCCCGGGTCACCGCGGTGACCGCCGACCTGACCGACCCGGACGCCGTCGAACGGCTCGCGGACACGGCGTTCGGCCTGCTCGGCGACATCGACGTGGTGTGCAACAACGCCGGGGCCCTCGGCCCCGTCGGTCAACCCCTGTGGGAGGTGCCGCTGGAGCGGATGCGCCAGGTCTTCGAGGTGAACCACTGGGCGCACGTCCTGGTGGCCCGCGCCTTCGTCCCCCGGCTGCTGGAGCGCGGCCGGCCCGCCCACCTGATCCACACCGCCTCGATGTCCGCCTTCGTCGTCGGCGCCGGCAGCGCCGCCTACGCCGCCTCCAAGCACGCCGACCTCGCCGTCGCCCGCAGTCTGCGCGCCGATCTGCGGGGCACCGGAGTGCGGGTGTCCGTGCTCTGTCCCGGCCGGGTCGACACCCCCATGGTCCAGGGCCTGACGGCCCCGCGCGGCGCGGGCGGAGACACCTCGGTGAGCGCCGAGGACGTCGCCGAACTCGTCTGGGAGGCCCTCGACTCCGACCGCTTCTACCTCTTCAGCAACTCCGACTCCCCCCTGCGGCTGCGCGACCAGTTCGACGACGTCTGGCGTCATGTTTCCCATCCGCCCCCTTCCCCCGAGGAGGAACTGTGGCCCGCACCGACAGCGACGACCGCAACGACAGTGACGACCGCACCGACGGAACACCGGCCATCGACCTGGAGGCGGTGAGGGAGAAGTACCGGCAGGAACGGGACAAGCGCAACGTCGGCCGCACCTACCAGTTCGCCCGCGGTGACTTCGGCCGCTACGCGCGGGACCCGTACACCGAGCGGCGGGAGCGCGAGCCGCTCACCGACGAGGTGGACGTCGCCGTCGTCGGCGCCGGCATCGGCGGCCTGCTGGCCGGCGCCCACCTGCGCACGGAGAGTGGCCTGGAGCGCATCCGGCTGATCGACGAGGCCGGCGACGTCGGCGGCACCTGGTACTGGAACCGCTTCCCCGGCGTCCGGTGCGACGTCGAGAGCTACATCTACATGCCGCTGCTCGAAGAGGTCGGCACGACGCCCACCGAGAAGTACTCCACCGGGCCCGAGATCTTCGCCCACCTCCAGCGGATCGCCCACAAGTACGACCTCTACCGCGACGCCCTCTTCCAGACCTCCGTCACCGGGCTGCGCTGGGACGAGGCCGCCGGGAGGTGGCTGGTGAGCACCGACCGCGGGGACCTGATCCGGGCCCGGTACGTGGCCATGTCGATCGGTCTGATGCACCGCCCCAAGCTCCCCGGGCTGCCGGGCCTGGAGACGTTCGCCGGGCACGCCTTCCACGCCGGCCGCTGGGACTTCGACTACACCGGCGGCGACAGCACGGGCGGGCTGACCGGGCTGAAGGACAAGAGGGTCGGCGTCATCGGCACCGGCTCGACGACCATCCAGCTCGCTCCGCACCTCGCCGAGTGGGCCGAGCAGCTCGTCCTCTTCCAGCGCACCCCGGCCACCGTCGACGTCCGCGGCAACCGGCCCACCCCGGCCGGCTGGGCGGACGGCCTCGAACCGGGCTGGCAGCAGCGCCGGATGGAGAACTTCCACGCGCTGACCTCCGGCGTCCCGCAGGACGAGGACCTGGTCCAGGACCGCTGGACCCAGACCACGGCCAAGCTGGCCGCGGCGATCCTGCCCACCGGCGACACCGGGGGCGATCCCAGGGAGCGGGCACTCGCGGCCGAACGCGCGGACTTCCTCAAGATGGAGGAGCTGCGCGCCCGCATCGACAGCGTCGTCACCGACCCGGCGACCGCCGCCGCCCTCAAGCCGTACTACCGCGTGTACTGCAAGCGGCCCTGTTTCCACGACGGATACCTCCAGACCTTCAACCGGCCCAACGTGACCCTGGTCGACACCCAGGGGCAGGGCGTGGAACGGCTCACCCCGGCCGGAGTGGTCGCGAACGGCCGGGAGTACCCGGTCGACTGCCTGGTCTTCGCCACCGGCTACGAGCACGAGTTCGCCGTCCCGTACACCGACCGCGCGGGCTACGACATCGTCGGCCGCGGCGGCGTGAAGCTGTCCGAGAAGTGGGCGGACGGGGCGCGCACCCTGCACGGACTCCAGGTGAACGGCTTCCCCAACTGCTTCGTCCTGTCCAAGATCCAGGCCGGCCGGCACGTCAACATCGCCTACATGCTGGGCGAGCAGACCCGGCACCTCGCGCACATCGTCAAGTGCGTGGAGGAGCGCGGCCACCGGGTCGTGGAGGCCTCCGAGACCGGCGAGAAGGAATGGGTCGAGGAGATCCTCCGGCTCGCCTCCAGCGACCTCGGCTTCCTGGAGAGCTGCACGCCGGGCCTCTACAACAACGAGGGCGACCCGGGCGGCATGCCGCTGCTCAACTCCAGCTACGGCGGCGGCTCGGTGGAGTTCGTGAACATCCTCAGGCGCTGGCGCGAGGCGGGCGACCTCGCCGGCCTCGACCTGCGCTGACCACCCCCATCCCCCTGCGAAAGGCGGCAACACCCATGGACGTCACGCCCATACCCGGCGCCGCTCTCGGCGCCGTCGTACACGGCGCCCAGGTCACCGGAGACATGGACAGAACCCAGCTGGAGGAGCTCCGGGCAGCCGTCGACGCGCACCTCGTCCTCGTCCTGCGCGGCCACCGGACCCCCTCCCACGAGGAGTTCCTGGCCTTCGGCCGCCGCTTCGGGCACATCCCGAAGACCGGTCTGACCAGCGGCGCCCACCCCGACCACAACGAGATCCTGATCGTCTCCAACCTGGTGGAGGACGGCCGCAGGATCGGTGTCGGCGACGCCGAGTGGATGGACTGGCACACCGACTACTCCTTCCGCCCCCGGGTCTCCCAGGTCGGCTTCCTGGAGGCCCTGGAAGTGCCGTCCTCCGGCGGCGGCGAGACCCTCTTCACCGACATGTACGCCCTGTACGAGTCGCTCCCGCCCGAGGAGCGCCGGCGCCTGCACTCCTACCGGGTCCGCCACGCCCTGCGCACCGGGTACGAGGAGACCATCGAGGAGGAGCTCCAGGGCGAGGTGTCGCTCGGCGAGAGCACCGGACGGATCCAGCCCGAGGACGGCACCTCCACCGTCCACCCGCTGATCGCCCGCAACCCGCGCACCGGCCGCCAGTCGGTCTACGTCAGCACGCTGAACACCAAGCGGATCGTGGACCTCGCCCCCGACGACAGCCGCAGGCTGCTCGACGAACTGCTGTCGCACGCGGGCAGGCCGCAGTACACCTACGCCCACACCTGGCAGCCCGGGGACATCGTCGTGTGGGACCAGCTCGGCACCATCCACGCCAAGCAGGCCTTCGACCCGGCCGAACGGCGCATCATGCGCCAGGTCGTCAGCATCTTCGACGACCCGACCGCCCCCTGGCGCGCGAAGGTCGCCCCGTGAACGGGCGCGGCGGTCCCGTCGTCGGGAGGCACTCATGAGCGGCGCACCCGCCTGCCTCGGCCACAGCCGGGCCACGATCACCCCGGCGCTGCGCGCCGCCGTCGACCGGCTCGACCGGCACTCGCGCCACCAGGCGGCCTACCACTTCGGCTGGATCACCGCCGAAGGCCTGCCCGCCGACGCCGACGCCGGCAAGGCCGTACGGCCCGCGCTCGCGCTGCTGTCGGCCGAGGCGGTGGGCGCGCCGGCGGCGGTGGCCCTGCCCGGCGCCGTCGCCGTGGAGCTGGTGCACAACTTCTCGCTGGTGCACGACGACCTGATGGACGGCGACGAGGAGCGCCGCCACCGGCGCACGGTGTGGAAGCTGTGGGGGCCCTCCAGTGCCATCCTGACCGGTGACGCGATGCTGGCGCTGGCCCAGGAGGTGCTGCTGGACACCGGGCTGCCGACGGCGGCGCCCGCCGCCCGGCTGCTGGCGCGCACCACCCGGCACCTGATCCGCGGCCAGGTCCAGGACCTGTCCTTCGAACAGCGCTCGCACGTCACGGTGGCGGAGTGCGTCGACATGGCCGCCGGCAAGACCGGCGCGCTGCTCTCGGCGAGCGCCGCGATCGGCGCCGTCCTCGCCGGGGCACCGGAGGCGACGGTGGACGCGCTGGCGCTCTACGGCGACCAGGTCGGCCTCGCCTTCCAGCTCGTCGACGACGTCCTCGGCATCTGGGGCGACCCGGCCGTCACCGGCAAGTCGGTCCACTCCGATCTGCGCTCCCGCAAGAAGTCCCTGCCGGTGAGCCACGCCCTGAACCAGGACGGCCCGCTCAACGACGAGCTGGCCGCCTGGCTCGCCGCCCCCGGCGACCCCGAGGAGGAGGAACTGCGGCGCGTGGCCGGCCTGATCGAGGAGGCCGGCGGCCGGGCCTGGGCGCTCGCCGAGGCCGCCCGCCGACTGTCGCTGGCCGAGGACGCGCTGCGCGGTGCCGAGCTGGACGCCCGCGCCCGGGACGAACTCCTCGCGCTCGGACGGTTCGTCGTCGACCGCGAGGTGTGAGACCCGGCCCGCCCCGTACCCGTACGCCCCGTTCCGCCTCCCCGCTCCCGGATCAGCGCAGCACCCCCGCCAGGGCACCGCCATGCCCGCTGCCCTCCACCACCCACTTCCGAGGACTACCCATGCCCCAGGACGTCGATTTCCACATACCCCTGCCGGGCCGACAGAGCCCGGATCACGCACGGGCCGACGCCGAGCAGCTCGCCTGGCCGCGGTCGCTCGGGCTGATCAACTCCGAGGAGGCCGCCACCCGTCATCTGCGGGGCGGCTACGCCGACCTGGCCTCCCGCTTCTATCCGCACGCCACCGGCGACGACCTGGATCTCGGCGTCGACCTGATGTCGTGGTTCTTCCTCTTCGACGACCTCTTCGACGGGCCGCGCGGCGAGAGTCCCGAGGAGAGCAAACAGCTCACCGACGCGGTCGCGGCGGCGCTGGACGGCCCCCTGCCCGACACCGCGCCGCCGATCGCCCACGGCTTCGCCGACATCTGGCGGCGCACCAGCGAGGGCATGACCCCCGCCTGGTGCGCGCGCAGCTCCCGGCACTGGCGCAACTACTTCACCGGCTACGTCGACGAGGCGCTGAGCCGCTCCGGGAACACTCCGTACGACTCCGCGGCCCAGTACCTGGCGGTGCGCCGGCAGACCATCGGGGTGCAGCCGACGGTCGACCTCGCCGAGCGCGCGGGCCGCTTCGAGGTGCCGCACCGGGTCTTCGACAGCGCCGTGCTCTCCGCCGTGCTCCAGATCGCCGTCGATGTCAATCTGCTGCTCAACGACATCGCCTCGCTGGAGAAGGAGGAGGCCCGCGGCGAGCAGAACAACATGGTCATGATCCTGCGCCGGGAGCACGGCTGGTCCAAGGACCGCAGCATCGCCCACATCCAGGGCGAGGTGCGCGCCCGTCTGGAGCAGTACCTGCTGCTGGAGTCCTGCCTGTCGCGGGTCTGCGACATCTACCGGCTCGACGGGGCCGAGCGCGAGGCAGTGGAGCGCTACCGCCACGACGCCGTGCGCACCGTGATCCGCGGCTCCTACGACTGGCACCGCTCCTCGGGCCGCTACGACGCCGAGTTCGCGCTCGCCGCCGGCGCACAGGGCTACCTGGAGGAGCTCGGCAGCAGCACCCACTAGTGCCGCGCGCACGCCGGCCACCCGCACCCGCGCCCGACCGTCGCGGCGGCACCGCTGCCAACGGACCGGAGCACCTGTCAACAGACCAGTACAGACGGGAAGTTGGAAACCGAATGACCGAGCAGAGCACGTTCACGGCGGGAGCGGCGCCCGGGGCGCTCCCCGTCGTGGGACACGCCGTCCAGATGATGCGTCACCCGGTGAACTTCATGACCTCGCTGTCGGCCCACGGCGATCTGGTCGAGATCAGGATCGGCCCCACCACGGCCTACGTTCCGACCCACCCCGAACTGCTGCGGCACGTCCTGACCAACGACCGCCTCTTCGACAAGGGCGGCGTCTTCTACGACCGCGCCCGGGACATCGCCGGCAACGGGCTGGTCACCTGCCCGTTCGCCGACCACCGCCGCCAGCGCCGGCTGATGCAGTCGGCGTTCACCCGCGGCCAGCTGAAGCGGTACGCCGAGGCCATGCACGCCGAGATCGAGCACACCGCGTCGCGCTGGCAGGACGGCATGGTCGTCGACGCGTTCCAGGAGATGTACGGCATGGCGCTGCGCACGGTCGGCCGCACCCTGTACTCCACACCCGTCAGCCCCGAGCTGGCGGCGAAGGTGGAACGGTCCTTCGACGTCGTGCTCAACGGGCTGTTCCGGCAGATGTTCCTGCCGGCCGCGATCCGCCGGCTGCCGCTGCCCTCCCAGCGCCGCTACAAGAGCAACCTGGCCTTCCTGCACGAGACCACCCAGCAGCTCATCGACGACTACCGCAGCTCCGACACCGAGCGCGACGACCTGCTCGCCGCCCTGATCGCCTCCCGCGACGACGACGGCGGCCGGCTCGGCGACCGGGAGATCCACGACCAGGTCATCACCGTCATGGCGGCCGGCACCGAGACCGTCGCCGGCACCCTCACCTGGGTCTTCTACCTCCTCTCCCGGCACCCGGAGATCGAGGCCGCGCTCTACGACGAGATCGACACCGTCCTGGACGGCCGCGCCCCCCGGTGGGACGACCTGCCGAGCCTCTCCCTGACCGACCGGATCATCTCCGAGACGCTGCGGCTGCACCCGCCGGCCTGGCTGTTCACCCGCCGCACCGCCGCCCCGACCGAACTCGCGGGCCGCCGGCTGCCCACCGGCTCCACCGTCGTCTTCAGCCCCGCCGCCGTCGCCCAGTACGAGGAGGCCTTCGACAACCCCACGGAGTTCGACCCCGACCGCTGGCTCCCGGACCGCATCGCGCCGGCCGCCCGCCACGCCTACGTGCCGTTCGGCACCGGCGCCCGCAAGTGCATCGGCGACCTCTACGCGCGCACCGAGGCCGCCCTGGGGCTCGCCACCATCCTCGGCCGCTGGCGGGTCACCTGCGAGCCCGGCATGGACATCCGCCCGGTCCCGCTGGCCACCGTCTACCACCCGCGCCGGCTGCGCCTGCGGCTGGACGCCCGCACCCCGCACCGGACGGCCTCCGCCGTCCCCGCGCCGGCCGGGGGTGACGCGGCATGAGCGGGGGGAGCGTCGTCCTGGCCCAGCCGCGCGGCTTCTGCGCGGGCGTGCGGCGCGCCATCGGCATCGTCGAGCGGGCGCTGGACCTGTACGGGGCGCCGGTGTACGTGCGCAAGGAGATCGTGCACAACCACCACATCGTCTCGGAGCTGGAGAAGCGCGGCGCGGTCTTCGTCGACAGCGAGGAGGAGGTCCCGCACGGCGCGGTCTGCGTCTTCTCCGCGCACGGCGTCTCCCCCGGAGTGCGCTCCGCCGCCGCCGGCCGGCAGCTCGACGTCATCGACGCCACCTGCCCGCTGGTCTCCAAGGTCCACCAGGAGGCGGTGCGCTTCGCCCGCGACGGCCGCACCGTCCTGCTCGTCGGGCACGAGGGCCACGAGGAGGTCGAGGGCGTCGTCGGCGAGGCCCCGGACCGGATCGTCGTCATCGAGACCGAGGACGACGTACGGCGCCTCGGCCTGCCCGACGACGCCCCGGTCGCCGTGCTCACCCAGACCACCCTCTCGTTCGACGAGACCGAGCGCGTCGTCGAGGCCCTGCGCGCCCGCTTCACCGACCTGATCTCCCCCGGCGACGACATCTGCTACGCCAGCCAGAACCGGCAGAACGCCGTCAAGGACCTCGCCCGCGACCACGACCTGGTCCTGATCGTCGGCTCGCACAACTCCAGCAACTCGCTGCGCATGGTCGAGGTGGCCCGCGACCACGGCGCCGCCGCCCATCTGGTGCCCGACGAGCACCACCTCAGGGCGGCCTGGCTGGAAGGCGTGTCGTCGGTCGGAGTCAGCGCCGGGGCCAGTGCCCCCGAGGTCCTCGTCGACGGGCTCGTCGCCCGGCTCGCCGCACTCGGCTTCGACGGGGCCGAGCTCCAGCGGGGCATCGCCGAGGACGTCGTGTTCTCCATGCCGGGACGGCTGGCCGACCCGGTCACCGGCCGCGTCCCGCGGACACCGCTGGCCGGCGAGATCTCCCCCGCACCCGGTGGGGTGCGATGAATCCGCCACCGGAGAAGGAGGGCCGTGCCATGCCACGCCTGGAGGAGATCCGGGGGCCGGAGGACCTGCGCGCCCTGTCCCCGGCCGCGGCCCGCGCGCTGGCACCGCAGATCCGGCGGCTGCTGGTCGACACCTGCACCGCCAACGGCGGCCACCTCGGTCCCAACCTCGGGGTCGTCGAACTGTCCATCGCCCTGCACCGGGTCTTCGACTCCCCCCGCGACCGGATCCTCTGGGACACCGGCCACCAGGCCTACGTCCACAAGATCCTCACCGGCCGCACCGCGGCCCTCGCCACGCTCCGCCGCACCGACGGCCTGTCGGGCTACCCCAGCCGCGCCGAGTCGGAGCACGACGTCATCGAGAACTCGCACGCCTCGACCTCGCTGTCCTGGGCGGACGGCCTCGCCCGCGCCAACGCCCTGCTCGGGCGCGGCGACCGCGCCGTGGTCGCCGTGCTCGGCGACGGCGCGCTCACCGGGGGCATGGCCTGGGAGGCCCTCAACAACATCGCGGCCGCCCCCGAACGCCCCGTCGTCATGGTCCTCAACGACAACGGCCGCTCCTACGCCCCCACCGCGGGCGCCGTCGCCGGACACCTCGCCGAGCTGCGCGCGGGCGACGCCCCGCAGACCCTGTTCGAGAGCCTGGGACTCCGCTACGTCGGCCCGGTGGACGGCCACGACATCGAGGCCGTGGAGGCGGCGCTGCGCGAGGCCGTCGCCCTGCGCCGGCCCGTGGTGGTGCACTGCGTCACCGAGAAGGGCCGCGGCCACCTCCCCGCCGAACAGGACGACACCGACCGCTTCCACGCCGTGCGCGCCGTCTCCGCCCGCGCCCCGGGGGGCACCCCCAGCTGGACCTCCGTGTTCGGCGGCGAGCTGGCCGAACTCGCCGCCGACCGGCCGGACGTGGTCGCCGTCACCGCGGCCATGCTCGACCCGACCGGGCTCGGCGACTTCGCCCGCCGCCACCCCGAGCGCGTCATCGACGTCGGCATCGCCGAACAGCACGCCGTGACCGCCGCCGCGGGACTGGCCCTCGGCGGGCTGCACCCGGTCGTCGCGCTGTACTCCACCTTCCTCAACCGGGCCTTCGACCAGCTCCTGATGGACGTGGCCCTGCACCGCGCCCCGGTCACCTTCGTCCTGGACCGGGCCGGGGTGACCGGCGACGACGGCCCCTCCCACAACGGCATGTGGGACCTGTCGCTGCTGAACCTGGTGCCCGGCCTGCGGCTGGCCGCCCCGCGCGACGCCGCCACCCTGCGCCGCGCCCTGCGGGAGGCGGTGGCCTGCGACGACGGCCCCACCGCCCTGCGCTTCCCGAAGGGCTCCAGCGGAGCGGACATCCCGGCCGTGGAGGTCCGCGCCGGACTGGACGTCCTGCACCGCGGCGAGCGTCCGGACATCCTCCTGGTCGCCGTCGGCGCGATGGCCGCCACCTGCCTCGACGCCGCCGGGCTGCTGGCCGAACGGGGCGTCGGCGTCACCGTCGTGGACCCCCGCTGGATCAAGCCGGTACCGCCAGGACTGACCGCGCTCGCCACCGGCCACCTGCTGGTCGCCACGGTCGAGGACAGCGGCCGGGTGGGCGGCGCGGGGGCGAGCGTCGCCCAGGCGCTGAGCGACGCCGGGTCGGACCTGCCGGTGCACGTCTTCGGCATCCCGCAGCGCTTCCTGGAGCACGGCTCGCGGGCCGACCTCCTGGAGGCCGGCGGCCTCACCCCCCGCCGGCTCGCCCACGCGCTGCTGGAGGCCCTGCCCTCCGGGTGGCAGACCCGTCGGTCAGCCGCCGTCTCCCTGGCCGTCGGCTGACACCGGGCGCCCCGACGGGCGGTCGGCGGGGCCGCGCCCGCTCCCGCCCCGGCGCCCCTCTCCCCCGCTTCCGCGGCCCGCAACAGCACCCAGCCATCCGCCACAGCCCGGTCCGCCAGGACCGGCCGACCATCTTGGGGACCTGTCATGCCTGTCGCTCTCGGAGTGCCGACGGTACCGCCGAGGCTGGCCCGACGACGTACCAGCCGTCAGATCCAGGTAGGGACCGTACCGGTGGGCGGCGACGCCCCGGTCTCGGTCCAGTCCATGACCACGACCCGTACCTCCGACATCGGCGCGACGCTCCAGCAGATCGCCGAACTCACCGCGTCCGGCTGCCAGATCGTCCGGGTCGCCTGCCCCACCCAGGACGACGCCGACGCCCTGGCGACGATCGCGCGCAAGTCGCAGATCCCGGTGATCGCGGACATCCACTTCCAGCCGAAGTACGTGTTCGCCGCGATCGAGGCCGGCTGCGCGGCGGTGCGCGTCAACCCGGGCAACATCAAGCAGTTCGACGACAAGGTCCGCGAGATCGCGCGGGCCGCCAAGGACCACGGCACTCCGGTCCGCATCGGGGTCAACGCGGGCTCGCTCGACCGCCGGCTCCTGAAGAAGTACGGCAGGGCCACCCCGGAGGCGCTGGTCGAGAGCGCGCTCTGGGAGGCCTCGCTGTTCGAGGAGCACGACTTCAGGGACATCAAGATCTCGGTCAAGCACAACGACCCCGTCGTCATGGTCGAGGCGTACAAGCAGCTCGCGGCGCAGTGCGACTACCCGCTGCACCTCGGTGTGACGGAGGCGGGCCCCGCCTTCCAGGGCACCATCAAGTCGGCCGTCGCGTTCGGCGCGCTGCTCTCCCAGGGCATCGGCGACACCATCCGCGTCTCACTGAGCGCGCCGCCCGCCGAGGAGGTCAAGGTCGGTCTCCAGATCCTGGAGGCCCTGAACCTCAAGCAGCGCGGCCTGGAGATCGTCTCCTGCCCGTCCTGCGGCCGCGCCCAGGTGGACGTCTACAAGCTGGCCGAGGAGGTCACGGCCGGGCTGGAGGGCATGGACATCCCGCTGCGGGTGGCCGTCATGGGGTGCGTGGTGAACGGCCCCGGGGAGGCCAGGGAGGCGGACCTCGGCGTCGCCTCCGGCAACGGCAAGGGGCAGATCTTCGTCAAGGGCGAGGTCGTCAGGACCGTTCCCGAGTCGAAGATCGTCGAGACGCTCATCGAGGAGGCGTTCAAGCTCGCCGATCTGATGCGGCGGGAGGAGGAGGACGACTCGTCCGGGGCCTGAGCCCCGGCGGGAGCCGCGCACGGACAACCGCACACCGACAACAGCACCGCCGACGACACCGACACCGACCCTGATACCGACACTGATACCGACCGGAGGAAGCACCCGTGACCTACGTCATCGCCCAGCCCTGTGTGGACGTCAAGGACAAGGCCTGCATCGAGGAATGCCCCGTCGACTGCATCTACGAGGGTCAGCGGGCCCTGTACATCCAGCCGGACGAATGCGTCGACTGCGGCGCCTGCGAACCGGTCTGCCCCGTCGAGGCGATCTTCTACGAGGACGACGTGCCCGAGGACTGGAAGGACTACCACCGGGCGAACACCGAGTTCTTCGACGACCTCGGCTCGCCCGGCGGCGCCGGCGGCCTCGGCCTGATCGAGCGTGACCACCCGTTCGTCGCCGGACAGCCGGTTCGCACGGCGTGAACCGGGCCGGAGCGGGCCGCCGGGCGGGGGTCACCGTCCGGGCGCCGGGCAAGGTCAACCTGACACTGTCGGTGGGCCCCCTCCGCCCGGACGGCTACCACGAGCTCTCCACCGTCTTCCTGGCGGTCGGCCTCCACGACGTGGTGCGGATCGCCCCGGCAGCACGGCTCACCGTCACCGTCGGGGGCCCCGGTGCGGCCGGCGTCCCCGCCGGCGACGGCAACCTGGCGGCGCGGGCGGTGCGTCTGATCGCCCGCGCCGCCGGGGCCGACCCGGCCGTCGCCGTCCGCATCGACAAACGCATCCCCGTCGCCGGCGGCATGGCCGGAGGCAGCGCCGACGCGGCGGCCGCGCTGGTGGGCTGCGACGCGCTGTGGGGCCTCGGTCTCTCCCGGGAGGAGCTGCGCCTGCTGGCCGCGGAACTGGGCAGCGACGTCGGCTTCCCGCTGTACGGCGGGGCGGCGCTGGGCACCGGACGCGGGGAGCTCCTCACCCCGCTGGGGACCTCCGGCGCCGGGGCGTTCCACTGGGTCTTCGCGGTGTCCCCGCAGGGCCTGGCCACCCCGGCGGTCTTCCGGGAGTACGACCGGCTGGTCCGGACGCGGCCCGCGCACGGCGAACGGCCCGCGGCGGAGCGGGTGACGGCGGTGGCCGACGCGCTGGACAGCGGCGACGCCGCCCTGCTCGCGGCGGCCGTCAAGGACGCCAACGACCTCCAGGAGGCCGCCCTGTCCCTGCGCCCGGAGCTGGCGGACACGCTGCGGCTGGGACCGGAGCACGGCGCCCTGGCCGGCCTGGTCTCGGGCTCGGGGCCGACCTGCGCCTTCCTCACGGAGTCGGCGCCCGCGGCGGGGGCACTGGCCGGCGCCCTGTCCGCGACCGGCCGCTACCGCGACGTCCTCGTCGCGGCCGGCCCGGCCGGCGGCTGCACGGCGGTCCCGGACTGAACGGGGGGCGGTCGGGCGCCGCGGCGGAGCGGGCCCGGCGTGGAACGCCGGGAGGCCCCTGAGCCCCTGGCCCGCGAGCAGCTGCGGGACCAGGGGCTCCCCGTCGTTCCACGGCGGGAACCCTCTCGGGGGTTCACCGACGGTTGCACCGGGTCCGACGAGGGGCCCTGGCCACGGGGGTGAGCCAGGGCCCTCATCCGGAACCACGGCCACCGCCCTCCGCCGGGTTCACCACGAGCCCCACTGGCCCCACTGCCGACGGCGCCGGACCGCCCCCGGGAACGCCGGAAGCCCCTGGCCGCGCGGGGGAACGGGCCAGGGGCTTCCACTCTCGACTACGGGCGACGGGCCCTCACGGGTTCAGCGCCAGCACCATGTACCCCGCGAGCACCGCCAGGTGCACCGCGCCCTGGAGCGGGGTCGCCCGGCGCGGGATGACCGTGAGGGTGAGCAGCACGATGGTCAGGCTCAGCAGCACCATGTGCGCCGGGTCGAGGCCGAGGACGAGGGGCCCGGAGAGCCAGCTGGAGGCGATCGCGACCGCCGGGATGGTCAGGCCGATGCTGGCGAGCGCCGAGCCGAGGGCCAGGTTGAGGCTGGTCTGCACCCGGTTGCGGGCGGCCGCGCGCAGGGCCGCGATGGTCTCGGGCAGCAGCACCATCAGGGCGATCACCACGCCGACCACGGCGTGCGGGAGCCCGGCGTCGTCCACCGCCTTCTCGATGGTCGGGGACACGCCCTTGGCCAGGCCCACCACCGCGACCAGGGCGACGGCGAGCAGCAGCAGGCTGACCCCGGCGGCGCGCAGGGTGGGCGGGGAGGCGTGCTCCTCCTCGTCCAGCACCCGGCCCTCGGGGGTGACGGGCAGGAAGTAGTCCCGGTGCCGGATGGTCTGGGTGGCGACGAACAGCCCGTAGACCACGAGCGAGGCGGTGGCGGCGAAGACGAGCTGGGTGGTGGAGAACTGCGGGCCGGGCGAGCTGGTGGTGAAGGTCGGCAGCACGAGGCTGAGGGTCGCGAGGGTGGCGATGCAGGCGAGTGCGGCGCCGGTGCCCTCGGCGTTGAAGACGGCCGTCCGGTACTTGACCGCGGCGACCAGGATGGACAGGCCGAGGATGCCGTTGCAGGTGATCATCACGGCGGCGAAGACGGTGTCCCTGGCGAGGGTGGCGGACTTGTCCCCGCCGTCGGCCATCAGCGTCACGATGAGTGCGACCTCGATCACGGTGACCGCCACCGCGAGGACCAGGGATCCGAAGGGTTCCCCCGACCAGTGCGCGATGACCTCCGCGTGGTGCACGGCGGCCAGCACGGCGCCCACCAGGAAGCAGGCGACGACCGCCACCACCCAGCCGGGCAGCTCTTCGTGCCAGGTCAGGGCGAGGACGAGGAACGACAGCACCGGAACGACGACGGTCCATTGCGCGGCACCCGCGCGGAGCTTCGTGATCATGCCGCCGAGGATTCCAGACCGGAGGCCCGTCACCCGGGTGCCCGCGCCGGGATACGTATGGATGTGGCATAACTCATCCCATTTCGACGGTCACCCACCGTAGCCGCCAAGGCACTGAAGAGCTTTGTCGACATGTTGCCGAACCTGGCCCGGACATCCCCGGTGGTCGCCACGGTCCTCTCACCGGCGCGGGCCGCCGTCCTCCCCGGGGAGGAGGCGGTTCCTCCTTCCGGCCGGGAGGTCCGGCCGGTCGGCCGAAGCGGCCCGGGAGCGGGCCCTGCCAGGCTCTCCGCCATGGACACCGACTCCCCCTCCTCCCCCTCGACCTCCCCCGCCGGACCGGCCCGGCGGGCACTGCTCGGCGCCTCCGCGCTGGGCCTCGCCGGGGCGGCCGCCACCACGCTGGGCGCCGGACCGGCCCAGGCCGACCCGGCCGGGCGGCGCGCGACCACGGCCGACGCCGGGGAGCGCCAGGACGGGCGCCCCGGGGCACGCTTCGCCGGCCGTGCGGTGCTGATCACCGGCGCCACCTCGGGCATCGGCCGGGCGGCCGCGCTGGCCTTCGCCAGGGAGGGCGCCCTGGTGGGCTTCTGCGGCCGGCGCGCGGCGCTCGGCCGCCAGGTCGAGCAGGAGATCCGCCAGGCCGGCGGAGAGGCCTCGTACTTCCCGGCCGACGTGCGCGACCCGGAGCAGGTCGAGCGGTTCACCGGGCAGGTCGTGGCCCGGTACGGCGGGCCGGACGTCGCGGTCAACAACGCGGGCATCGGCAGTGCCAAGCTGCTGCACGAGCTGAGCGTGGCCGAGTGGGACGACGTGCTGGACACCAACGCCCGCGGGGTGTTCCTGGCGCTCAAGTACCAGATCCCGCACATGCTGAAGGCCGGGCGCGGGGTGATCGTCTGCACCGCCTCCTCCGCCGCCGAGCAGGCCCGGCCGAACGGCGGCGCGTACACGGCGAGCAAAAGGGCGATCCAAGGGCTGGTCAAGGCTGCGGCGTTGGCGTACGGGACGCGGGGCATCCGGGTCAACGCGATCCTCCCCGGCACCACGGACACCGCCTTCGTCCGCCCGCCCGGCATCCCGGACTCGGCGTGGGCGCAGTTCAAGAAGGCCTACGGGCCGCTGAACATCGAGGGGTTGGAGCGGATGGCCGAGCCGGAGGAGATCGCGAGGGCGATCCTGGCGCTGGCCTCGGAGGACTTCGCCTACCAGTCGGGGGCCTCGGTGCCGGTGGACGGCGGTGCGACGGCCGGGCGGCGGATGGCGCCGCCGCCCACGAACTGATCATCCGTCAGGACTGGAGTTGTCCGTGCGCTGAACAGAGGACGAATGGTTGCAGGATGTAGTTGAACGGTCACCATGAGTGTGACGCAACGCACACACCTGACGTCCATGATGTGTGCAAGACTCATCTCAAGGAGTGAGATTCCCTTAATTTCCAAGGAGGTTCGTATCATGCGCGCTCGGATCGCAGCTGTGGCGATGGTGGCGGCAGGGATCGCCGGCCTGACGGCGGCTCCGGCCATGGCGGCCGCGGCGACGTCCGGCACCGACACCGCGGTCTGCGCCACGGTGCTCAACCGGCCCTGCATCTCGCACCAGGCCGACGGCGAGGGCATCGTGGGCGTCGCCCAGGTCAGCGCCGACCCCGGCCAGTTGACGATGGTTCAGGTCGAGGTCCGCACCCAGGCCGCGTGGGGCAGCCCGTGGGAGACGGTCGCCACCGCGACCACCGTGCGGTTCGGCTCCGCCAAGGCGGTCACCCCGCGGGTGACCGCGACCGCCCCCCGCATCATCTGCGCCACCGCCGGACCGGCGCTGGACGTCAGCAAGCAGATCACCACCTGTACCAACCCGTTCTGATCACGGGCCGCTGACGCACCGCACCCCGCACCCCGCACCGTCCGTACGACCGGGCAGCCGTCCGGACGGCGGGGAGCGGAAAGCGGCGGACAGCGCCGACGCCGGGGCCGGCCGCCGGGACATCACGTCCCGACGGCCGGCCCCGGCCGTTCCACCAGGCAGAAGGGCCGGCGGCGCAAGATCGCCGGGAACCGGACCCGGGTGGACCTGGGGCACCCGTTCACGGCAAACTGGTCTAGACCTCGGAGGTCTAGACCTCAGAATCGCCTCAGAACGGTGGACCCAGTATGGAAATCGTGATCGTCCCTGACGCCCGGGCGGCCGGCGAACTCATCGCCGCGGCGATCACCGATCTGCTGACCGACAAGCCGGACGCCCTGCTCGGCGTGGCGACCGGCTCGACTCCGCTGCCCATCTACCAGGCCCTGGCCGAGCAGGTCCGTGACGGCCGGCTGGACGCCGCCAAGGCGCGCATCTGCCAGCTGGACGAGTACGTCGGCCTGCCCGCCGGCCACCCGGAGTCCTACCGTTCGGTGGTGCTGAAGGAGGTCGTCGAGCCGCTCGGCCTGACCGAGGACTCCTTCCTGGGCCCGGACGGCAACGCGTCGGACATCGCCGGGGCGGCCATCGCCTACGACCGCGCGCTGGCCGAGGCCGGCGGCGTCGACCTCCAGCTGCTCGGCATCGGCACGGACGGCCACATCGGCTTCAACGAGCCCTGCTCCTCGCTCTCCTCCCGGACCCGGATCAAGACCCTGACCCGGCAGACCCGCGAGGACAACGCGCGCTTCTTCGACAGCATCGACGAGGTCCCGCACCACGTCATCACCCAGGGCATCGGCACCATCCTGGAGGCCCGTCACCTGGTCCTGCTGGCCACCGGCGAGGCCAAGGCCGAGGCCGTCGCACTCGCCGTCGAGGGCCCGCTGGCCGCGGCCGTCCCGGCCTCGGCGCTCCAGCTGCACCCGCACGCCACCGTGGTGGTGGACGAGGCGGCCGCCTCCCGCCTCAAGCTCGCCGACTACTTCCGCGACACCTACGCGGCCAAGCCGGCCTGGCAGAAGCTCTGAGCACCCCGGGGCAGCGGCCCTGACTGCCGGGGCGCCGGTCACCGGATCATCCCGGTGGCCGGCGCCCCGGCCGTTCGCGGTCCCGGCCGTTCGTCGTGCGCGGCCGTTCGTCGTTCGCGGACGGCAGGCGCGGACGGTGCTCAGCGCCGGCGGAGCCAGTCGCCGAAGGCCTCCAGCCCCGGGCCCGGGTCACGGCGGCCGACGCCGATCCGGAAGCGGTCGGCCGGGGTCGGGGTCAGCTCCGAGCGGAAGATGTCCGCGGGCAGCAGCAGCACGCCCGCCTGCTCGACCAGCGCGGTGCAGAACTCCGCCACGCCGTCCGCGCCCAGGTAGCGCGGGAAGGCGACGCAGCCGCCGTCCGGCGCCCGCCACTCGAAGAGGTCGGCGAACTCGGCGAAGAACGCGTCGAAGAGCGGCAGGTTCTCCGCGATGACGGCCCGGTTGCGGGCCAGGATCCGCTCCCTGGCGGTGATCGCGATCCGGGCCAGCACCTCGCTCGGCGCCGAGTTGCAGATCGTGGTGTAGTGCTTGGCGCGCTCCAGGCGGGAGCGCAACTCCCGGTCGCGGCAGGCGATCCAGCCGATCCGCAGCCCGGGCAGGCCGAGCGACTTGGAGGTGACGTTCAGCGACAGGGCGCGCTCGGAGAGATCGGCGGCCTGCGGCAGGACGCGGTCCCGGTCGCGCTCCAGGCCGCGGTAGACCTCGTCCGAGAAGAGCCGGACGCCGCGCTCGTCGCAGAGTTCGGCCAGTCGCACGAAGTCGGCGGCGTCGATCACCTTGCCGGTCGGGTTGTTGGGGAAGTTGACCGACACCACCCTGGTGTTCGGCCGGAGCGCCGCCTCGACCGCGTCCAGGTCCAGCGCCCAGTCCCGGTCCTCGTCCAGCGCGACGCCGGTGACCTCGCAGAGCGAGAGCGGAACGGTCTCGGCGGACTGGTAGCCGGGCGTCAGCACCACCGCGTGGTCGCCCGGCTCCAGCAGCACCTGCATGGCGAGGTTGAGCCCCTCCTGGGCGCCGCCGAAGCAGATCACGTCGTCCTCGCCGACCCGCTCGTACATCCCGGCGACGGCGCGGCGCAGCCCGGGGTCGCCGAAGGTCTCGGTGTAGCCGAGGGCCAGGGTGTCCCAGGCCTCGCGGTCCTCGGGCCCGGCCAGGGCGAGCAGCTCGGCCATCGTCATGGTCTGCGCGTCGGAGGCGGTGAGGTGGTGCCGGGCGGTGAACTCCCAGCGGGAGAAGTGGGTTTCGAGCCGGAAGTCGGGGAGTCTGGTCACTGTCGGCCTTCCTCGGTGGGGCCCGCGGGGTGCTGCTTGAGCTCGGCGAGCAGGCCGTAGGCGGTGGAACGGGAGATCCGCAGCGCGGTGGCGACGACGGGGACGGCGCGCCGGACGGCGAACACCCCGGCCCGGTCGAGTTCACCCAGGACGGCGAGCCGGTCCTCGCGGGTGAAGCGCTCCAGCGGACGGCCCCGGGCGCGGACGTAGCCGCCGACCACGTCGTTGATCCGCTCGGTCCAGTCTCGTTCGAAGAGCGGTTCGGGGCGCGGCGCGGTGGGAGCGGCGAAGCCCGCCAGCAGGGCGGCGGCCTGCTCCAGCGGGCCCCGGTCGAGGTTGACGCAGAGGACGGCGGTGGGCCTGCCGTCGTCGTCGCGCAGCACGGCGCTGACCGAGGAGAGCCGCCGGCCGTCGGGCAGCAGCTTCTCGTACGGGCCGTAGACGTCGGGGGCGGACGGGTCGATCCCGTCCAGCTCGCCGAGCAGCGAGGGGTCACCGGGGACCCGGGGGGTCATCGGGTTCCAGATCGCGAGGACCCGGTCGGTACCGGTGTCGTGCAGCACCACCTCGGCGTACGGGCCGAGCAGCAGTGTCAGCGCGCGGCAGACCGGTGACCAGGTCCGGACGCGCGGGTCGTGGTTGTCCGCAGAGGGCATGACCGGACTGTACGTCCGACTCGGACGCTCCGTCCAGAGGGCACGACGGCCCAGGCCGCCGGAAGGTTCCGGCAGGGCCCGGGCCGGGGTCCGCGCGGGTGCTACTTGCAGGTGATCAGCAGTCCGAGGACGGAGGTACAGCTGCGGGCGGCCCGACTGGTGGCGGGCGAGGGGTCGGCGGGTGCCCCGGCGGTGCGGGCCACCGTGACGTCCCAGCTGCGGATCAGGTCGAACAGGCCGACCGTGATCGAGAGGTGTCGGGTGGTGCTCGCGCCCTTGGCCAGCGGGGCGGTCAGCGCGCAGCTGAGCTTCCCGGCGGCGACGGTGCAGTCACCGGAGGTCGCGGTCAGCCCGGCGGGCAGGTCGGCGGTGACGGTGGCGGAGGTGACCGGGTCGGGGCCCTGACCGGTGAGGGTGACGGTGTAGTCGACCCGGTTGGAGAACACCCCGGCCACCGGGGTCGCGGTGAGCGCGACGCCCAGGTGGGCGGCGGGGGCGGTGTAGGTGAAGCGGTCGGCGGCGACGGCCGCGCTGGTGCCTCCGGGCCCGGTGACCCGGACGTCCACCGGTCCGGTGACGGTGGTGGCGGGGGCGGTCGCGGTGCAGCCGGTCCTGGTGCAGCTGAAGGAGGTGGCGGCGCCGGCCGCGCCGAAGGTCACGGCGGTGGCGCCGGCCAGGTCGGTGCCGGTGATCGTCACCACGGTGCCGCCGGCTCCGGAGCCGCTGTTCGGGGCGATCCCGGTCACGGCGGGCACCGGCAGCGGGAAGTCGACCACGTCGACGGCGCCGCCGGTGAAGTCGGCCAGGTAGCCGCGCCGCCCGTCGGCGGTCAGGGCCAGGCTGTACGGACTCGCGCCCACCGGGACGGTCGCGGTGACCGTCCGGCTCGCGGTGTCCACCACGCTCAGTGTGTTGTCCGCGTAGTTCGAGACGTAGGCCGCCGCGCCGTCCGGCGAGAGCGTGACGGCGTACGGCCCCGAGCCGACCGCGACGGTGCCCAGGACGGTGCCGGCCGCGGTGTCGATCACCGCGGCGGTGCCGTCGTCACCGTCGGCCGCCCACAGCCGGGTGCCGTCCGGGCTGAGCGCCAGGCCGAAGACGCCGTGTCCGACGGGGACGGTGCCGCTCACCGTGCTGCTCACGGTGTCGACCACGGTCACCGCCCTGGCGCCGGAGGTGGCGACGTACAGCCGCCTGCCGTCGGCGGAGACGGCCAGCCCGTGCGGTTCGGCGCCGACCGGAACGGTCGCGGTCACGGTGCCGGAGGAGGTGTCCAGCACGCTCACGGTGGCGGCCCCGGCGTTCGCCACGTAGGCGTGCGAGCCGTCCGGGGAGAGGGCCAGGCCCCAGGGCTGGGCGCCGACCGGAACGGTCGCGGCGACGGCCCCGGTGGCGGTGTCCACGACGCTGACGGTGTTGTCGAGGTGGTGCGTCAGGTAGGCGCGGTGCCCGTCGGGCGACACGGCCACGGCGTACGACCCCGTCCCGGCGGTGAAGCTGCCGGACACGGTGTTGTTCGCGGTGTCCAGCACGCTCACGGTGCCGCTGCTCTGACTGGTCACGTAGGCGTGGCCGCCGTCCGGCGTCAGGGCGACGCCCGCCGGGTACGGCGCCACCGCCACGTGCGCGGCGACGGCGGGCGGCGGCGTGACGGCCTCGGCGGTCGCGGGCAGCGACAGCAGCACGGCCGTGGTCGCGGATATCGCGGCCACGGCCGTCAGGGTGCGACGGGGTGTGCGGGTTCTGCTCACGGATCTCTCCAGCTGCTCGGCGATACGGGCGGTGCGGTGGTGCGGTGGTGCCTGGCCGGTTCTGAGCCGGGGGAAGCGTAGAAGCAGTCCTGACGTTCCGTCAGGGAGTGGTGGTTAATGTCGCCAACTGTTCAGTTCCGATCGCGACGCGGACACCGGCCGGCGCCCGGCCCGGGGCGCCCGGCTCCACTCGGACGAGGGGTACGGGGCGACGTGACGAGTGTCTCGATCGAAGTCGTGCAGGAAATTGGAGTCGAGGAGTCGTATTCGGATAGCGTTTCGAACGTGAGGCTGACCAAGAGCACCGACATCGCCCTGCGGATCGCCATGCGACTGGCGGTCCTGGGCGAGGGCGACACCCCGACCACCCGCGAGGTGGCCGAGTCGGTCGGCGTGCCGTACACCCACGCGGCGAAGGTGGTCAGCCGGCTCCAGCACCTGGGGGTGGTGGAGGCCCGGCGCGGTCGCGGCGGCGGGCTGATGCTCACCTTCGCGGGGCGGACCGGTTCCATCGGCCTGCTGCTGCGGGAGCTGGAGGGCGTCGGGGACGTGGTCGGCTGCGAGGACGACCCGCCGTGCCCGCTGCGGGCCGCGTGCCGGCTGCGCGGGGCGCTCCGGGGCGCCCAGGAGGCGTTCTTCGCGGCGCTCGACCACCTCTCCGTCGACGACCTGGTGGCCTCCCCCACCGGGCCCGTCCTGCTCAGCCTCACCGCCCGCCCCACCGCCTGAGCCGTCCCGCCACCTGATCCGTCCCGCCAACCGATCCGCCCGACCGGGGCCGCGCACCATTCCGCGACCTTTAATGCGAATCTCAGATACCAATGAGGAGCTGTCTGATGCTGTCCGCGAAGTCCGCCGAGGTCGTCGAAGCCACCCTGCCCGTCGTGGGCGCCGCCATCGGTGACATCACCCCGCGCTTCTACGACCGGATGTTCGCCGCGCACCCCGCGCTGCTGCGCGACCTCTTCAACCGGGGCAACCAGGCCAACGGCTCCCAGCGCGAGGCCCTGGCCGGCTCGATAGCCGCCTTCGCCACCGCCCTGCTCGCCAACCCGGACCAGCGGCCGGACGCGATGCTCGCCCGCATCGCCCACAAGCACGTCTCGGTCGGCATCAGCGACGACCAGTACAAGATCGTCCACGAGCACCTGTTCGCCGCCATCGTGGAGGTGCTCGGCGAGGCCGTCACCCCCGAGGTCGCCGCCGCCTGGGACGAGGTCTACTGGCTGATGGCCAACGCGCTGATCGCCATCGAGGACCGGCTGCGCGCCGAGGTCGCCGCCGGCGGGGACCAGGCCGACCTGTGGCGCCCGTTCACCGTGATCGCCCGCCACCAGGAGACCGAGGCCGTCACCACCTACCTGGTCCGCCCGGCCGACGGCCGCCCCGTACCGGCCTTCCGTCCCGGTCAGTACGTCTCGGTCCGCACCGAACTGGCCGACGGCGCCCGACAGATCCGCCAGTACAGCCTCTCCGGCGGTGCGGACGGCGCGCTGCGCTTCAGCGTCAAGCGCGAGGACGGCGGCGAGGTCTCCGGCCACCTGCACGACCACCTGAAGGCCGGCGACTCCATCGAGCTGGCGCCCCCGCTGGGCGACATCTCGCTCGCCGACGGCGACGGCCCGGTGCTGCTCGCCTCCGCCGGCATCGGCAACACCCCGATGACCGCGATGCTCGACCACCTGGCCGGCACCGGCTCCACCCGGCGGGTCGTCTCGGTGCACGGCGACCGCGACCAGCTGAGCCACGCCTTCCGGGCCGAGCTGGCGCGGCTGACCACCACGCTGCCGGACGCCACCTCCCACGTCTTCTACGAGCAGCCGCTCGGCGCGTGGCCGGCCGAGCGTACCGGCCTGGTGGACCTCTCCACCGTCGACGTCCCGGCCGGCACCACCGCCTACCTCTGCGGCCCGCTGCCCTTCCTGCGCGCCGTGCGCGAGCAGCTGCTGACCGCGGGCGTCCCGGCGGCGGACATCCACTACGAGGTGTTCGGCCCCGACCTCTGGCTCGGCGCCTGAGAGTCCCTGAACCCGGCCCGGCGCCCGAGGTCCCCCCGCGGCACCGGTCCGCTCGGTACGATCACGAGCGGACCGGTGCCGTTCGGCGTGCGCCCGCACGCGCGTACGCCCTTGCGTCCGGCGGGAGTTCGGCGGGAATCCGGCAGAGGGGAGTCCGCGTGCGGGTCGCACTGTTCGCCACCTGCGTCAACGACGCGCTGTTCCCCGGCACGGCGGTGGCCACCGTCCGGCTGCTGGAACGCCTCGGCGTCACGGTGGACTTCCCCGCGGGGCAGACCTGTTGCGGGCAGCCGCAGTACAACACCGGCTACCGCAGGGCCTGCGAGCCACTGGTCCGGCGGACGGCCAGGGCCTTCGCCGGATACGACCACGTGGTGACGCCCTCGGGCTCCTGCGTGGCGATGGTCCGGGACAACTACCCCCGGATCGGCGCCAGGGCCGCCACCGAGGGCCGGGGCACCGAACTCGCCGACCTGGCCACCGGCCTGGTGCCCCGGGTGGTCGAGCTGACCGAGTTCCTGACCGACGTGCTCGGCGTCGAGGACGTCGGCGCGTACTTCCCGCACACCGTCACCTACCACCCCTCCTGCCACGGCCTGCGCCTGCTCGGCCTCGGCGAGCGCCCGCGCCGGCTGCTGGGCGCCGTCAGGGGCCTGGAACTGGTCGAGCTGCCCGGGGCCGAGGAGTGCTGCGGCTTCGGCGGCACCTTCGCGGTCAAGAACGCGGCGGTCTCGGCGGCCATGGCCGAGGACAAGATCGCCAACGCCCTGGCCACCGGCGCCCGGGTCCTGTGCGGCGCCGACAACTCCTGCCTGCTGCACCTCGGCGGCACCCTGCGCCGCCGGGGCGCACCACTGCGACCGCTGCACCTGGCGGAGATCCTGGCCAGTACCGAGGAGCACCCCTGGAGGCCGTCCGCATGAGCGAGCGGAGCAAGCGGACCGGAAGCCCCGCCGGGACCTTCCTCGGCATGCCGGCCTTCCCGCGGGCCGCCGCCGAGGCGGTACGGAACGGGCAGCTGCGCGCCAACCTGCGGCGCGCCACCCACACCATCAGGGACAAACGGGCCAGGGCCGTCGCCGAACTCGCCGACTGGGCGGAGCTGCGCGCCGCGGGGAAGGCGGTCAAGGACCACACGCTGCGCCATCTCGACCGCTACCTGGTGCAGTTGGAGGAGTCCGTCACGGCGGCCGGCGGCACCGTGCACTGGGCCGCCGACGCCGAGGAGGCCAACCGGATCGTCGCCGGGCTGGTCAGGGCCACCGGCGAGACGGAGGTGGTCAAGGTCAAGTCGATGGCCACCCAGGAGATCGAGCTCAACGAGGCGCTGGCGGCCGAGGGGATCACCGCCTACGAGACCGATCTCGCCGAGCTGATCGTGCAGTTGGGCGACGACCGGCCCTCGCACATCCTGGTGCCGGCGATCCACCGCAACCGCGCCGAGATCAGGGAGGTCTTCGCCGACCGGATGGCCTCCTGGGGCAGGCCGGCGCCCAGCGGCCTCACCGACTCCCCGGCCGAACTCGCCGAGGCCGCCCGGCTGCACCTGCGGGAGAAGTTCCTGCGCGCCGGAGTCGCCGTCTCCGGCGCCAACTTCATGGTCGCCGAGACCGGCACCCTGGTGGTGGTCGAGTCCGAGGGAAACGGCCGGATGTGCCTCACCCTGCCGCGCACCCTGATCTCGGTGGTCGGGATCGAGAAGGTGGTGCCGACGTGGCGGGACCTGGAGGTCTTCCTCCAGCTGCTCCCCCGCTCCTCGACCGCCGAGCGGATGAACCCGTACACCTCGCTCTGGACCGGGACGACCGAGGGCGACGGCCCGTCCGAGTTCCACCTGGTACTGCTGGACAACGGCCGCACCGCCGCGCTGGCCGACCAGGTGGGCCGCCAGGCGCTGCGCTGCATCCGCTGCTCGGCCTGCCTCAACGTCTGCCCGGTGTACGAGCGGGCCGGCGGGCACGCCTACGGCTCGGTCTACCCGGGGCCGATCGGCGCCATCCTGACGCCCCAACTGCGCGGCACCGCGAGCCCGGTGGACGCCTCGCTGCCGTACGCGTCCTCGCTCTGCGGGGCCTGCTACGAGGTGTGCCCGGTGGCCATCGACATCCCCGAGGTGCTGGTGCACCTGCGCGAGCGGGTCGCCGGGCAGGGCGGGCACCCGCTGGAGCGGGCCGCGATGGCGGCCGCCGGGTTCGTGCTGGACCACCCGGCGGCGCTCACCGCCGCCGAGCGGCTGGCCGGCCGCACCCGGTCGCTGCACCCGCGCCGGCTGCCCGGGCCCGGGCGGGCCTGGACCGACACCCGGGACCTGCCGGAGGTCCCGGCCGAACCGTTCCGCGACTGGTGGCGGAGGAACCGCACATGACCGCAGCCGACCACACCGCGTCCGGCCGCACCGGGCCCGGCCCCCCGGGGACCGGACACCCGGGGACCGAACGCTCCGGCAGCTCACGGGACGTGATCCTCGGCCGGATCAGGGCCGCACTCGGCGACACCGCCGACGTGGCCGAACAGCCGCTGCCCCGCGACTACCTGACGGCGCACGTGCCGGTCGACGACCCGGCGGCCGTGCTCGACCTGCTGCACCGCAACCTGGCCGACTACCGGGCCCTGGTGCACCGCTGCCACGAGGACGAACTGCCGTGGCGGATCGCCGGGTTGCTGGTCGAGCGGGGCAGCAGGACGGTCGTGGTGCCGACCGGCCTGCCGCCCCGCTGGCTCACCGCCGCCGAGGCCGCGGGGGTCGCACTCCTCCCCGACGACGGGACGCTGACCGCCGCCCGGCTGGACACCGTGGACAGCGTGGTGACCGGCTGCGCGCTGGCCGTCGCCGAGACCGGGACGATCGTGCTGGACGCCGGCCCCGGTCAGGGGCGGCGGCTGCTCTCGCTCGTCCCGGACCACCACGTCTGCGTGGTGCGCGCGCCGGAGCAGGTCGTCGCCTCGGTGCCGCTCGCCCTGCCGCGGCTCGACCCGGTGCGGCCGCAGACCTGGATCTCGGGGCCGTCCGCGACCAGCGACATCGAGCTGGACCGGGTGGAGGGGGTGCACGGGCCGCGCACCCTGGAGGTGCTGCTGGTCACGGCCGCGACGGGAGCCGTCACGCCGGCCTGAGCTCCAGGGTGCAGCACTTCGCCCCGCCACCGCCCTTCAGCAGCTCCGAGACGTCCACCGGGACCGGCTGGTAGCCGTGCTCGGCCAGGCGGCCGGCCAGGTTCTTGGCGGCCGTCGGCAGCAGCACCCGGAGGCCGTCCGAGACCGCGTTGAGCCCGAACACCTCGGCGTCGGCCCGGTCGGCGAGGATCGCGTCCGGGTGGAGCGCGCGCAGCACGGAGCGGCTGTCGGCGTCGAAGGCCTCCGGGTAGTACATGACGTGGTCGTCGGCGAGCACGGTGAGCGCGGTGTCCAGGTGGTAGAAGCGCGGGTCGACCAGGGTCAGGCTGACCACCGGGACGCCGAACAGCTCGCCGGCCTCGGCGTGCGCGGCGCGCGAGGTCCGGAAACCGGTACCGGCGAGCACCCGGCCGCCCACCAGCAGGTGGTCGCCCTCGCCCTCGTTGACGTGCCCGGCCCGGTGCACCTCGCGGTAGCCGTGCGCGCGGAACCAGGCCTGGTAGGCCTCCGACTCCGCGGCCCGCTCCGGGTAGCGGAAGGTGGCCACCAGGGCCCTGCCGTCCAGCACGGTGGCGCCGTTGGCGGCGTACACCATGTCGGGCAGGCCGGGCACCGGGTCGATCAGTTCGACGGTGTGGCCGAGCCGGCGGTAGGTCCGGTAGAGCTCCTCCCACTGGTGCAGGGCGAGCGCGGTGTCGGTGGGCTGGGTGGGGTCCATCCACGGGTTGATCGCGTAGTCGACGGTGTAGTGCGTCGGCCGGCACATCAGGTAGCGCCGCGGCCGGGCGTGGCGCTCCGGGGTCTGCGTGAGCATGGCTCAACCATCCTTGGGTCGAGGGGAGTCCGTCGCAGGGAGTTCGGGGTTCGCGGGGCCGAACACCTTCGTTCCCAAGGCGGCTGCCCCGATGGCACCGTTCGCACACCCGGGCAGACGCCTCCGACGGTCGCACGCCCCCGCGCACCCGGCGCAGGCACCGGCGCACTGCCCCCTGCGGCGCCGCGCCCGGCCGCGGCCACCACGGACCGTCGCTACCAGCGGTGCGCGCCGAAGTCCACCGGCCGGGGCCGCAGCTTCCGGCACCGCCCGGCCAGCGCGCGCAGCCGGCGGTCCGCCTCCGCCACGGGCATCCGGCGCCGGTCGCCGTGGCCGGGCAGCAGCCACTCGAAGCGCAGCACGCCGAGGCCGCGCTCCAGCGAGGCGGCGAGCTCCTCGATCGAGTACCAGGTCACCGACTCGGCCACCTCGATGTCCCCGGTGGTGCGGGACCAGTACAGGCTGTCGCCGCTGAAGCAGTACCGCTCGTCCACGACGTAGAGCACGCTGCCCCGGGTGTGGCCGGGGAACGGGTGGGCGACCAGGCCGGGCGAGACCTCCGCCGGCCCGGTGCCGCGCAGCACCCGGTCGGCGTCGGGCGCGGCGTCCAGGTCGCCCTCGTGGATCCGGAGCCGGGCGCCCAGCCGGTCGGCGTACGCCCGGCCGTGCGCGGCGTGGTCGCGGTGGGTGAGCAGGATGTCGGTGACCGGGCCGAGCGCGGCGTAGCGGGCCGCGAGGGCCTCGCTGTAGCGCGGCGTGTCGACCATCACCCAGCCGGTGGGGCGGCGGCAGAGGTAGGAGTTGGCGCCCGCGGTGTGGCGGGAGTTGTGGCCGAGCAGCAGCAGGTCGTCGGCGAGGGCCAGCGGGAACGGGTCCCCGGCCGGGTCGAGCGGCCCGGTGCCGGGGCGGACGGACCGGGTCGGGCAGGCGTGGGCGGCGGCGAGCAGTTGCCGGCGCTCGTCCGCGTCGCGCGGCTGGCGGATCAGCTCCGAGCGGCCCGCGTGCTCGCGGACCAGGTCGGGCGCGAGCTGCCGGGCGACGTCGCAGTTGGTGCACCGGTCGTCGATGAACCAGTTCTCGGGCGGGCCGGCGGGCGGTTCGGTGGTCATGGCTGCCTTCCCCCAGGAGGACGGCGGCCGGCGCGGCCGCTCCCTTCGAGCATCCGCCGGAGCGGCCGGAAAGCGGAAGGGGGCACGGATCTTGCCCTTTTCCGGGGGTGGCCGTCTGCGGGCGGGAACCGCCGGCGAGGGCACGTGGCCCATCTCACGTGGCGCCGAGGTCACCTACGGTGGCGTAGGTTACTTGATTGGGTGAACTATCTCTTTCATGCCGCATCTCCAGGAGACCCTCGACCTCGATTCGTACGCCGCCATCGGCGACAGCTTCACCGAGGGTGTGGGCGACCCCGCCGCCGACGGCAGATTCGCCGGGTGGGCCGACCGGCTCGCCGGAATCCTGGCCGACGGACGCCCGCCGGGCGCCTTCCGCTACGCCAACCTCGCGGTGCGCGGCCGGTTGCTGGACCAGATCGCCGCCGAGCAGGTGCCGGAGGTCCGCCGCCTCCAGCCCGACCTGGTCACCTTCTGCGCCGGCGGCAACGACATCCTCCGCCCAGGCAGCGACCCGGACGAGGTCGCCGGGCGCTTCGAGGCCGCCGTCGTGGAACTCGCCGAGAACGCCGGGACGGTGCTGATCTGCACCGGCTTCGACACCAAGGACGTGCCGCTGCTGAAGCACCTGCGCGGCAAGATCGCCACGTACAACGGGCACATGCGCGCGGTCGCCGACCGCAACGGCTGCGCGGTGGCCGACCTGTGGTCGCTGCGCGCGGTGCAGGACCGCCGCGCCTGGAGCGAGGACCGCCTGCACCTGTCCGCCGAGGGCCACCAGCGGGTCGCCCTGCTGGCCGCCCGCTCGCTGGGCCTGCGCACCGGGCAGGATCCGGAGGCCCCGTGGCCGGACGCCCGCGTGCTCACCCCCGCCGACCAGCGCCGGGAGAACATCCAGTGGGCCCGCGAGTACCTGCTGCCCTGGGTCGGCCGGCGGCTGCGCGGCGAGTCCTCGGGCGACCACGTCGAGGCCAAGCGGCCGGAGCTGCTTCCGCTCTGACGGTTCGTCAGGAAATCTTGCCGGGTACGGCGCCGGGTGCCGCGGTCCGGGAGGTCCGCAGGACCCGGTGGAGCACCCCGGCGCACCCCGCGCCGACCAGGTACCAGAGCAGGTCCGGCGGGTTGAAGGTCGAGCCCAGCACCAGCCGGGCCAGGGTGCTGTGCCGCCCCCAGTCGTCCGGCAGGCCGGTGAGCTGGAACAGCTCCACGGCCCAGCTGAGCCCGGCGGCCAGGGCCGCGGCACGGGCGGGGCGCAGCCGTGGTGCGGCCAGCACGAGCAGCGCGTGGAGCAGGACCGTGTAGAGCGCGTCCCCCGCGTACTTGGCGAGGTCCCCGCCCAGGACCGCCCGTACGCCGAGGCCGGCCGTCACCGTCAGCACGGCGGCGAGGCCGGCCGCCAGGCGGGTACGCCGGTGGGCCCGACGGGCGCTCCCCCCGAGATCGTTCATCCGCCCCACGCTACCCCCGCGCCCCACGCGCGCCGCTCCGGCCCCACTCCGCCACCGCGCCCCACAAGCGGACCCCCGCCCGCCGGAACCACCGCGCGGCGCCGGACGTCACTCCCCCCGACGAACGTCCGCGCAGGTCGCGGGCGGGGTGAGGACCGGAAGGGACGGGCGGGAACAGTGGCGCACGCGGGTGGGGCCGAGGCGGTCGGGACGCGGCCGACGGCGGCGGAGCGGGAGGAGCGGACCAGGCGCGGGTTCGCGGTGGCCGGGTTCGCCCCGGCGCAGGACGGGCGGGGGCGGGAGCGGGGCAAGGCGCTGCGGACCCGGGTGCCCCGGGAGCGGCACGCGGAGTTCGCGCCCGCGCCCGGCCGGCCGACGGCCGTGACCGCGCTGGAGGCCTCCAACACGGGCCGAATAGCCGGGCTGGTGCCGATCCGGGTCGGCCGGATGGCGGCCGGTCCGTTCGCGTTCCTGCGCGGATCGGCCGGGCTGATGGGCGCCGACCTCGCGGGCACCCCGGTGACCGGTGTGGACGCGCAGCTGTGCGGCGACGCGCACGCCGCCAACTTCGGCCTGTACGGCGACGCGCGCGGCCAGATCGTGCTGGACATCAACGACTTCGACGAGACCGTCCCCGGCCCCTGGGAATGGGACCTCAAGCGGCTCGCCGCCAGCCTGGTGCTGGCCGCCCGGGAGACCGGAGCGAGTGAGGACACCGCGCGCGAGGCCGCCCAGCACGCGGCCGGCTCCTACCGCCGGACCGTGCGCACCCTCGCCAAGCTGCCCACCCTGGACGCCTGGAACGCCATCGCGGACGAGCAGTTGGTCTCGTTCGCCGAGGCGCACGACCTCGCGGACGTGCTGCGCAAGGTCGGCGCCAAGGCGCTCGGCAACACCAGCGCCCGGTTCGCCGCCCGCAGCACCGCCCGTACCCCGGACGGCGGTTGGCGCTTCACGGCCGCTCCCCCGGTGCTCACCGAGGTGACCGACGCGACCGCCCGCGCCGTCGCGCACGCGCTCGGCCCGTACGTCGAGACGCTGCCGGCCGAGGTGCGCACCCTGCTGTCCCGCTACCGGGTGCAGGACGTGGCGTTCCGGGTGGTGGGCACCGGCAGCGTGGGCACCCGCTCGTACGTGGTGCTGCTCACCGACCACCGGGACCAGCCGCTGGTGCTCCAGGTGAAGGAGGCCCGCCCGTCCGCGCTGCTGCCGTACCTGCCGAACGCGCCGCAGCCGGCGCCGGACGGGCACGAGGGCCGCCGGGTGGTGCTCGGCCAGAAGCACATGCAGGTGGTCAGCGACACCCTGCTGGGCTGGACCACGGTCGACGGACTCCCGTACCAGGTACGCCAGTTCCGCAACCGCAAGGGCAGCGTCGACCCGGCCGCACTGCTGCCGGCCCAGTTGGACGACTACGCGCGGATCACCGGCGCCCTGCTGGCCCGGGCGCACGCCCACACCTCCGACCCCGCCCTGCTGGCCGGGTACTGCGGCAAGAGCGAGGTACTGGACGAGGCGGTCGCCGCCTTCTCGGTGGCCTACGCGGACCGCACCGAGGCCGACCACGCGGACCTGCTGACGGCGGTGCGCAGCGGGCGCCTGCCGGTCGAGCACGGCGTCTGACCGCCGCACCTCCGACCGCCGCACGGGGGACGGCCCGGCCGCTCACCGGGCCGGGCTCACCTGGTCCGGTGCCGGGCTCACCGGGCCAGGAACGGCGCCACCGCGGCGACGAACTCGGCGGGCCGGGCACCGTGCACCAGGTGCCCGGCCTCGACGGTGACCAGGCGGCAGTCCGGGATCAGCCGGGCGATTTCGGCGATCCGCTCCTGCGGGACGTGGCTGGCCGGGCCTCCGGCGACCACCAGCGTGCGGGCGGTGATCCCGGCCAGCCCCGCCCGCCAGGCCGGGTCGGGGTCGTCGAGCTGGGCCCTGACCGCCCGGACCATCGCCCAGTCGAAGTGCACGTCCGGGTCCTGCTCCTCGGGCAGCGCGGTCGCCGGGCGCGGGTGGAGGGCGGGGATCTCCTCCAGGACCAGCCGGTCGATCCGCTCCGGCGCGGCCTGGGCGAGCAGGTAGGCGACGGCGCCGCCCATCGAGTGGCCGGCCAGGTCGACGCGGGCGAGGCCGAGGACGTCCAGGAAGGCCAGCACGTCGTCCCGCATCGCCTCCAGCGAATAGCCGGCGGTGCGGGCGCTGTCCCCGTGGCCGCGCAGGTCGAGCGCGTACACGTGGTGGGCGGGGGCGAGGCCCGGCAGCACGGTGTCCCAGTCCGCGGCGCGCTCGCCGAGGGCGTGCAGCAGGACCAGCGGCGGGCCTCCGGGCGGGCCGCTCTCGCGGTAGGCGAGCGTCACTCCGGGCAGGTCCACGGTCCGGTTCCGTCCTTCGGTCATGCCGTCACGGTACGCGCCGACCACCGGTCAGCGGACCGGTGTTCGCCCTCGGCTCATCGCGACCGGCGCGCCCTCGCACCGCTCGCGCGCGGTGGCGCGGCCCGCGAACACCGAGGCCAGGACGGCGAGTCCGGCGACCGCGGCGCACACCACGCTCGCGGTCAGGAAGGCGGAGCGGTGCCCGCCGCCCCCGGTGGTCTCCCGCAGGTAGACCCCGGACAGCGCCGAGACCGCGACCGCCGCCGCGATCCGCTGGGTCATCTGCAGGATCGCCCCGCTCACCCCGGCCGCCTCGGCCGGCGCGTGGCGCAGCACGTACGCCTGGTTGGTGGAGCCCATCAGGCCGACCGAGGCGCCGCCGAGCAGTTGCAGCAGCGCCAGCAGCCAGGGCAGCACGGCGTCGGGTGCCCAGGCCGCGAGCAGTCCGCTGAGCAGCATGGCGAGGGCGGAGCCGGCCATCCCCGCGGTGACGGTGCGCCGGCCGTACCGCTGGACGACCCGCCAGGCGAGCGCGGAGGCGACGCCCATCGCCACGGCGGAGGGCAGCACGACCAGCGCGGCGCCCACCGGGGAGAGCCCGAGGCCGTCCTGGAGGAACATGGTCAGGACCAGCGAGGCGGCGAGCGAGGAACCGAACTGCGCCATCGCGGTGGCGGTGCCCAGCGCGTACGGCGCGGAGCGGGTGAGCGCGGGGTGGATCAGCGGGTGGCCGCCCTTCCTGGCGAGGCGGCGCTGCCACCGGGCGAGCGCGCCGAGCAGCAGCAGCGCGGCCGCCGCGAAGGCGAGCCGGCCGCTCCAGCCGGGCGGCCGGACGAAGGGCAGCATCAGGACCAGGGTGAGAGCGCCGACCAGCAGCAGGCCGAGCACGTCGAGGTCGGCGTTCCTGCTGCTGGGGCGGGGCTTCGGCAGGTGGCGGGCCGCCAGGACGACGGTGGCCAGGCCGAAGGGGACGTTGAGCAGGAAGGTCAGCCGCCAGCCGTCCTCGGGGCCGGCCAGGGCGAGCACCGCGCCGCCGATCGGCGGCCCGAGGGCGAAGGCGAGGCCGCCGGTGACGGCGTACATGCCGAGGGCGCGGGTCCGCAGCTGCCCGTCGAAGACGTCCTGGATGGTGCCGATCATCTGGGAGTTGACCAGGCCCGCGCCCGCGCCCTGGAGCAGCCGGGCGACGATCAGCACCCCGGGCTCGGTGGCGGTCGCGGAGACCAGGCTGACCAGGGTGAACAGGGCGAGGCCGGTGACGAAGAACCACTTGCGGCCCAGGACGTCGCCCAGCCGCCCGCCCGGGATGAGCGCGAGGCCGAAGGCGAGCGAGTAGCCGGCGACGATCCACTGGAGGTCGGCCGAGCCGGCGTGCAGGCTCTCGCGCAGGGCGGGGATGGAGGTGTTGAGGACGGACTGGTCGAGCAGCGTGGTGAAGCCGCCCGCGACGCAGACCAGCAGCACCCGGCGCCCGGCGGCGTCGAAGCGCTCCTTGGGCTCCCCGGGCTCCTCGTGCCGCCCGGGTTCCTTCGCTATCGGGCCGGTGGCGGCGCTCACGGTTCGACCACCACCAGCGCGTAGCGGGCCGCGTCCGGGCCGAGGCTGCGGAACCGGCTCGTGCCGCCGACGTAGCGCAGGCAGTCGCCGGGGCCGAGCGGCTGGGCCTCGCCGTCCACGGTCAGCTCCAGGCGCCCCTCGAACAGCCAGAGGTGGTGCTCCCGGCCGGGGGTGCAGGCGCGGTCGTACGCGATGTCCGCGCCGGCCGGCAACAGGCCCTCGATGATCTCCGCCCGCAGCGAGCCGTGCGGCGGCGAGACCGACCGGCGGACGAACCCGCTCTCCTCGTCCCGCCAGATCTGCTGTTCCCCGGCCCGCACCAGCCGGGCCGGGCCCGACTCCACCTCGGCGAGCAGCCGCGACATCGTCCGCCCGTACACGGCGCACAGCCGCCCGAGCAGCGCGGCCGTCGGGCTGACCTCGGCCCGCTCCACCCGGGACAGCGTCGAGCGGCTGACGTCCGCCCGGCGCGCCAGCTCCTCCAAGGTCCACCCGTGTTCCAGCCTCAGCTCGGCGAGCCGCTGCGCCAGCCGTTCGTCGCCGGCCATGTCGATTCCCATATTCGCGATGCTATCCCGGATATGAGATCCACTCCCGGGACTGCGCCGGCCTCACCGCCCACGGGAGGACCCGGAGGCGCCCTGCGCCGCCGCCGGCAGGTGGCCGGTCCGGTGGTCGCCCTGACGTTCCGTCCGGAGCGGAACGGGCGGGAGCAGGCGGGAGCGGAGCGGAACCGGCAGGTCAGGGCCGACGGCGGCGACGAAGCTCCCGGCCTGCCGCCGGAGGTTCCCCGGTTGGCGGACCCTCGGTCCGAAAGGGCCTGTGATCATATGATGTGCGGCGAATCGTGGCCGGTCGGCGGCCCGTGAGCAAGGGGGACCAGCGTGTTCGGCATCATCAGACCGTGCAGGCATCGATTGTCCGAGCGCCTCCAGACCTCCTGGATGGCCCACCTGTGCGGGCTCTGCCTCGCGCTGCGAGACGACCACGGGCAGCTCGCCCGGACGGCGACCAACTACGACGGCCTGATCATCTCCGTGCTGGTCGAGGCCCAGGCCGCCCGGGAGGACTCCTCCTGGCGCCGCACCGCCGGGCCGTGCCCGCTGCGCGGCATGCGGACCGCCTCCGTCGCCAAGGGCGAGGGCGCCCGGCTCGCCGCCGCCGTCTCGCTGGCGCTCGCCTCCGTCAAGATCCGCGACCACGTCGAGGACCGGGACGGCGTCTTCGCCCGCCGCCCGGTCGCCGCCGGGGCCAGGGCCGTCACCCGGCGCTGGGACCGGAAGAGCGCGGGCAGCGCCTCGACGATCGGCTTCGACACCGCCGTCCTGCTGGACGCGGCCTCCCGGCAGGGCGAGCTGGAGCGGTCGCTGCGGCCCGGCGGGTCCGTCCTGCTGGTCACCGAGCCCACCGAGACCGCCACCTCGGCCGCCTTCGCCCACACCGCCGTGATAGCCGGACGCCCCGGCAACGCCGCCCCGCTCGCCGAGGCCGGACGGCTCTTCGGCCGGCTCGCCCACCTCCTGGACGCCGCCGAGGACCAGAGCGCCGACGCGGCCTCGGGCGCCTGGAACCCGCTGACCGCCACCGGCACCGACCGGGCCGAGGCCGAACGGCTCTGCCGCGACGCCGTCCACGGCATCCGGCTCGCGCTGCGCGAGGTCGAACTGAGCGACCGCACGCTGGTCCACGTGCTGCTCGCGCACGAGACCGAGCGCGCGGTCGAGCGGGTCTTCGGCCCGGCCCGGCACACCGCGAGCTGCCGCCACCCCGACGCCGCGGGCACCGCCACGGGCAAGCACCCGCACCAGGCGCCGCCGCGGGAAACGCCGCCCGGCCAGGAGCCGGTGCCGCCGTGGGTGCCGCAGGGCCCGGGCTTCACCCCGCCCGGCCAACGGCCGCCGAACCCCCGCAACCTGCTCGCCGGGTGCGCGATGTGGGCGCTGATGGCCTGCACCTGCCAGTTGCTCTGCTGCGACCACAACGACCCGTTCAGCCGCGAACCCCGCAAGGGCTTCTGCGAGCGGCACGACTGCGACTGCCCCGACTGCTGTGACTGCGACTGCGACTGCGGCTGCTGCGACGGGTGCGATGGCTGCGACTGCTGCTCGTGCGACTGCGGCTGACCGGTCAGCCCTCCGGCTCCGCGCCCTCCCCGCCTTCGCTCCCGTACCGGCCGGCCGCCACCGGCCCGGGGTGCCCCCGCAGCACCCCGGGCCGGTCCGCGGTCCGGCGCTCCCCGTCCTCGCCCCGCCGCCAGAGCGGCAGCACCGCGACCTGCGGTGCCGCCACCACCGGCGGCACCGCCACCGGGCGCAGCTCGGCGCACTCAGGCATCGCGCCCCGCCGCCTTCCGGTCCACCACCAGCGAGTCCTCCAGCCGCGCCAGCAACTGCCGGAACCGCTCGGCGTCCTGCTCCGTCATCCGTCCCTCGGGCAACGCCCCCGGCCGTTCGGCCGCTCTCTCGTTCACGGGCCCGAGGCTAGACGGTGGCGATCAATGGGCGATAAACGCGCGTTCGGGCGAAAAGCGCTTGCCCGGTGCGGTCCGGCCCGGAACCATCACGCCTCATGACGCCCCATCAGCACCTTCCGGCACCCCGACTCCCCCGCCCGGTGGCCCTGGTGACGGGGGTGGGCCGGACGGCCGGCATCGGCGCCGGGATCGCCGGGCCGCTGCGCGGAGTGGCCCTGTTATCTGTGGCAAGGGGAAGTCGATGCCCGTCCTGCTGCTGCCGACCGGGAAGGCGCTGACCGTCCGGACGGCGGCCGACGCTTTCCTCGACTCGCTTGCCAACCCGAACACCGCCCGGAACTACGGCATCGCCGTCGGGAAGACACTGGCCTGGCCCGGCTGTCCTACGGCCGGGCCCGCGCGCTGCTCGACCAGCACACCGCACACGCCGGGCCGGGCACCGGCTGGGACCTGCACGAGTACCGCCACTCCGGCTTGACCCACCTCGGCGAGGCCGGCGCCTCCGAGCTGATGCTGATGGCCAAGTCCCGGCACAAGAAGCCGGAGAACGTGCGCCGCTACTTCAAGCCGTCCCCCGAGGCGATCTCCGAGCTGACCAGCCTGCCGGCCCCCGGCGACGCACGCCGCTGATCTCTCCCTGGGCCTCTACGGGCAGCGCGACTCGGCCGGCGCGTGCTGCGCCTCAGGAGTCCGTGAGACCGGGGCGGCGGCCGCCGCCGCCCGGACGGGCCGAGGTGTCAGCCGGGCGATGAGCACGGCCAGGACGAGGCCGAGCGCGGCGGCGAGTGCGGTCCATGCCGGCAGTGCGCCGGCGCTGATGCCTGCGGCGAGCAGGGCACTGCCGGCCGCCGATCCTGCGGCGGAGCCGAGGTACATCGCGGCCATCTGGAGGGCGATGACGGTCATCGCCTGTTCGGTCCGGTCGCGCGTGAGTGCCTGTTGCAGGACGGGCACGCTGATCCAGCCGCTTGCGCCCCACACCGCGGTGGCGATCAGCCACGCCGCGGGGTGATCGACGAGCCAGACGACGAGGAAGGAGGCGAGGAGGAACGCGGGGACGATGGGCATCAGCCGGCGGGGCCCCTGTGTGTCGAGGGGTTTGCCGATCAGGCCGGAGCCGAGTACGCCGCCGATGCCCCAGGCCCAGACGAGCGCGAAGCCCCAGCCGCCCAGGCCGCGTTCGTCGGCCATCGGCAGAAGGTAGGTGTAGAGGCCGAGGCTGGCCAGGCCCAGGACGAAGGACAGCGTGATGCCCAGCGCGATGCGCGGGCTGTGGAGCACGGAACGGGTCCCGGTGCCGCGAGCGGCAGGAAGCTGCGGCAGCGTGCCGGAGCGCAGGGCGAGGGCGACCATGCTCAGGACGCCGATGAGGACGACGAAGCCCATCGTCCCGCGCCATCCCACCTGTTCGCCGATCAGCATGCCCAGCGGCACACCGGCCACGGTCCCGGTGGACAGTCCGAAGGTCACCAGTGCCATCGCGCGCCCGCGTTCGTGGTCGGCCACGAGCGCTCCGGCGGTCGCCGTGGCGACCGCGGTGAGCACGCCGGCACCGGCGCCCGCCACGACGCGGGAGGCCAGGAAGACGCCGAGGGTGGGGGCCAGTGCGGTGGCGAGGTTGCCGAGGTTGAAGGCGCCGAGCGCGACCAGAAGGGCCGTTCTGGTCGACCGGCCGGCCAGCACACGAGAGAGGAAGGGGCCCGCCGCGGCGTAGGCGGCGGTGAAGGCGGTGACGCCCAGTCCGATCGCGCCGGCTGTGGTGGCCAGGGAGTCGGCCATGTCCGGCAGGACGCCCGCCAGGACGTAGGCGTCGATGCCCAGGGAGACCGCAGCGACGACCAGCGGCCAGATCTTCCCGATCACGCGGCACCCCTCTCGGTTTCGGCCGTGCCCTCGTCCTGGTAGCCGGCCAGAACGGTCTTCACCAGGCCGGGGAACCGGGCTTCGAGGTCTTCGGTGCGCAGCCGGATCATGCACTTACGTCCTTCGGCGCGGACGAAGACCACGCCGGATTCACGCAGCAGGCTCGTGTGGTGGGTCAGCGTCGAGCGCGGCAGGTCCGGGCCGAGCTCCAGACTGTCGACCTCTCCGCGCTCGGTGAGGATGCGCAGCATCGTCAGGCGCAGGGGCTCGCTGAGTGCGAACAGCACGCGCGGGAGCGCGATGTCGTCCGCGTCGGGATGGTGGTACGTGCGGGCCGCGGCCATCACACCACTCCAATCGTTCGAGAATTCCCGCACAATATAGTGCGGGAATTCTCGAACGATCAACCCCGGGGCCGGACTACTGACCCGGCGAGCGTGAGCAGTCCGAAGACGATGTCGGAGTAGCTCGCGGTGTCGGTGACGATCATCTCCGGGCGCTTGCCGCCGTCACGGTCGTAGAGGACGTCCAGCGCGTACAGGGAGTCGCGTGGGGTGCCGGCCACGACCTTCCCGCCGAGCCCGGCGGCCTGGTCGTAGATCATGTTCAGCCACGTGGCGCCGCCCCGGCGGCCGAAGTACTTCGGGTTCGGCCGCGCGTACACCGACGGAACCGGGACGACGAACCGCATCCCGTCGACCGACGCGACCAGGCCGCCGCCCCACGCGCGTGCGAGGCCGACGGACGCCTGGTGCTCGATGAGGGTGGCGTTCGCGGCCCGGTAGGTCGTGAGCCGCAGGTAGGTCTGGTCGACGTGGGACAGCCGCCCGTACTTCAGCGCGTCGACCCCGCCGATGACGGGGGTGTAGCCGACGTTGCAGCCGTGCGCGACCAGCAGCGCGGCGATCGTGGCGTGCAAGTCCTTCAACCGTGCCTCGCCGCCGGTGACCGAGGTGAACGCCTGGTCGGCGCCGGTCCAGGAGAACACCTCCAGCAGCACCTCGGGCAGGTCGACGCGGGGCAGCATCGCGTTCACCGCCGCCCGCAGATCGAGCAGGGACGCCGGCTCCGGCTCCAGCGCGGCGAAGTGCAGCCGGCCGTCGTCGTCGAAGGCGATCTGCGCGTTGTCCGGCAGGTGCCCGGCGACCTCCCGGTACGTGCCGTCCAGCAGCGCGGCCCGCGCCGCCAGGTGCTTGCCCGCCTCGCCGGGCAGCCCGAGCGAGGCCAGCACGGTCGGCCGGGCCTGCTCCCACGCCTCGCCGTCCAGCAGCTTCGCCCGCGGGTCGCCCCACTTCGAGGAGTTCCTCGCGAAGACCTGCTCGTTCCGTAGCATCCGGTGCAGCTGCTCCAGGACGCAGAACGCGTACGCCTTCCCGTCCACCGTGCCCGGCTCCAGGTGCGGGGCGGAGAGCACCAGGCGCCGCCACGAGCCGACGAGCAGGCCGGTGTCGATCTCAGCCGGGCCGACTGCTGACGAGCAACGGCGGCCTGGCGTAGCGCTCGTCCGACAGTTCCCGCCGGGTGCGCGGGGCTACCGGGCCGGCGTCGTCGCGTCCAGGAGCAGCCGGGCGGCCTCCCTGGCGTCGGCGGCGGCCGTCGGGTCGCCGTGGACGGCGGCGCTGGTGATCGCGCCCTCGGCCAGCAGGGCCAGGTGGACGGCCGTGGCGGGCGGGGCCCCGGCGGCCTCGGTCAGGCCCGCGAGGTAGCCGCCGAACTGCTCCTTGTGGTGCCGGGCGGCGGCCACCACCGCAGGGCTGGAGGCGCCCAGTTCGCCGAGGGAGTTGACGAACGCGCAGCCCCGGAAGCCGGGCTCGGCGAACCACCGGCCGAGCCAGTCGAAGACCGCGAGCAGCTGCTCCCCGGGGGTGCCGCCGGTGCGGGAGACGTACACCGCGAGGCTCGCCCGCCAGCGGCCGTCGCGGCGCAGCAGGTACGCCTCGACGAGTTCGCCCTTGGACGGGAAGTGCTGGTAGAGGCGGCGCATGGTCAGGCCGGAGGCGGCCCGGACGGCGTCCATGCCGACCGCCTGGATGCCCTGCCCGTAGAACAGCTCCTCGGCCGCGTCGAGGATCCGGGTCCGGGGGTCTTCCTGATCCATCTGCCGTGCCCTTTGCGTGAGAACGATGGTTCTCCTATCGTAGCCAGAGCAGCGAGAACGCTCGTTCTCGCCCGCGGAACACCCATTCCCCAGGGAGTCACCCATGCCCGAGACCGGCACCGAGCAGCGCCCGCCCCTGCCCCCGTTCACCGAGGAGACCGCCCGCCGGAAGGTGCGCGCCGCCGAGGACGCCTGGAACACCCGCGACCCGCGGCGGGTCGCCCTCGCCTACACACCGGACAGCCGCTGGCGCAACCGCTCCGAGTTCCTCACCGGCCGCGCGCGGATCGCCGAGTTCCTCACCCGCAAGTGGCAGCGCGAGCAGGACTACCGCCTGATCAAGGAACTCTGGGCGTACGACGGCGACCGCATCGCGGTCCGCTTCGCCTACGAGTGGCACGACGACGCCGGCCGCTGGTTCCGCTCCTACGGCAACGAGAACTGGGAGTTCGACCGCGACGGCCTGATGGCCCACCGGCACGCCTCCATCAACGACCTGTCGATCACGGCCGCGGAGCGCCTGTTCCACTGGCCGCTCGGCCGCCGTCCCGACGACCACCCCGGCCTCACCGGACTCGGCCTCTGAACCCGGGCCCCGAGGCCCGGCGCAGCACCGACACACGACGGGGACACCTTTACCGGACCCTGATCCAACCGATGGACGGATGAGACCCGGTCCACACAGAAGCCTGACGTGCCACGCCTAGCGTGCCGCACATGCCGAAGACACCTGGAACGTCAGCCACCGACCGGACCCTCCCCCGCGGGCTCGCCGCCGTGGGCGCCCTCCTGCTGAGCGCGGCCACGGCGGCGGTGCTGCTGCCGGACACGGCCCTCGCCGCGGAGAGCGAGTCCGTCACCACGCACTCCGGCGCCACGACCGCCGCGGAGCGCGGCCGGATCGACGCCTACTGGACCCCCGACCGGATGAAGCTGGCGGGCGCCCTGGTCCCCGAGATCACGCCCGTGCCCGAGGACGACAACACGCCCGACGACCCGCGGCCGCTGCCCGCCGACACCCCGGACCCCGGAGCCGTGTGGACCCACGGCGGAGCGGTGAACAGGAGCGTCGGCCGGCTCTTCTTCACCTTCTCCGACGGCTACGACGGCAGTTGCACCGCCACCGTCGTCGTCGCCGCGAACCGCAGCACCGTCGTCACGGCGGCCCACTGCCTGCGCGGCGTCGGAGCCTCCGCCACCGACGACACCTGGAACCACAACCTGTACTTCGTGCCCGGCTACCGCAACGGCACGAAGCCGCTCGGCGGCTTCACCGTCAGGAGCGTGGCCACCTCGTCCCGCTGGGACGCCGGCCCGACCTCGGACGCCGTCGCCGTGGCCGGCTTCGACACCGGGGTCCTCGTCGCGAACCGCTCGGCCGACGGACGACGGGTCGCGGACGTCACCGGAAGCCAGCGGATCGCGTTCACCCGGCCCGCCGCGGGCGAGTTCGTCCACGCCTTCGGGTATCCGAAGGAGCGGCTCAACGACCCGAGCGGCAAGTACACCGGTTCACGCATGATCCACTGCGCCGGTCCGGCCGGGCCCGGCACCACGGCACCGGTCCTGTGGGGCGAGGCCTGCGACATGTCGCACGGGGCGAGCGGCGGCCCCCACCTCACGCACTTCGACACCCGGACCGGCACCGGCACCGTCGTCGGCGTCACCACCACCACCGAGGAACTCGCGGGCGGCCCGGCCGGCACGCTCTACGCCACCCGCCTCGGCGACAGTGCCCGCCGCCTCTACGACTGGGCGCAGAGCCGGCCGGTCTGACCGCCCACGGCGGCCCCGCCCGGCCGAGGTCCGGTGGGCCAGGGCTGACACGGCCAAGGCCCATAAGGCCCGGCCCGGGCGGCCCGGGCCCGGGAGGGCGCTACGCCCCGCCCTCCTGAGCCGGCATCACCTTCCGCAGCAGGTCCGCCAGGGTGCGCCGCTCCCGCTCGGACAGCACCCCGAGCAGCCTGCGCTCCTCCCGGCCGACCACGTCCAGCGCCTCCTGCGGCCTCCGACGCCTGGCGGCGGCCGGGCTGGTGACGCCGGTCTGCGCGGGTACGGCGGTGGTGCCCGGGGTGCGGCGGTACGGCACCCCGGGCACCACCGGGACCGTGCCCGGGCCGGTGACCGCACGGCCACCGGCCCGGATCTGAGGCCGGTCTGAAGCCACCCTGCGGCCGGCCCCGGACCCGGACCGTCGGTCAGGACCCGATCACCGCGCTCAGTTCCAGATGCCGGTGATGTCGCTCGCGGAGGCCGCGTTGCCCGCGTGGCCGGTGGTGCCGGCCAGGTCCTCCAGGGTGCGCAGCACGTTGTAGTGGTTGTAGGTGGTGGCGCTGCTGCTGCCCGGCGTCACGTGCGCGCCGTAGATCACGGTCGGGATGCGGTTGCCGGACAGCTTGTTGTCCTCGTCGAAGGTGACGACCAGCAGGCTGTTGTGGGACTGGGCCCAGGTGGCGTACGCGCCCAGGTTGTTCTTGATCCAGGTGTCGCCGGTGCCGACCGAGCAGTCGTGCATGTCGCTGCAGAGGTTGGGCACCACGAAGGAGACGTTCGGCAGGGTGCTGTAGTCGGCCGGGAACTGGGCGAAGGTCTTCGCCGAGCTGAGCGGGACGTTGCCGAAGCCGAACCAGGGGTTGTGCTTCTGCGCGTAGCTGCCGCTGCTGCACACGGTGCTGCCCTGGCTGGGCAGGGACTCGTTGTAGCTGCCCCAGGTCTTGCCGGCGGCGATGACCTCGGAGGCGAGGTTGGCCGCCTGGAAGCCGCCGACGGTCACGCAGCTGTCGTCGACGGTGCCCTGGGTGGAGCCGGAGAACAGCGCGTAGTAGTTCGGCTCGCTCGGGTGGGTGATGCCGAAGGACTGGGTGAGGTTGGCGCCGCCCGCCTTCAGGGTGTTGTTGATGTACGGGGCACTGCTGCTGCCGATGACCTGGGTGTAGGCGTGGTTCTCCATCACCACGACGACGATGTGGTCGGGCGTGGGCAGCGCGGCGGCCTGGGCGGTGGTGGCGGTGGCCGCCCACAGGCCGGCGGAGGCGGCGACCAGGGCGACGGCGGAGCCGATCGCGGTCGCGGTGCGACGGGAGCGGGGATTCAGGGGCTTCGTGGACGAAGTCATGACAATTCCTCGGGTAGCAGACGGCCCGGCGAGGGGGGAGCTCCGTCGTCGGTGAGGGGGGAAGCCGGTGCGGCGAGCGCACCGGAGTGCGCGACAGCGCCCGAACAGCATGGGGCGCGTCGCTTGACGCGGGTAGACGACGGCAGGTGAAGCCTTGGCCCCGGAGCGGGAAACGAACGGTGCGGCCGCCGAACCCGGCATCGACAACGGAGAATGCGGGCGAATCGGTTCACATTGCCATGGACCGCCCATGCCGGTGATAGTGATCTCCGAACGGCGCGGTCGGACACCGCGTCAGCTGACGAGAGAGCCGAGAAACATGGCGAAGACCAGTCTTCTGCGTCCCCTCGCGGTGGCCGCCGCCGGCGCCGTCCTGGTGGCGACCGGTGCCCTGCCCGCCGCGGCCGCCGGCCAGGACGCCGCCGACCCGACCGCCCCCGACCTCGCCGGGGTGCAGGCCGCCCTCCAGGCCACCACCGCGGCCGGCGCCCCGGGCGCGTTCGCGGTGATCCGCGACCACGGCGCCGTCGACCGGACCCGCTCGGTGAACGTCGGCCTGGCCGACCTGGACGGGACCCCGATGAACTCCTCGTGGAAGTTCCGGGTCGGCAGCAACAGCAAGATGTTCACGGCCGTTCTCGTGATGCAGCTGGCGGAGGAGGGCCGGATCGACCTCGACCGCCCGCTGCGCGAGTACCTCCCCGAGGGCACCCTGCCGGAGGCCTGGACCATGACGGGCCGCCAGGTGATGGAGCACCGGGCGGGCGTCTACGACCACACCAACGACCTGCTGGAGCAGGCCGGCGAGGAGACCACCAGCGCGTTCGAGGCGCGCATCCGCACCAACGTGTACGACCCGCGCGCGCTGGTGGCGATGTCGGTGAAGCACGGTGTGCAGTACACCCCCGGCACCCGCTACTCCTACTCCAACACCGACTTCGTCCTGATGGCCCTGGCGGTCGAACACCTCACCGGCCAGCCGTTCGCCGAGGTGCTGAACGAGCGGATCATCCAGCCGCTCGGCCTGCGCAAGACCTCCTTCGTGGTGCCCGAGCAGGGGATGAGCGGCGCCCACGTCACCGGTTACCTGACCAACGACGACCGGGCCAAGCCGCTGCTGGACTCCACCGCGCAGACCGGCTCCTGGGTGTGGGCCGCCGGTGCCGTCATCTCCACCGCCGAGGACCTCGACCGCTTCCTCGGCGCCCTGATGGCCGGCGGCAACGGCGGGCTCGTCTCGGACGCCTCGCTCCAGCAGATGACCGCCGCCCTGCCCACCCCCACCGCGAAGATCTCCTACGGCCTGGGCCTGCGCCGCATCTCGCTCTCCTGCGGGGACGTGTACGGGCACGGCGGCATCGTGCAGGGCTTCAACACGCAGTCCTTCACGACCCAGGACGGGCGGCGCAGCGTGGTGGTCTTCGCCAACGCGTCGAACAACGGCTCGGTGACGCAGGGCCTGATGAACACCCTGGAGCCGGCCTTCTGCGGCAAGAAGCCCGCCGCCGCTCCGCGGACGGGCTTCGCCCCGGCCTCGGTGCCGGTCGACTCGCTGCCGGTGGTGGAGGACACCAGGATCTGACCCTCCGTCCGGCCTCGCGCCCGCTCCCGGTCCGACCGGGGGCGGGCGCCTGCCGGTTCCGGGGCACCTGCCGTCCCGGGCGCCTCCCGTTCCGGACACATGCCGTCCGGGCGCCGGTCAGTGCCTGGCGCCCGCCGAGCGCGGCCCCTCCGCGCTCAGGTCGGTGAGCGCCTCGGTGAGCAGCTCGCGGGCCTCCTCGGCGCGGCCCTGCTCGATCAGCGCGGTGCCCAGCTCGGTCAGGGTCTTGGTCATGCTGTCCGGCCGGCCCACCTCCTCGAAGTGCACCAGGGCCTGCCTGTAGGCCCGCTCGGCGGCCGGCCAGCGCTTCAACGCCGCGCGGTCCAGGCCGAGTTCGTGCGCCGTCATGGCCGCCAGCAGGTGGATCAGCGGCGAGGACCAGCGCTCCACCAGCTCCAGCGCCTCGGCCAGCGCCCGTCGGCGCGACTCCACCGCCTCCTCCGCCCGGCCGGACTCCCGCAGGCAGTTGGCGGCGCCGCGCAGGGTGACCAGCCGGCCGATCATCGCCGAACGGTTGTCGACCTCGGCGAAGGCGTCCGCCGCCCGGTGGAAGGAGTCGGTCGCCTCGCGGTACCGCTGGAGGTAGCGCAGGCCCGAGGCGAGGTAGGTGAGCGCCCAGCCCTGCTGTTCCCGGTCGCCCACCGCGCGGGCCAGCTCCAGCCCCTCGGTGGCCAGTTCGACCCCGCGCTGGTAGCGGTGCAGGCAGGTGATGTGGGTCCAGGCCAGGTAGTTGACGTGCACCGCCTCGACCCGCCGGTCCCCGATCATCCGGGCGGCGTCCGCCGAGAGCTGGAACACCTCGGCCCAGATGCCCCAGCTCAGCAGCCGGTCGGAGAACCAGTGCATCGCCTCGGCGGTGTCCACCACCTCGCGGTACCGGCCGGCCCGCTGCGCCTGGTACAGGGCGGCCAGCCACTCCGGGTGCTCGTACTCCAGCCAGGCGGCCGCCTCGGTGAGGTGCGTGGTCGCGGAGCCGCCGGTGCCGGCGCCGGTCCCGTCCGCGGCGTGGTCCGGGTCGAACCGCAGCCCGTACCCCGCCGCCCGGCCGAGGATCCGGCGGCCGGCCCGGGTGCGGGCCTCGGCCAGTTCCTCGGCCGTCTCGTCGGCGGCCAGCCGCTCGCCCGCGTAGAGCCGCACCAGGTCGTGCAGGCGGTAGCGGTCCGGGGTGGCCGGCTGCATCAGCCCGGCGTCGACGAGCTGCTCCAGCACCAGCTCGGTGCGGCCCTCCGGCCGGCCCGCGTAGGCCGCGGCGATCTCCGCGGTGAAGTCCTGCCCAGCGGTCAACGCGCAGCGACGGAGGACGAGTTGGGACTCGGCGGGCAGTCGCCGGTAGGACAGCTCGAAGGCCGGCCGGACGGCCAGGTCGCCGGTCTCCAGCAGGTCCAGCCGGTTCTCCTCGGCGGCGAGCTGGCGCACCAGGTGGGCGACCGGCTGCTGCGGGCGGGCGACCAGCCGCTGCCCGGCGATCCGCAGCGCGAGCGGCAGGTAGCCGCAGAGCCTGGCCAGTTCGGCGGTGGCGTCGGGCGCCGCCCCGATCCGCTCCTGGCCGGCGATCCTGGCCAGCAGGCCGGCCGCCTCGGCCGGGGAGAGCACGTCCAGGCTCAGCCGGTGCACCGACTCCAGGCCGGGCAGCACGTTGCGGCTGGTCACGATGGTCACGGCCGGGCCCGAACCGGGCAGCAGCGGGCGCACCTGGCTCTCGTCGGCGGCGTTGTCCAGCACCAGGACGAGTCGCCGCTCGCGGACCAGCGCCCGGTAGAGGCCGGCCCGCTCCTCCGTCCCCGCGGGCACCGCGGCGTCGGCGACGCCCAGGGCGCGCAGCACCTGGCCGAGCGCGTCCCTGGCGGGCAGCGGCTGCGCGGACATCCCGCCGAGGTCCAGGGAGAGCTGGCCGTCCGGGAAGCCCGGGGCCAGGACGTGGGCGGCGTGCAGGGCGAAGGAGGTCTTGCCGAGGCCGGGCTGACCGCTGACCAGCACCACCCGCGGGTGGGCGGGCCGCTCGTCCTCGGCCAGCCGGGCGAGCAGGGCGAGGGCGTCCTCCCGGGCGGTGAAGTCGGCGATGTCCCGGGGCAACGCGAGGGCGCTCTGGCCGGCCTCGGCGAGGGCGACGGGCGGGGCGTCGGTGTCGCGCGGGGCGGCCCGGCGCGGCCTGGCCGGGTTCCCGGCGGGCGCCGGGCCCGGGCGCGCCCCGCGCGGGCGTCCGGACTGTGCGGCCCGGTCCAGCGCCTCGGCCTGCGGCCCGTCCAGCCCGAGCGCCTCGGCCAGGGCCCGGACGGTGCGCCGCTGCGGTCCCCGGGTGCGGCCGCGCTCCATGTCCCCGAGGGCGCGCAGGCTGACCCCGGCGCCGGCGGCGAGTTCCTCCTGGGTCATGCCCGCCGCCACCCGGTGCCCTGCCAACAGCAGGCTGAACTCGTTCGCCTCGGTCCCCGTGCCGCCCCCGGCCGTCATGCCCCGCCCCCACTCGTTCGGTCCTGCGCAGTTCCGCACTTCTGCCTGAGCCGCCTCCGGCGGATCGCCCAAGGCAGAAGTATGCCCCGGCGGAGGAGTTCCTCCTAGCCCGCCGCTCTCCAGGGTATCCGCCCAGGTCAGGAGGGTTGTGCGCGGGTGGGACCGGCGGGCCGGGGCGGTTGTGCGGCGGGCGGGCCGCCGTTAGTTCCGCCTGTGGTTCCGCTGGTCGTTCAGCGGTTTTCCGCCATCGGTGGCCGGGGAACGGCACCCCGGGGCAGGCTCGGCGCAAGGACCGGGCACGGGTCCGGGCGCAGGGCCGGGCGCAAGGCCCGGGAGGCCGCGCGGAGGCGCCCCGCCGCCGGGCGCTCACGCCGGCCGCCTCGCCTCCGCGCCCTCGGTCGTGCGGCCGAGGGCGTCCAGCAGGTCGGCGAGCAGGCCGTGGCAGCGGACTTCGAGGGCCGGGTCGCCGACGGTACGGCCGAGGGCGACGGCGAGCCGGGCCGAGGACAGCGCCGCGTCCCGGCGGCCGAGGGCGTGCAGGGCGCGGGCCCGGCTGAGAGTGGCGAGGACGGCCTCGGCGCCGCCGGTCCGCGAGGTGGCGGCGCGCACCGCCTCGTCGGCGTGGCGCAGGGCCGGCCCGGGGTCGCCGGCCAGCACCAGCGCGTCGGCGAGACCGGTGAGCGAGCGGACCAGCAGATGGCCGGTGGCCGGGGTACGGGCGGCGGCCACCAGGTCGCCGAGCATGGGCACCGCCCGCTCGTACCGGCCGGCCCGCAGCAGCGCGGCGGCGACCCGGCTGCGGCAGTGGTGGCGCAGCGCCGGGTCGCCGGCCAGGTCGGCTGCCGCGACGGCGCGCTCCAGCCGGTCGGCGGCGGTGCGGTGGGCCCCGCGGTCGACGTGCAGGACGGCGAGGTCGGTGGCGAGCCGGGCGACCGCCGTCTCGTCCCGGTCCGCGTGCGCGGCGCTCAGCCCGGCCTCGACCACGGCCCGCCAGTGCGTCCGGTCGTGGCCGGTGGTCTCGTACAGCAGGCTCGCCCGGTGGGCGAGTCGCCAGGCAGCGGCGGTCCTTCCCGTCTGCTCGGCGCAGACCACGACGGCGCGCAGGGCGCTCTCCTCACGGCGGAACCAGGCCCCCGCCCGTACGCCGCCGTCGGCCGCCGTGCCCTCGGCCGTCCAGCCGGCGGTGACGTCGAGGTAGTGGGCGATCAGCCGGTCGAGCGCGAGGAACCGTTCGTCGCAGGTGAGTTCGGCGGCCTGCGCCGCGGCGTGGCGGCGGACCAGCTCGCGCCGCAGGTAGCGGCCGGGGCTGGTCTCCTCCAGCAGGTGGACGGCGTCCAGCCGGGTCAGCAGGGAGCGGGTGGCGGCGGGCCCGAGGTCGGCGAGGGCGGCGGCGGTGTCGGTGTCGATCTCCGCGCCGGGGTGCAGGCCGAGCAGGGTGAACAGCCGGGCGGCGGCGGGCGGCAGCGCGCGGTACGTCCGGTCCAGCTCGGTGGTGAGGCCGAGCGGGCCGCGGCCGGTGCCGGAGCCGGAGAGCGCGGCCAGGCCGGTCTGCTCGTCGGCGAGGTCGGCGGCGAGGTCGGCCGGGGACCAGTCGGGCCTGGCCGCCAGCCGGGCGGCGGCCAGCCGCAGCGCGAGCGGCAGGCGGTCGCAGCGCTCGGCGAGTTCGGCGACCGCCTCCGGTTCGGCGGCCGTGCGGTCGGCGCCGAGGGTGCGGGCGAGCAGGGCGGCGGCCTCGTCGGGGCCGAGCGCGCCCAGCGGCAGCGGGATGCCGCCGGTGCGGACCACCAGGTGGCGCAGCCGGCTGCGACTGGTGACGATCGCGACCGGGGCGGGTTCGCTGTCGGTGGCCGGCGGGTCGGGCAGCAGCGGGAGGAGCTGCTCGTAGGAGGCCGCGTCGTCGAGCACCACCAGCATCCGCCGGCCGGCGACCAGCTCGCGGTAGCGGCGGCCGCGGTCCACGGGGTCGGCGGGCAGGGCGTCCGGGGCGACACCGAGGGCGGTGAGGAACTCCCCGAGGACGTCGGCGGGTTCGCGCGGCCCGTCCGGGTCGAAGCCGCGCAGTTCGGCACCGAGGACGCCGTCCGGGAAGTACGCCTCGCCGCACCGGGCCACCCAGTGCCTGACCAGGCTGGTCTTGCCGGCCCCGGCAGGGCCGGTGACCAGGATCGGCCTGCCGTCCCGTGCGGCGGGCAACGCCTGGTCCAGCCGGACGAGTTCGGCGCTCCGGCCGACGAAGCCGCGGTCCGCGGCGGCGGCCGGGGCACCGGACTGCTCGCCGGCCCGGCGCAGTTCGGGGCCGGGCGGCCCGTTGAGCCCGGCCACCGCGCGCTCGTAGCGCTCCCGCGCCTCGGCGCTCCGTCCGCCCTGCTCCAGACAGCGCACCAGCCGGGCGGCCAGCGCCTGCCGGGCGGGGTGGGCGTCGGCCGCCGCGGCGAGTTCGGCGGCCAGCTCGCCGCCCCGGCCGGCCCGGTGCAGGCCGTCGGCCAGCCGCTCCAGGGTGCGCAGCCGCAGGTCGGTCAGGTACGGGAGCGTCCGCTCGCGCAGCAGGGCGGAGCCGCAGTCGGCGAGCGCCGGGCCGCGCCACAGGTCCAGCGCGTCGCGCAGCAGCGGCAGGGCAGGGTCAGGTGCGCCCGCCCGCTGCGGGGCGGCGGGCTCCGGGAGCAGCACGCCCGCCTGCTCGCAGAGCCGGGCGAAGCGCAGCACGTCGACCCGGTCGGGCTCGCCGGCCAGCAGGTACCCGCACCCCCGGGTGCCGAGCTCCAGCCCGGGGCCGTCCAGCAGTTGGCGCAGCGCCGCGACGTGGCCCTGGAGGGCGGCCCGCGCGGTGGGCGGAGCGCAGCCCTCCCAGACCAGCTCGATCAGCTCCTCGGTGGCCACCGTCCGGTTCAGCTGGACGGCGAGCGCGCTCAGCAGCGCCCGGCGCTTGGGGGCCGAGGGCGTCACCGCCGTCCCGTCCTCCCGTCGCACCACCACCGGTCCGAGCAGCTCGATGCGCACGCGACCGTCCTCCTCCCCCGTCGGCGAATCCCCGGCCGTTCGAGGACGAGGATAGGGCCGACCAGGCCCTTCGTGCCGGTTCCGGGCCGTCCCGGGGGCACCGTACCGCGCGGGTGGGACACGAGGTTCCGGTCCGTCCGCCCGCCCGTGCAACCTCGGCCCGCCCCGATGGCGTCCACCCGGGGGCGGGTCCTGTGGATCTCGCGCGGACCGGTGGAGGTCCACGGGACGCACCCTGGGGCGGGCGCGGCGGTCCGATGCCGACCGGACACGTTCTCGCACTACACTGCTCCACCCCGAGGGCCGTTGTGGCCGCTTCGGGTGTGATGCGCGCATTGCGGTGAGGTGGGGGGTACTGGTGCGGATTCGGCTGCTCGGGCCGGTGGAGTTGCGGGCCGGGGCGGACGGCTTCGCGAGCGTGGCGGGCGCGCAGCGGCGGGCGGTGCTGGCGCTGCTCGCGCTGCGGCTGGGGCACCTGGTCTCCATGGACCAGCTGTGCGAGCTGCTGTGGGACGAACAGCTGCCGGCCAGTGCCAGGGCGGCGGTGCAGGGGCACGTCGCCGCGCTGCGGAAGGTGCTCGCCGGCACCCCGTTCGAGCTGCACACCCGGGACGCCGGCTACCTGCTGACCGGGCCGTCCGGCCAGGTGGACGCGCTGCGCTTCGAGGAGCTCACCGGCACGGCCGAGGAGCGGGCCGGCCTCGGCGACCGCACCGCGGCGGTCGCCCAGCTGGAGGAGGCGCTGCGGCTGTGGCGCGGCGAGGCGCTGGCCGACCTGCCCGACACCCCGCTGCGCGCCGCAGCGGTGGACCGGCTGAGGCAGTCCCGCACCGCCGCCCTGCTCTGCTGGGCCGGGCTGCGGCTGGGCCAGGGCGCCGGGGCGTCGGCCGTACCGCTGCTGGAGCAGGGCGTGCGGGTGGACGGACTGCGCGAGGAGCTGGTGGCGATGCTGATCCGCTGCCTGCACCAGGCGGGCCGGCCCGCGGAGGCCCTGAACGCCTACCACCAGGCCCGGGTGCGGCTGGACGAGGAGCTGGGAATCCACCCCGGTCCCGCGCTGCGGGCCGCGCTCGCCGAGGTGCTGACCGACGGCCGTGCGCCGGAGCCGCCCGCCGCCGTACCGGCGCCGGGCCCCGCCCCGCAGCAGCACCGGGTGCCGCGTCAGCTCCCCCGCCGGCATCCGGACTTCGTCGGCCGCGTCACCGACCTGGCCCGCCTGGACCGGGCCTGCGGACCGGGCCGCGCCGGGGACGGCCCGGTGCTGGTGGTCGGCCCGGCCGGGGTCGGCAAGAGTTCGCTGGTCACCGCCTGGGCGCACCGGGTCGCCGACCGCTACCCGGACGGTGTGCTCCACGCCGACCTGCACGGCCTCGCCCCGGACGGCCCGGCGCGGCCCGAGGCCGTCCTGGCCGGTTTCCTGACCGCCCTCGGCGTGCCGCGGGACGGCATCCCTGCCGAGCGCTCCGCCCGGGCCGGGCTCTACCGCGAACGGACCGGCGGCCGCCGGCTCCTGGTGCTGCTGGACGACGCCGCCGACGCCGACCAGATCGCCGATCTGCTGCCCGCGGGGCCCGCCGCCACCGCCGTGGTCACCAGCCGGGGCTCGCTGGAGGGCCTGGTGGCCCTGGCCGGGGCCGCGCTGCTGTGCCTGGCCGCACTGCCCGAGGACGACGCGCTGCACCTGCTGGACCGCGCCCTGCCACCCGAGCGGCTGCGTACCGAACCGGAGGCCACCGCCCGGCTCGCGGCCCTCTGCGACCACCTGCCGCTCGCCCTGCGGATCGCCGCGGCCCGGCTGGCCGACCGGCCGGACCGGACGATCGCCGGGCTGGTCGCCCAACTCGCCGACGAGCGGACCAGGCTGACCGTCCTGGACGCCGACGGCACGCTCTCCGTCGCGGCCCAGCTCGACCTGACGCGACGTCAACTTCCCGACACCGCAGCCGAGCTGCTGACCGCCCTGGCCGCCCACCCGGGCCGCGAGGTGGACGCCCAGGCGAGCGCCGCGCTGCTGGGCAGCGACACCGCCACCGCCCACCGGGCGCTCGGTGAACTGGCCTCCCACCACCTGCTCACCGGCACCGTGCCGGGCCGCCACGCCCGGACCGACCTGGTCCGTCTGTTCGGCGCCGGCCTGCTCGCCGAACGGCCGGAAGCGCACCGGCTGCTGCTCCGCGAGCGCCTGTCCGACCACTACCTCGCGGCCCTGCGGCACTGCGGCCGCTTCCTCGACCCCTGCCAGGAGGACACCGCCGCCGAGGACACCGCTGACGAGGACACCGGCCGGGGGGCCACCCGTCAGGGGGCCGCCGGCGTGCCCGCCCAACCGGCGCAGGGCCTGCCCCCCGCCGTCGACATCCGCACCGCGCTCGACTGGTTCGACGCCGAGGAACCCGCGATCAGCGCCCTGATCGCGGACTCCGTCGACACCGATCCGGAACGCGCCTGGCGGCTCGCACTGACCTGCGGCTCGCTCTACTACGGCGCCAGCCGCTTCACCGACTGGCTCGGCTGCGCCCGGCTGGGGCAGCGGGCGGCCGAACGGTGCGGCGACCCGGCCGTGGTCGCGCTGCTGCTCAACTGCCGGGCACAGGCGCTGGTGGCGCTGGAGCGCCGGAGCGAGTCCGCGGAGGCGGCCAGGAGGGCGGTGGCCGCCGCCGAGTCCGCGGCCGGGCCCCGGGCCGCGTCCGCGCGGGTCCGGGCGCTCGCCACCCTGGCGCTGGTCACCGCGATGCTCGGCCACTCCGCCGAGGCCGAGCGGCTGGCGGCCTCCGCCACCACCCTCGCGCTGGAGTCGGGCAACCGCCGGCGGCTGGTCGACGCCAAGGTCCACCAGGGCTGGGTGAGCCTGGCCGTCGGCGACCGGGAGGGCGCCCAGCAGCTCTCCCGCGAGGCCAGGGAGCTGCTGCCGGCCACGCCGGTCACCCAGGTCCACCTCTGGTCGCTGCTGACCGAGGCGCAGGCCCTCGCGCCGACCGTCCGCGACGACGCGGCCGACCTCGTCTGGCACCGGCTGCTCGCCGCGTGCGAGGAGGCCGGCCTGCTGTACCTGCACGCGCTCGCCGAACAGTCCTACGCCGCCCACCTGCTGGCCCGCGGCCGGGAGCCCGAGGTGCGCGGCCGGCTGCGCACGGCGCTGGACCGCTTCCGCGCGCACGACCGGCAGGCGGGCTACCTGAGTGGGTTCACCACCAGCCTGGAGGAGTCGCTCGACCTCCGCTCCGGCCGGAGGCCGACGGCCGGCTGAACCCGGCGGCCGGCCCCCGGACCGCCGGTCGTGCGCTCAGCAGGTCATGCGCCCAGCCGTTCGTGCGCTCAGCAGGTCATGCGCTCAGCAGGTCATGCGCTCAGCGGGCGGCCGAGGCCGCCCCGCGCTCCGCAGGCGCGTACCCGTGCTCGGCCGCCAGCACCGGACGAAGCGCCCGGATCGCGTAGAAGTTGCGGGACTTGACCGTCCCCGGCGGCACCCCCAGCCGGGCCGAGGCCTCCAGCACCGAACGGTCCTTCAGGTGCAGTTCGACCAGCACCTCGCGGTGGTGCTTCTGCACCCGGCGCAGCGCCAGCGCGATGTCCCGGGCCACCACCACCTGCTCGTACGGGTCGTCGGAGACCGGCCGGTCCTCCAGCTGCTCACCGATCACCTCCTTGGCGCGGGCGGCGGCCATCCGGTAGTGGTCGATCGCGATCCGCCGGGCGACCGTGAACAGCCACGGCCGGCTCGCCTCGGGCCCGGCCGCCAGGGCCTCGGGGTGCTGCCAGGCACGCAGCAGGGTCTCCTGGAGGATGTCCTCGGCCTTGCCGCGGTCCCCGCCGGTGGCCCGCAGCAGCGCCCGCAGCAGGTAGCCGCCGTGCAGCCGGTGGATCTCGGCGAGCACATCGGGGTCGAGGGTCGGACGGGCCGGGGCGGTGGTGACCGCCGGTGCGTCCGCGGAGCCCTCGGACGGCTGGGTGACGGACGTGGGCTGGGCGTCGGACGGCTTCGACACGTGCTACCTCTCAGGTCGGGCAGGGGGGCACAGCACGGGCACGGCATGCTGGGCAACCCGCCGGACGTTCCCGGGGGCCGCAACCGCACACTGCCGGAGGCCGCCAAGTCCGCGCCAAGGATCGGCCAACGCCCCCGTCGCGGGCACCCGCCCCGGCGTCAGGTGCCGCCGTTGGCGGTCGCCGGCCACCGTTAGCCGGTCGTTAGCGGCCGTGACCTGCGGCGCCGTGCCCTCGGCCGGACGGCGCCCGGCCCCCCGCCGGGCGCCGTCCGGCCCGCGGGCGTCAGCCCCCGGTGAGCGCCAGGAACAGCTCCTGCACCCCGTCCTCGCCCCGGTGCTCGATCAGCACCGCGACCCAGCTCGCCAGCCGCTCCCGCTCCGCCGCCGACCAGCCCGGCGCCGACGGGTGCTCGTCCACCACCAGCGCCGTCGCCACGGCCAGCAGCTCCGGCTCCGGCCGCGGCCACCACCGGCCGTCCGGCACCGCCCGCAACGCCAGCCGCCGGGCGACGGCGATCACCTCCACGGCCGACCCCTCGGGCACCGCCAGCGCCGCCGGGCCGGCGGCGCTGGGCGTCGCCGTCCGCACCAGGGATGCCACGAACTCGCGCGCCTCACGCCCGTCCGCAGCCATCCCGCATCCCTCCCCCGTCCCGTTCACGGGACTTCACGCTCCTCTCGGCCTCGCCGGCACCCGGCGAACGCCGGGTGCCACCGAACGACGGTACCGATCGGTAGCCGATCGAGCGGGGGGTTTTTTCTACGAGACCCCTCCCGATCCGACGAGGGGTGCCACCTGCGCCCTGCCCCGCTCAACGGCCGTTCCACCACCAGCGGTTCACTGAACCGGAGGGGTTGCTTCACCCGTAGTCCCGGCTGTACGGGCCGGACCGGAGGCACCGGTGCGGCGCACCACGGACCGGGAGGTCATCCGATGGCTTTCTCCGACGGCACACCGGGCGCGGGCACCGCCGCCCCGGCCGCGCCCGACTACTCGCCGGCCGCCTGGCCCGAGCCGGTCACCCTGCGGCCCCGGCACCCGCTCGACCCGCTCGGCACCGTCCTCATCCCGCCCCCCGAACGACAGCTGTTCACCCGGCCCCCGGCCGTCGGACCGCCCTCGGCGGCGCCCTGGCCGCCCTCGCCCCCGGCCGTGCCGCCGGCCGGGGGCGAGGGCGCCCGGACGGCTCCCGGACCGCCTCCCGCCCCCACCGCCCCGCAGCCGGGGGCGGACAGCCCGCGCAGCCGCCGGCTCGCCCTCCCCGGCGGTGGGGAGGCACGGCGGCGGCGCCTGCTCGACCGCGTCCGGGTGCCGCTGCGGGCCTGCCACCGGATCGCCGTCCTGGGCGCCCCCGCCACCGGCGTCGCCGGCGTCCTCGGCGCCCTGCTCGCGGAGCACCGGGCCGACCCGGTGCTCGTCCTCTCCACCACCGGGCCCGCCGGAAGCGAGTGCCGGACCGGCGGCCGGCTCGTGCTGCGGTGCGTACCGCCGGACCCGGCCGCCCTGCGCGAGGCCCTCGGCGCGGCCGGCGGCCACTTCCCGGTGATCCTCGCGGACACCACCGGCGCCGACGCCGGGACGCAGCTCGCCGCCGCCGGGCAGGCCGACCAGCTGGTCCTCTGCGAGCAGGCCTCCGCCACCGGCGCCCGCAACACCGACGCCCTCCTCGACCACCTCACCGCCCTCGGCCACGACGGCCTGGCCCGCGGGGCGACGACCGTCTTCACCCCCGCCCCGCCCAGCGCCCGCGCGGTCGCCGACCGCGATCTCCTCCCCCACTTCCGCGCCCGCTGCCGCGGCGCCCTCACCCTCCCCGCCCACCCCCACGCCGGCCCCGCCGCCCTCCGCCCCCGGGCCCGCCTCGACTACCTCGAACTCGCCGCGCTCATCGGCGACGCCATGGCCGGACGCCCGCACTGACGGTCGTGCCCGGGCGGGTGCCCGGAGCCGCCCCACCGCCGCGTCGGGACCGAAGGGGTTCACTCCGGCGGACACCCGCGCCACGGCACCATCGTGCGGAACGAGGGCGGCACGACAACGCCCGCACCGGAGGAACCGGCGGGGCGGACGGCGGCAGCGGCCACCGAGGCGGTCCGACACCTCGTCAGCCCTCCTCCGCCCGCCCCGGACGCCGGCCCCGGGCACGGGCCCGCGGAGCCACCGCACCCCCCGCCGCCACGAAGGCGACAACCGCGAACGAGGGCGGCACGACAACGCCCGCACCGCCCACCGGGGTCACACCGGCAGGACGGACGCCGGGACACGACGGCAACGGCCGCCGGGGTAGGCCGACGTCCCGTCAGCCCTCCTCCGCCCGCCCCGGGCGCCAGCCCCGGGCACGGGCCCGCGGAGCCACCGCACCCGCCGCCGCCACGAGGGCGATGACGGCGAGCGAGGACAGCGCGACCAGGCCCGCCTGGCCGCCGGCGTCACCGGGGACCGGGGCCGGGGGCATGGCGAGGGCGACCGCCGGGGTGGGCGAGGCGGTGGCGGTGGGGGCGGCGAGCCGGGTGACGGCCGCGACCGGGTCGACGGTGCCGTGGCCGAACTGCGCGTTCGGGCTGCGGTAGGCGGTGGTCTCCAGGCGCCGGGTCAGCTGGTCGACGGTCAGGTCCGGGCGGTAGCCCAGGACGAGGGCGGCGGTGCCGGCCACGAAGGCGGTGGCGAAGCTGGGGCCGGCGCCGGTGTAGTAGCCGCCGGGGGCCGGGCCGGGGCCGGTGACGGCGTCGCCCGGGGCCGCGAGGTCGATCCGGCCGCCGACCTGGACGGCCGAGGTGCCTTCCGGGAGCGCACCGCCGGGGGCGAGGTCGCGGACGGCGAGCACCTCGGGGTAGGCCGCCGGGTAGGCGGGGCCCGGCTTCCCGCCGGACTGGCCGGCGTCGGAGGGGGTGGTGTCGGGGGCGGCCGGGGCGACGACGAGGGCGCCCTTGCCCCGCGCCGCCCGGACCGCCGCGGCCAGCGCGTCGCTGCCGTTCGGCAGCGCGACCCCGACGGCGATGACCCGCGCGCCCCGGTCGGCGGCCGTGGTGACGCCCTGGGCCAGCAGGTCGGCGGAGGCCGTCCCGGCGTCGTTGGTGACGGAGATGCCGAGGATCCGGGCGCGCGGTGCGATGCCGGCGAAGCCCGCGCCCTCGCGCTGGTCGGCGGCGATCAGGCCGGCCAGGAAGGTGCCGTGGCCGACGCAGTCCTGGGCGGAGTCGGGGCCGCCGGGCAGCGTGGCCAGGTCGAGCCGGCCGGTCAGCAGGCCGCCGCCGTCCTTCACTCCGGAGCCGAGCACGGCGACGGTGACGCCCTCGCCCCGGCTGAGCGGCCAGACCCGGTCGGGCCGCAGGAAGGTCTGCGGCCAGGGGGTGAGCTGGGTGCCCTTGGTGGACGCCGGCAGGCAGCCGGCCGGCCGCCCGCTCGCGTCGCGCCGCTGCTGGCTGACGCCGGGCAGCGCGTCCGGGGCCTCGGCCGCGGCGGCGCCCGCGGGGAACAACGGTCCTGTGGCCAGCACCCCCACCGCCAGCACCCCCGCCGCCAGCGACCCGGCCGCCGTCCGGGTCCGGGGCGCCGTCCTCACGTGAGGCCGCCGATCCGCTCGACCGGGATGTCCTGCGGCAGCAGCAGGCTGAGCTCGTCGAGGTCCGCCACGTCCAGCCGGGACAGCCGGCCCGCCTGCCGGGTGATCATCGCCTCCAGCACCTGCCGGGCGAACCGTCCGTTGCCGAAGGAGCGGTCGCGCGGGACGGCGCCGAACAGGGTGCCGAGCGCGGCCAGGGTCTCCGGGGTGCAGGTGTAGCCGGCGGTCTCGGCCTGCACCCGGACGATGGTGACCAGTTCCTCGTCCCCGTAGTGGTCGAAGGTGATCTCCCGGGAGAACCGGGAGGCCAGGCCGGGGTTGGAGGCGAGGAAGCCGCGCATCTCCTCCTGGTAGCCGGCCACGATCACCACGACCTCGTCGCGGTGGTCCTCCATCAGCTTCATCAGGGTGTCCACCGCCTCCTGGCCGAAGTCCCCGCCGGAGCCGTTGCGGGGCGTCAGGGTGTACGCCTCGTCGATGAACAGCACGCCGCCGCGGGCGCGTTCGAAGGCGTCCTTGGTGAGCTGGGCGGTGTGCCCGATGTACCGGCCGACGAGGTCGGCGCGGGCGGTCTCGATCAGCTGTCCCGAGGGCAGCACGTCGAGTTCCGCGAGGAGCCGGCCGTAGAGCCGGGCCACGGTGGTCTTGCCGGTGCCGGGCGGGCCCGAGAACACCAGGTGGTGGCTGATGGTGGCGGAGGGCAGTCCGGCCTCGATCCGGCGCCGGGTCTGCCTGGTCAGGTTGACCAGGTCCTCGACCTGCTCCTTGGCGGCGGCCAGGCCGACCATCGCGCGCAGCCGGTCGAGCAGCCCCGGCTCCTCGTCGCGGCCCTCGCCGGCGGCGTCCGCGGCGGCCTGCTCGCCGACGTCGGCGGGCAGCAGCTTGGTGAGGGCCTCGTTGTCGAAGTGCTCCAGTTCGGCGAGCCGGGAGGCCTGCCGGTCGACCATCTCCTCGAACACCTTGCGGGCCGCCCGGCCGTTGCCGAAGTCGGCGCCCTTGGGCATCCGCTCGAAGTGCGCGGCGAGCGCCTCCCTGGTGCCCTCGGCGAGTTCGTAGCCGTGCCCGCCGGCGGCGTGCCCGACGATCGTGGTGAGCTCGTCGTCGCTGTAGTTGGCGAACTCGACGGTGCGGCTGAACCGGGAGGCCAGACCCGGGTTGGAGGCCAGGAACTCGCGGATCTCGGTCTCGTACCCGGCGACGATCACCACCAGGTCGTCGCGGTGGTCCTCCATCAGCTTGACCAGGGTGTCGATGGCCTCGCGGCCGAAGTCCGGGCCGGTGCCGCCGGAGCCGGCCGACAGGGTGTACGCCTCGTCGATGAACAGCACCCCGCCGAGGGCCTCCTTGACCACCTCGGTGGTCTTGAGCGCCGTCCCGCCGATGATCGAGGCGACCAGGTCGGCCCGGGCGACCTCGACCAGGTGGCCGCTGCGCAGCACGCCGAGTTCGGCGAGGATCGCGCCGTAGAGCCGGGCGACGGTGGTCTTGCCGGTGCCGGGCGGGCCGGCGAAGACCAGGTGCCGGCTCATCGGCAGGGCGGGCAGCCCGGCCTGTTCGCGGCGGCGGGCCAGCTTGTTGAGGTTGACCAGGGTGGCGACCTGCTCCTTGACGCCCTGCAGCCCGACCAGGGTCTGGAGGACGGCCTGCGGGCCCTGCGGCCCGGCCGGGGCGGCGCCGGACCCCGCCGTCCCCTCGGCCGGGGCGTCCGCTCCGTCGGCGGCGGGGGCGGCACCGGGCTCGGTGGTGGCGACGGCCGCCGCGCCGTGGGCGTCCGGCGAGCGGTTGTCCCGGCTGTCCAGGTTCTCCACCGCGAGGCGGTCGGTGGGCTCGGTCTGCCGCAGCCCGGCGCCCTGGTTCTCGGCGGCCACGCAGTCGGTGAGCCGGACGGGCTCGGTGGTCTCGGAGCGCAGCCCGTCCACCGTGTTGTCGCCGAGCTGGCAGGAGGTCAGCGTGGCACGGGCGCCGGGCAGCAGGTGCAGCCCGTGCCGGCGGTTGGTCCGCAGCCGGGTGCGGGTGGCGGTCAGCTCGCCGCCGTGTTCGACGCTCGCGCCGTCGAGGGTGTTGTCGGTGGACTCGACGTCGCGCAGGGTCGCGATGCCCTCGGCGCCGACCGAGATCCCGCAGGATCCGCTGCCGCGCACCAGGCTGCCGCCGAGGTAGGTGTTGGCGCCGTCGGCGATCCGCACGCCGTGCTTGCCGGCGTCGACGACGGTGACGTCCTCCAGCCGGCCGCGCCCGTCGTGCAGCACCTCGATGCCGTGGCCGCCGGCGGCGGTGACGGTGCTGCGGCGCAGCAGCGGGTTGGCGCCCTCGCGCACCACGATGCCGACGCCGGCCGCGTCGCGGACCTCCAGCCGGTCGAACTCGGCGGCGCTCTCCCCGGTGAGTTCGACGCCGTCGGCCTCGGCGTCGCGCACCACCGCCCGCACCAGGCTGGGCCCGGCCGACTCGCCGACGTGGATGCCGGTCCTGGCGGGGGCGGTGACCTCGCAGTCCTCCAGGGTGCCCCGGGCCCGGTCGGCGATGTGCAGGCCGTGGCCCTGGGGGCGGACGGCGCGGCAGCGGCGCAGCAGCGGGTCGGTGCCGTTGGTGAGGACGAAGCCGTGGCCGCGCACGGCGGTGACGGTGCAGTCCTCCAGCACCACCCGGGCGGTGGAGCCGACGAAGACGCCGAGCGCGCTGTCCCTGATCTCGGTGCGCAGCAGCCGTGTGGTGCTCTGCTCCTCCAGGGCGACGGCGGGCTTGTCGGTGGCGGAGATCTCGCAGTCCTCGACCACGCCGCGCGACTCGCCGTTGGCGCACAGGCCGTTGCCGCGCGCGTCGCGCAGCACGCAGCGCCGGACGGTCGGGTTGGCCCGCTCACCGATGACCACGGCCGAGGTGCCCAGGTGCTCGATGACGCTGTCCTCGATCACGCTGGTGCCGGTGGAGGTCTCCACCAGTCCGGCGCCGGCCGGGTTGGTCACCCGGCTTCCGCGCATGGCGAGTTCGCCCTGCTGGCGGGTGAGCACGGCGGTCCACGCGTTGCCGATCACCTCGCAGTCCTGCATGGCGAGCTGGCCGCGCGGGACGTCCACGGCGGGCAGGTCGTCGTCCTGCCCCTGGAGCACCAGGCCGGTGAGCTGGACGGCCTCGGTGAGCACCTGGACCACCGAACCGCGGCGGGGGCTGATCCGCACGCTGCCCCTGACGTCCTCCGCGGTGATGCTCACCACCTTGGTGAGCACCAGGTTCTCGTCGTACCGGCCGGGGCGGACCGAGATCACCGCGCCACTGCGGGCTGCCTGGAGGGCTTCGCCGATCGTGCGGTAGGAGCCGGGCTCCCGCTGCTCCGCGCAGACCGTCAGCACCGGGCGCGACATTGCCTGGGGTTCCCTTCGTCGTGGGGCGTTGAGGTTCGGTGGTTCGGTGGGCCGGCGGTTTGGTGGGCCGGACGGGGTCAGGCCGTGCAGGTGGCGCGGACGGCACTGGCCGCGTGGTGGGCGAAGGTCGTGGTGCCGCCCGACCAGTCCAGGCCGCGGCTGTGCAGCGTGACCGAGATCGGGCCGCGGTAGGAGAAGGGCCCCTGGTTCACCCAGCTGCCGCGGCTGGCGGTCTGGTTGATGCTGAAGGAGCCGACCTGGCCGCCGCCGCTCTGCACCGTGTAGTAGCTCGGGCTGCCGCCGACCTGCTTCACGTCGCCGCTGGACGGGATGTAGACGGACAGGGTGCAGCTGCTGACCTTGTCCAGGGTGAAGGTCCAGACCACCGAGTTGCCGTTGTCGTCCTTGTTGGCGTCGCCGGACATCGGCATCGAGACGTAGCTGCCGTTGCAGCCGTCGCCGCTGTAGCCGCCGGAGTTGTTGCGCCAGCCCTTGTCGCCCTGGTCGAACCAGCCGTTGGCCTTGTACACGCCGCCGGGCTTGCAGTACGGGCCGGCGACCGCGATGACCGGTGCGGGCGGCTTGGCGGCCGCGGGCGTGGTCTGCTGGGGCGCCGGCTGGTTCGGCACGGGCGGGTTGGGGGCGGGCTGGTTCGGCACGGGCGGGTTGGGGGCCGGGTTGGCCCCGCCGGAACCGCCCGCGCTGCCCGAGCCGCCCGTGGCGGCGCTCGAACCGCCCTGGGACCGGGCCGCCCCGCCGGTGGAACTCCCGTTCGCCGGCGCGGGGTTGGCCGCGCCGGGCTTGGCGGCCTCGCCTCCGCCGCCACCACCGGACCCGCCGGACCCGCCGGCGCCACCCGCGCCGTTCGGGGCCGACGCGGGCTGGTCGCCCGGCGCCGCCGAGGCCGACGTCACGGGCAGCGGGACCGCCGCGCCCGGCTGCCCCTCGGGCGGGGGGCCCGCGGGGTCGGTGCTGCCGCCGTGCTCGTCGAAGCCGGGGACGAAGCCGTTGCCGCCGTCCCCGCCGCTCTGTCCGTAGCCGGGCGGGGCGTCGGCCTGGGCGGGCCCGTGCTTGGGGTCGTTGCCGCCGAGCTGGGTCACCACCACGGAGGTGCCGACCAGGACCAGGCCGACGGCGACGGCCGCGGCGATCATCGGGCGGGAGACCTTGCCGGGGCGCGGCCCGGGGTCCGCGGCGCCCTCGCCGACCGGCTCGGTGGCCTCGACGGCGGCGAGCGCCACGGCCTCGGGTGCGGCGGGCGCGGCCGGAGCCGTCGTGGCGGCCCGGGGCGCGGCGGGAGCGGTGGGCGCGGCCGGACTCGCGGGCCCGGTCGTGGACGCGTTCTCCGGCTCGGCCCCGGCCTCAGACTTGGCCCCGGCCCCGGTGGTCGCGGCGGCACCGGCGCCGGCCCCGGTGGTCGCGGCGGTCCGCGCCCCGGTCGGCGTGGCGCTCGCGGTCCCGGCGCCCGCCGGTGCGGGCAGCACCGCGGTCGCGGCGCTCGCGGACTCCGCCTCCTGCTCCCCGGCGTCCGCCTCGGCCGCCATCGCCCAGTTCACCGCCGGGAGCCGGAAGCCGCCCGGCCTCCGGCCCGGCTCGCCGCGCTGTTCCTCGCCCACCATGCATCCCCTGCGCTCGACGACACTCCCGTGGGGAGGTACGGACGGCGTGGCCGAACCGGTTCAGCCGGATCGGCGCAGTTCAGGAGCCGACCGTCCAGACGGGTTCCTCGACCGCCTCCGGCGGGGTCAGCACGAAGGACACCGCCAGCTCCAGCACCTCCGCCGGCGGCTCCGCCCACGGGCCGTCGCCCTGCTCGCGCACGTGCGCGAGCAGGGCGGGGTCGGGTGCCAGCCCGTACTCCTCCAGGTAGTACGCCACCGTGTCGGTCCAGATCCACCGGCCGTCGGTACGGAAGCCCATCGGCACGACGCCGCGCCGGTCCGGGTCGACCACGTCGTCCATCAGCATCGGTGTCAGCAGCACCGCCGCCCCGGCCCGCAGGTACCGGAGGACGTCCTCGCGCTCCGCCCCCGCCGCCAGCCGCGGCCGGTCCGCCGCGAACCCGGGCCCGGTCACCGGATCCACCACGTCGAACACCGCCGCGAGCCGGAACCCGCTCCGTACCGTCTCGGCCATCCCCGCACTCCTCACCGCCGGTCACATCCCTACGCTCCGTCCGACGGGCGGACGGCGCCTCGGGGTTCACCGGGCCCGCCCGTCGGTCCGTCGGTCTTGCCGTCCTTCCGCCCTTCCGCCCTTCCGCTCAGACGAGACCGGCGCCGAGCGCCAGGACGTAACGGGAGGGGTCGGCGGGGCGGGTGCGGTCGGCGGGGGCGACGGCGTCGCGGCGGGCGAGCCAGGTACGCAGGCGGTCTGGGCCGGGACGGACCCCGCCGATCTCATGGAGCAGCACCCGGGCCGGGCGGCCCCCGTCCGGGTCCGCCGGCTCGACCTCGACCACCTCGAACTCCGTGCCCGGGGCGAAGATCACCGTCGGCTGGTCGCCCGGTTCGCCGAAGGCCGAACTGCGCCGGCCGCCGACGGACCAGATGGCGAACTCGATCCCGACGCCCTCCCCCAGGTCCGCGCCCGGCGCCGCCAGACCGGTGAGCGGGGCCCGCTCGGACAGCACCGTGCCCGGGGCGTACGCGGCGAGGTCGCACGCCTCCGCCGGGCCCGCGACCAGCACGCCGCCGTAGTGGCTGGGCAGCCGCCGCAGTCCTGCGGCGAGGCACCGCAGGTACGGGCCGTAGCGGCCGGGCGCGTCGGACCGGGCCGCCGCGAGGAGTTCGGCCCGGTCGGCCAGGGGGCTGGAGTCGCCGTGGTGCAGCAGTACGGCGACCAGTTCGGGCCTCGGGTCGGTCTCCTCCGTCCGGGCGCGCAGGGCGGGCAGCCGGGTGGCGACGTCCTCGGCCCGGCGGGCCAGGCGCTGGTAGGCGGAGCCGAGTTGGGTGACCAGGGCCGCGCGGTCCGCGGCGGGGGTGGCGGGTTCCGCGGGTTCCGCGGGCTCCACCACCGGGGGCGTCACGGCGGGCGCCGCGGGCTCGGGTTCGGGCTCGGGCTCGGGTCCCGGTTCGGGCTCGGGTTCCGGAGCGGGTTCCGGAGCGGGTTCGGGCTCCGGAGCGGACGCGACGGCCGGGGCTTCGGGAGCCGGTTCCTCCGCCACCGGCTTCTCGGCGGCGGCCTCAGGGGCCAATATTGTTCCTTCGACCGCTTCCTCGGGAGCCTCCTCCGCGAACGTCCCTCCCGAAGTCGACACCGTGACAGCGGGCTCCGGCACCGGCACCGGCACCGGCCCGAAGTCAAGGTCAGGGTCAGGTACGGCCACCGGCCCAGACTCAGGCTCCGGCACCGGCTCCGGCACCACCGCGGCCGCCACGACCACCTCGGCCTCGGCCTTCACCGCCACCTCGGGCAACGGCTCCGCACCGACCCCGACCGCACCCCCGGCCGCCTCCGGCCCGACCCAGTCCAGTCCGTACAGCCGCGCGCAGAACCGCCCCACCGCCGCCGACCCGATGTCCAGCGCCCCCGCCACCGCGAGCGCGAGCCGGGCCGGGCCCGGCGGGACCGAGCCCAGCACCGCACCGAGGTGGTCCCAGAGCGTCTCCGGTACCGGCCGGCCCGGCGCGCCCACGACCAGCACCGGCTGCGCCGGGTCCGGCCTGCGCAGCCGGGGGCCGCGGTCGGAGGCGCCGGCGGGGCGGAGCCACAGCCCGGCCGCCACCGCCTCCAGCTCCCAGCCGGGGAAGGCCGGGTAGCGCGCCGTCCCCGGCGCCGCGGGCAGGTCGGGGCGGGTGCGCCAGCCGACGGCGGTGACGGTGCGCTCGCTCGGGCGGGCCACCAGCTCGGTGAGGTACGGTTCCCAGCCCTCGCCCCCGTCCGGCGCGGGCTGGACGTGCCGCGCGCCGAACCCGGACGCCCCCGCCGCGCCCACCGGCACGCCGATCGCCGCCCGCACCTCCTGGCCGAGCGAGGCCGCCAGCACTGCCGCCAGCTCGATGAGTTCGACCGGAGCGGCCCACGGCGCGCTCACCGTCAGGCGCTCCCGCCGCCCGGTCGTGTCCTGCAACAGCGCCGCGGCGTTGGCCAGTTGGACGGCACTGGGCAGCGGTCCCGCCGGACCGCCGAGGATCAGCAGCAGTCCGTCCGGTGGCGCGACCGCCCGGTCCAGCACGGCGGGCCTGACCGGCCCGGCCACCGTCTCGGTGATCCAGTGGGCCCCGCCGCGCAGCGGGGTGACGGTCGCGGCGGCGGGCCAGCGGCCGCCGAGCGGTTCCGCTCCCCCGCCCGGCCGGCAGCGCCACCACGTCCCGTCCACGGCCGGCAGGGTGCCGTCCGGCTCGACGCTCACCACCGCGTCCGGTGCGACGACCGTCAACCCGCAGCGCCTGGCGAGCAGTTCGGCGGGCCGCCGGCCGTCCGGGCCGAGCGCCGCCAGCCCGGAGGCGGCCAGCACCAGCACCTCGGCGCCGCGCTCGCGCGCCGCCCCGGCGAGTTCGTCCAGCGAGGCGAGCAGGACGGGCGCCGCGTCCGCCGCGGCCGCGAGCAGCAGCAGCGCCCGCGGCTCGGCCCGCACCGGCGCCAGCGCCTCGGCCAGTCCGTCCGCCTCCGCGCCGGGCGGCGCGATCACGTAGTGCGGGCCGAGCGCCCGCAGCGTCGAGGCGTTCACCGTTCCCGGACCCTCCGTGGTCGCCGTCACTGCTCGACCTCCACCAGGTGCCCGGTCTGCACCTGCACCGTCCGCCGCCGGGTGATGTACAGCCCGCGCCCGGTCGGCAGCACCCGGGGCCGGATGTTGCCGAACAGGAAGCCCTCCGACGGCGGGCAGGACATCAGCAGCGCGGGCGAGTTGACCTCCTGGAGCTTGCGCACCAGCGGGTCGCCGAGCGCCCGCCCGATGCCGTTGGCGCCGCGGGCGACGACCAGGTGGAGGCCGATCTCGGCGCCCTGCGCCAGGTCCTCCAGCAGCGCGGCGAAGGGGTGGCTGCCGCTGCCCGGGCCGACCAGGTCGTAGTCGTCGACGAGGATGAACAGCTCGGGCCCCGTCCACCAGTCGCGTTCCCTGAGCCGGGAGGGTGCGATGTCGGCGGGCGGGATGCGGTTCTTCATCGCCCGAGAGGCCCCGTCGACGATCTGGCGGAGCTTGTCGACGGCCACGGCGTAGCCGAGCCGGTACTCCTCCGGCACCGCGTCGTAGAGGCCGCGCCGGTAGTCGACCAGCATGATCCTGGCCTCGGCCGGGGTGTAGGCGGTGGTGATGGCCTTGATCATCAGCCGCAGCAGGTTCGTCTTGCCCGACTCGCTGTCGCCGACCACCAGCAGGTGCGGGCTCTCCTCGAAGTCGTGCCACAGCGGCGCGACCTCGGTGTCCTCCAGGCCGATCGGCACCCGCAGCCGGCCCGTGGGGGCGGGCAGCCCGGCGGCGTCCAGGGTGAGCGGCAGCATCCGCACCTCAGGAGCGCGCGGCCCGGTCCAGTGCGCGGCGACGGCGTCGACCAGGTCGGCGACGCCCTCGCCGAGGTCGTCGGTGCTCCCGGAGCCGTCGATCCTGGGCAGCGCGGAGAGGAAGTGCAACTGCTCGTCGGTGAGGCCTCGGCCGGGCAGCTTGGGCACCTTGGCGGCGGCCCGCATGTTGATCATGGAGTCGACGGAGTCGCCCAGGCGCAGCTCGAAGCGGGTCTGCAGCTGGTCGCGCAGGCCGCCGGTGATCTCGCCCCAGCGGGTGGTGCCGATGACCAGGTGGACGCCGTAGTTGAGGCCGCGCTGGGACATCAGGGTGAGCGGCTGGACGAGGTCGTTGAACTCCTGGCGCAGGGTGTTCCAGCCGTCGACCACCAGGAAGACGTCGCCGTGCGGCTCGTCGGGCAGCTCGCCCGCGGCGCGGCGGCGCCGGAAGGACGCGATGGAGTCGATGCCCAGCTCGGCGAAGTACTGCTCGCGGCGGGTGATGATCCCGTTGACCTCGGCCACGGTCCGCAGCACCCGCTCGCCGTCGTGCCGGCCGGTGACCCCGCCGACGTGCGGCAGGGCGCGCAGCGTGGAGAGCGTGCCACCGCCGAAGTCCAGGCAGTAGAACTGGACCTCGCGCGGGGTGTGGGTCAGCGCCAGGCCGGTGATCAGGGTGCGCAGCAGGGTGCTCTTGCCGCTCTGCGGGGCCCCGGCGATGCCGACGTGGCCGCCGGCGCCGGAGAGGTCGGCGGTGAGCAGGTCGCGCAGCTGGTTGAACGGGCGGTCGACCACGCCGACCGGCAGGGCGAGGGCGCCGTGCCCGGCCGCGTCCTCGGTGGTGAGGCCGCGCTCGGGGTGCGGGACGAGCGGCGGCAGCAGCTCGTCGAGGGTCGGCGGGACGCCCAGCGGCGGCAGCCAGACCCGGTGGGCGGGCGGCCCGGCGTCGCGCAGCCGGCCGGCCGCGACCTCCAGCAGCGAGCCGGCCGCGGTCTGCTCCTCCTCGGCCCCGGTCTCCGCCACCGGCCGCTGCCTGGGCACCACGTAGTCGGTGCCGTACGCGACGACCTGCCCGGCGATGGCGGCCTGCTGGGCGGCGCGGCGCTTGGGGCGGTACGGGCCGGAGACGTAGGCGGCCTTGAACCGGGTGAGGGTGGAGATGTCGCTGCGCAGGAAGCCGTTGCCGGGCTGGGAGGGCAGCTGGTAGGCGTCCGGGACGCCGAGCACGCCGCGGCTCTCCATGGCGGAGAAGGTCCGCAGGCCGATCCGGTAGGACAGGTGGGACTCCAGCGCGCTCATCCGGCCCTCGTCGAGCCGCTGCGAGGCCAGCAGCAGGTGCACGCCGAGCGAGCGGCCGAGCCGGCCGATCATCACGAACAGCTCCATGAAGTCCCGGTGCGCTGACAGCAGTTCGCTGAACTCGTCGACCACCACGAAGAGCGTGGGCAGCGGGCGCAGCGCGGTGCCGGCGGCGCGCGCGGTCTCGTAGTCCAGCAGCGAGGCGTACCCGGCGTCGCGCAGCACCTCCTGGCGGCGGACGAGTTCGCCGTGCAGGGCGTCGCGCATCCGGTCGACCAGGGCGGCCTCGTCGGCCAGGTTGGTGATCACCGCGGAGGTGTGCGGCAGGGTGTCCAGGCCGAGGAAGGTGGCACCGCCCTTGAAGTCGACCAGGACGAAGTTGAGCACCTCGGAGGAGTGGGTCACGGCGAGCGCCAGCACCAGGGTGCGCAGCAGCTCGGACTTGCCGGAGCCGGTGGCGCCGATCAGCATGCCGTGCGGGCCCATGCCGCCCTGGGCGGACTCCTTGAGGTCCAGGTCGACGGGCCGGCCGTCCGGGCCGAGGCCGAGCGGGACGCGCAGCCGCTGCGGGATGCCGCGCTGGGCCCACATCCCCTCGACGTCGTGGGCGTGCAGGTCGGGGATGCCGAGCAGGGCGGTGAGGTCGAAGTCGGTGGCGAGCGGTTCGGCGGCGTCGACGCCGTCGGCGATCCGGTAGCGGGCGAGCCTGGCGGCGAGCCGGGTCACCGCGGGCAGGCCGAGCGCGTCGGGCCGGCCGAGGTCGGTGGCCACGTCCTTGCGGTTGCGGTCGGCGCCGACCATGGTGAGCCGGCCGTCCTCTATCCGCAGCCGCAGGGTGGTGCGGGCCGGGCGCCACTCCAGGGAGTCGGAGAGGTCGATCAGGACGGCGTTCCGGTAGCCGGTCAGCGCGGCGCGGCTGCCGGTGTGCGCGCCGGGGCCGTCCAGGACCAGGACGGTGAACGGCTCGTCCCGGTCGGGCACGGCGTCCGGCTCGAAGCCGGGGCGGCCGGTGAACTCCTCGCCGAGCAGCTGCTCGACCTCGCCGAGGCTGCCGGCGACCAGCCGGACCGGGCCGGCGCCGTCGGTGTCGGTCGGGTGCAGGGCGTGCGGCAGCCACTTGGCCCATTCCCACTCGGCCCGCCGCTCCGGGTCGGTGACGACGGCGATGCGCAGCTCGTCCGGGCCGTGCACGACGGCGAGCTGGGCCAGCACCGCCCGGACCAGCGCGCGGGCGGCCCCGGGGTCGTCGGAGCGCAGCAGCAGGTGGGCGAAGCCGCGCAGGTGGATCGCCATCGGCTGGTCGGCGAGCGTGCCGTAGGCGTGGATGAAGCGGCGCAGCGCGTGGGCGCAGAGCGGCTCCAGGTCCTCGACCGGCTTGGTGGCCAGCGGTGCGAGCGGGGTGGCCAGGCGCTGGGCGCCCTGCGCGATCCGGACGTCGCTGAAGTCCGGGTGGGCGGCCCGCCGCTCCCACAGCCGGGTGGTGCCGACCAGCGAGCCCAGTTCGGCCGGGGCCGGGTGCCGCCAGGCCAGGGCCCGGCGCTGGGCGTCGATCGAGCGGCGCACCTGACGGCGCATCTGGGAGAGGTAGCGCAGGTAGTCGCGTCGCTCGGCGCGCAGCTGCTGCTTGCGGTCGCTGGAGCCGCGGATCAGCTGGGTGACCAGCATGCCGACGGCGGACAGCGCCATCATGCCCATCGCGACGTAGCTGAGCATGCCGCCACTGCCCTCGCCACCGCCGGGGTGCAGGAACATGAACACCATCGACAGCGAGCCGAGCGCCATCGGGGCCATGCTGATCACACTGGCCATGCCGCCCTGCTTCTCCGGCAGGCCCGGCGGCTCCTGGAGCTGGACCTCACCGTCCGGCATCTCGGGCCCCGGACGCCGGGGCGTCCGGTTGATCAGCTCCACGCTCACTCAGGGCTCCTCACTGCAACGGGCTGCTCACGGCCCCGGGCTGCTCGGGGCGGCCGGCGCTCCCGCGCCCGAGGCCGTCCCCGTTCTGACCCACGGACGGCACCGTGCCTCCGGTTCACGGGGCCGGTTGAACGCGGCACGCCGGGCAGGCCGTTCATCCGGGCGGAGCAGCGGACCAATCCCACCGAACCGGAGGACCGGCGTGAGCAGCAGTGTCGTGGCAGGACTGTGCCGATTGAGGTTCCACGCGCCGGGGACGGCCTTCGAGCTGGCCGTCCCCGCCGACGTACCCCTGGCCGACCTGCTGCCCGCCGTCCTCGGGCACGCCGGCCCCGGGCTCGCCGAGGAGGGCCTGGAGCACGGCGGCTGGGTGCTGCAGCGGCTCGGCGAGGAGCCGCTGGACGAGGAGCGCACCGCCGAGGCGCTGGGCCTGCACGACGGTGACGCGCTGTACCTGCGGGCCCGTCACGAGGCCCTTCCCCAGGTGCACTTCGACGACCTGGTGGACGGCCTCGCCACCGGCATGGACGAGCGCGGCGACACCTGGCGCCCGGCGCTCACCCGGATCCTGGCGCTGGCCCTGGCGCTGGCCGCGCTCGCGGCCGGCTGGGTGCTGCTCGCCCTGCCAGGACCGGCCGCCCCGCGCGAGGCCGCCGCGGCGGCGGTCGCCCTCCTGCTGCTGCTCGGCGCGGCCAGCGCCTCCCGGGCGATGGCCGACGCGGGCGCGGGCGCCGCGCTGGGCGCCGCCGCCGTCCCGTACCTGGCGCTCGCCGCCCTGCTGCTGCCGAACGGGCCGGGCGGCGGTGAGCTGCTCGGGGCCCGGATCCTGGCGGCCTCCTCGGCCGGGGCCGGAGCGGCGGTGCTGGCCCTGGCGGCGGTCGGCGCCGCGGCGCCGCTGTTCCTCGGGGTGGCGCTGGTCGCCCTGCTCGGGGTGGGGTCCGGGGTGCTGGTGCTCTCCGGGATGACGCTCGCCCAGCTGGTGGCGGTGATCGCGGTGGTGTCCGTCCTGGTCGGCGCCTTCGTGCCCTCGCTGGCCTTCCGGCTGTCCGGGCTGCGGCTGCCGATGCTGCCGCGCAACGCGGAGGAGCTCCAGCAGAACATCGAGCCGGTCCCGGCCTCCGCCGTACTGCCCCGGGCCCTGGTCGCCGACGACTACCTGATGGCCCTGTACTCCGCGATCGGCGCCGTCTGCGCCGTCTGCCTGGCCGTGCTGCCCTTCGCCGACGGCTGGGCGGGCCCGGCGCAGGCGGGCGCGATGAGCCTGCTCCTGCTGCTGCACGGCCGGGCCGTCGGCAGCATCCGCCAGCGTCTGGCCGTCCTGCTGCCCGGTGTCCTCGGCGGCCTGGTGCTGCTCGCCCGTGCCACCACCGACGCCTCCGGCACCGGCCGGCTGCTCCTGCTGGCCGCCCTGCTGACGGTGGCGGTCGCCCTCCTGGTCGCCGCCTGGACCGTCCCCGGCCGCCGGCTGCTCCCCTACTGGGGGCGCCTCGCCGACATCCTGCACACCCTCTGCGCTCTGTCCCTGCTCCCGCTGGCCCTCCAGGCCTGCGGGGTCTACCACACCCTGCGCGGCCTGGCCGGCTGACCACCGCCCCGCCCGGCGGGCCCCGGCCGGACGCCTCCGGCCGGGGCCCGTCCCGTTCTCCTACGGGAACCCGCCGTACTCCTCCAGGCAGCTCCTGAGGACGGCCCGCAGCTGCTCCGGGGACAGCGCGCCGACCCTCTCCTGGGCCGTGTCGGAAACCTCCTTCCGGAAGTCCTTGAGGGCCTTCCCGGTCAGCTCCGGCCTGCCCGCCAGCTCCTTCTCGACGAACGCCTGGACGAGTGCCTTCCGGATCTCGCCGATGAACCTCGTCGCGACCTCCCCGATCGGGTGCTCCGCCGCGAGCGGACCGGGCCCGACCTTCGCCAGGAGGTCGGCCGCCTGGGTGACCCCGAGCGCCGCCAGCCCCCGCTCCGCGAACCCGGCCACGTTCCGTCCGCAGGTTTCGGCGGCCCGCGACTCGTGCGCGGCCGCCGCGTCCTCCGCCTCCATCAGCTTCGGTTCCACCAGCTCCCACACCTCGGGGATCTGGGCCTTGAAGCCCTCGAACTCGCGCAGGTAGGGCAGCGTCCTCCGGGCCAGGTCGAGGCCGGTCATGTCCTGGACGTCCCCCAGCCGGTGCAGCGCCTCGTCCACCTGGCCCGCCTCGTGCGGGTGGGAGACGTGCCGGACGGCCCCGGAGTTCCCGGCGCCGTCGAAGTAGAACTCGATGGCGTCGCGCACCGTGGCGGCGTCCCGGTCACTGAACCGTCCGTCGAAGTGGACCGGGGCGCCGCCCGGTTCCGCGTAGGTGGTGTCCTGCGCTCGCGGGTCGGTGACGAACGCCCGGCCGTAGTACCGCTCGTACGCCTCCTCGAACCGGAGACCGCGGGTCCATCCCTTGGACTGCTTGAGGTTCGGCAACCCGTCCGCCTCGTCGCGGTGCGGGCTGATGTCGATCGAGACGATCTTGATCCCGGCGAAGGCGAGTTCGTCCATGACGCCGCTGCGCATGCCGACCGCACCGACGATGCGGTAGCTGTCCGCGAGGTACCTCAGGAGGGCGAGTTCCTTGCGCCTGTTCCCGACCGACGGCCAGTTCCAGTAGTTCTGCAGGGCCTGCCCGGTCCACCCCTCCGGCTGCTCGCCCATCACGACGACCTTGAAGCGTCCGCCCGCCGCGCCCTTGACCTGGTCGATGATCTGGCGGACCCCCACCAGCCCGGTGTCGAGCGCCGGTGCGTTGGCGCCGGCGCGGTTGCTGTGGCCGCTGTCCCGGTACGTCACGATCACGTAGTCCTGGTCCGGTTCGAAGCGGCCCAGGGCCGGGTGCTCCAGGTCCCGCTGGAAGGCCTCGGCCTCCTGCGGGGTGTAGTGCCCGTAGCTCCGGGCGAGCTCGGCTATCCGGGCCGCCCGCAGTGAGCGGTCGCCGGCCTCGTCCCGGTGCTCCTCGACGCCGGTCTGGAGCCTGTCCAGCTGCCCGGCCAGGAATCCCAGCCGGGGCTCGGCGGTCGCGGGCCTCGGCCTCGGCATGATCTGCTCGACGAACCTCCAGTGGTCGCCGGCGATGCTCCTCGTCATGCGCGTCGCGATGTCCTCCGAAGCCGCCGTCTCGTTCCGCCAGGAATGGGCGGGCAGACTCGTCTCCGTCGTGTAGTGGATCCTTCGCCCCTGGGTGAAGAGGTCGTCGTGGAGGTTGATGATCCCCTCGACCTGCCTCCTGGTCGCCTCACTGACGTTCCACACCAGCAACGCCCGGTCCGGATGGGCGAGCAGGGCGGCGCGCATGTGGTACATGTCGCCGGAGTTCTCCGCCCTGATGGTGTAGGCGTTCGCCCCGAGCCCGGTCAGCTCCGTCCTCGACACGTGGTCGTTCGACATCGTCACCCACAGATGGGTCTCGGACGTGACCCGGGCCACCTCCCGGGGGGCGGGCGCGGCCGGGCCGTCGGCCTCGCCGGGGACCTCCAGGATCCGGGTGGCCGGCTCCGCCGCGTCGGTGCGGATGGTGACGACCCGGTCGCCCCCGTCCACGAGCCTCAGCGAGCCGTCCGCGTCCCGGCCGAGACGCAGCAGCACGTCCTGACCGTCCGGCCGGGTGAGCGCCACGGTGGCCTCGGTGCCGACGGGGCGCTCGCGCAGCCGGTCCGTCAGCGCCGTGAGGGCGTCCGTCCCGGTCCCGTAGTCGTAGGCCAGCCGCTTCAGGTTCTCCGCCCTGATCGCGGCGGCCGCCGCCACCTCCGCCTCCGTCCGCGGCCCCGGCTGCGGCGCCGGTTCCGGCTGGAGCAGGTCCAGGGCGCGCCCCCGCTGGAGCTTCCAGGTGGGCTGCTCGACCGGCGGCACGACGACCGGCGCCGCGTCCTGCTCCGCCACCGCCTCCTCGCCGATGAGCCGCACCGCCGGCCCCTGGCCCGGGTCGATCGGGTCGTTCCCGGTCGCGAGGGGGACCGGCTGCTGGTCGTCGCGGAGGAGTTCCTGCCCGAGCGCGGTGGCGTGGACCCGGCCGTCCTCGACGCGCAGGCGGTGCCAGTCGCCCGGGCCCTCGACCAGCGGGAGACCGTCGGCGCTGTAGCCGACGTTGCGGGCCACGACGGCCCGGGGGTTCGCTCCGCGGGTCAGGAAGACGGAGCCGTCGCCGGCGACGGCGGTCACGTCGGCGAGCCGGGCCAGGTTGGGGCTGAGCGGCACTCCGGTGCGGTCCGCCTCGGTCCGGCGGGCGGTGACCAGGTCGTGCACGAGGCCCAGGGTCCTGGCCGCGAAGGAGTCCGCCACGCCCTGCCCGGTGTTGCAGGACAGGAAGCGCAGGTCCTCGCCCTGCCACTGGCCGCCCTCGGCGAGCCTGAGCAGCGCGCCCGCGAACTGTTCCGGGGTCACCTCCTCGCCGAGCCAGGTCGGGGCACCGCTCTCCGCCCTGCCGTGGAAGACGACGGTGAAGTGCCCGTCGTCGTGCGGGAGGCCGGCCAGCGCCGCCGACAGGTCCGGCGAGGCGTTCCGCTCGGCCAGGTCGGCGAGCCAGTGCACCCGGCCGCCGGCGCCCTCCACCGGGGTCGCGAGCACCTTGGCTATGGCGTCGGGGACGGAACCCCGGCTGATCCGCTCCCCGCCGGGGTGCAGGGTCGTGAAGAGCACCCGCTGGCTGTCGTCCGAGGTCACCATCTCGGTCCGGTCCCGCGGGACCTCCATCTCGATCGGCACCAGGCCCTTCTCGGTGAGCGTGCGGTCCCCGTCGCGGAAGGTGACCTCGATCTCCGCGTAGCCGGTGTACCGCACGCTCGGGTCGGCGTACTTGGCCCCGGCGACGATCTTGCCGGAGGCACCCGTGGACGCCCCGTCGCGCCACCGCTGCCCGTACCCTCCGGTCACGGTGCCGGTGAGGTCGGTACCGCCCTCCAGGCCGGCCTTCACCCCGGCCTGGACCTGGGCGTTCCACAGGCCCCAGTCCAGCCGGGTGCGCCGCCCGCCGCCGGCCGAGTCGTTGGCGGGGCTGAGGGCGGCCGCCGCGTTCTCCCGCTGGAACTCCAGCTGGACGATCGAGATCCTGGCCGTGATGTCGGCGTCGGCGACGAACAGGCGCCCGCCGGGGGACGGGGTGCCGACGCTCCGGCCGTCCCGCACCATGACGTCACGGTCCGGCCCCCCGGGCTCCGGGGAGGGCAGGACCTCCCGCCCCCGGGAGACCGAGCCGAACAGCGCGGACAGCTGGGCGTGGCTGTGGGTGTTCCGGGCCACGGACTCCAGCCAGGACCAGGTGCGCCCCTTGAAGAAGCTCGACCCGAACACGGTGAGCAGGTCCCGCACGCCGGACGTGTCGTCGATCCAGCGCAGCACCCCGGCCTCGCGCGGCCCCTCGGTGAACAGGGACGCCGGTGGCCGCCGCAGCTCCTGCGCGACGACCGCCTCGGCCGGGCGCAGCGGCGGGAACCCCTCCTTCGGGGCACCGTAGCGCGAGGGCACCACGGGCTGGTCCCGGTCGGCCTCCATCACCACGTCGGCGTGGATCGTGGCCTCGACGACCCTGCGCTCGTAGCGGCCCAGCCCGGTCACCCGGTCGCCGAACCGGCTCAGGCTCCGGTTGATCCTGCCGAGCACCGAGCCGTTCGCGTCCGGGGGCTGCGCCGCCCGGTCGGGACGGATCGCGTCCGACGGGTGCAGCCGGACGAACGGGCTGTGCTCGAAACGGATCCTCAGCAGCACCGCGGCCTCGTGCGCCACGCCGGGGACCTTGCTCTTGACGGCCGTTCCGGCGGCCGAGGAGTCGCTGCCGTGCTCCAGCCGGTCCACGCCCTTCGCCCCGGTGCCGCTGACCCCGCCCACCGCCTTGGGGCCGACCGCCGTCGGGTTGCCGGTGCCGAAGAGGCTGACGGTCACCGCGGTGCCGTGGCCGCCGCCGGTGTTGGTGCCGCCGTCGGCGCTGGTGAGCGAGGTCTGGTGGCCGGTCCCGATGTTGAACTCGACCTGCGGCAGCTGCCCGGTCCGGTTCAGCGTGACCAGCTCGGCGGTGACCAGCGCCTTGCTCCTGCCGTGCTCCACCACGAGCGGGTGGCCGGACATCATCGACTTGAGGTCGATCTGGAGCCGGTCGAAGTCCAGCCTGGTGGCCAGTTTCTCCGCCAGGCCCGACCAGTCCCTGCCCAGGAAGGCGGCGGCGGTGCGGCCGCGGGCGTCGACCGGGGAGTCACCCAGACCGCGGACCAGGTCGTGCACCGTCCCGCTGCGGTCCTGGTTCAGGTGGACGGCGGTGACCACGTCGGAGGAACCGAACCGGTGGTTCGCCGGCATCCGCGGGTTGTTCGGGTCCGGGGCGGTGCGCCGGGGGGCGGCCACCACGGCGGGGACCGTGACGGGATCGGGCGGGGCGATCGCGCCCGACCGCTTGCCCGGCTCGAAGGTGGTCGTGAACACGGCGTCCGCGTCGGTGAACTGGGCCGCCTCGACGCTCTTGCCCCGGCTGTTGGTGCCGCCCGTCCGGTCGATCGAGATGCCCTTGACGTAGTCGCGGGTGTGGGTGGCCTGCACGGCGGCGTCGACCCACGGGAGGGAGATCCCGACCCGGCCGCGGACCCGGATCCGGGTGCGCGAGTCCGCGGTGGTGCCGGTGGTGGTGCGCTGCTGGCTGCCGGACTCGAACTCGAAGCCGGTGACCGGCGTCTCACGCGGCCGGGGACGCTGCAGCTCGCCCCCGACCACGACGGTGCCCTTCCAGCCGTCGAGTTCGACCGGCACCCGGATCCGCCCGCCCCGGGTGAGCCTGGACATCTCGGACTTGAGGCCGTCCGCGTCGATCGACCTGGCCAGCCTCGCCTCGACGTCGGCGGGCACCGGCCTGCCGGTGTGCCCCTCCAGCGTGGCCAGGACGTTGCGCAGCACCGAGGTGTCCCCCCGGCCGAGACTGAGCACCACGTCGGACTGGCCCAGCCGCAGCGGCGCCGGGGCCCCCTCGCCGGCCTGGTGCGCGACGGGCCGCGGCAGCGGCGGGACGGCCTCCACCGGGTTCTGCGGCGGCCGGAAGCCGGTCCGTTCCTGCTCGTCGATCGCGCGCAGCGCGGTGTGCACCTGTTCCAGGCTCAGCTCCGCGGTGAGCACGACGGGCCGGCGGTCCGTGCCGTTGGCCCTCAGCAGCACCTCGAACTCGACCCGGTACAGCTCCTGCGGGCTGGCGTACTTGCCGTTGGCGAAGCTCTTCCCGGACTCCCCGCCGCGCCAGCCATCGCGGACCCGCGACTCCACGGAGCCGGTGACGGTGCCCTGGAGGCTGTCCCCGAACGGCTTGTCCGAGGTGTTCCGCACGTTGTCCCAGGTGTGCACCACCCCCTTGCCGCCGCCCTGGACCTGGCCGTTGAGGGTGTCGGAGCGCAGGTGGCGGGACGAGTCGAAGGTGCTGGTCTCGCGGACCGGGTTGAGCTCGGCGCCCTGCTGGGTCCGCACGTGGGTCATCCGCAGCATCCGCACGGTGGTGGCGAGGTGCAGGTCCCGCAGCGGACCGCCGGTGACCTCGGGGCCGCGCAGCGCGGAGCCGCGGGACATGCCGACGAGGTGGGCGCTCACCGCGGCGTGCGAGTAGGCCTGGAGGACGTCCCCGCGCACCTGCCGCCAGGCCTTCTCGCCGAGCAGCAGCGCGCCGACCCGGTCGAGTTCCCGGTGCAGCGGGGCGACGTCGCGCAGGTCCCGCACGACGGTGGTGTCGGGCAGGCCCGACCACACCTCGTCCACCGGGGCCGGGACGTCCCGGTCCAGCGGGTGCACGGGGTCGGCCGGCGGGCCGGGAAGCTCCCGGGCGACGAACTCCGGCGGCCGCGCCCCGGCCACGGCCTGATCGGCCGCGGGGACCGGGACGGCCTCGTCCTGGTCGATCACGGTGCGGAAGCCCAGCTCGGCGTGGGCGGAACGGTCGGCGGGACGGGCGAGCGGACCGCCCTGCCAGCCGAAGGTGACGGTCAGCTCGGCCGTCCCCTCGAACAGCACCGCCGGCCGCTTGGTCTTGGTGCCGCTCCCCAGGTCCGAGCCGGAGCCGACGAGCCCGACGCCGTCCCGCCCGGCCCTGATGCCCGCGCCGCCACCGCCGCCGCCCTTCTTGTCCGTGCCGTTCCCGACCGCCGACGCCTGCCACTCCTTGCTGGTCGTCCGCTGCTCGACGTGCGAACGGGCGGTGGCGGTGGCGATGTTGAACTCGGTGCTCGGCAGCGTGTGGACCTGCCGCATCCGGGTGACCGACCCGCCGCCGATGGTGATCACGGCGGTCGCCCCGGTGAGGCTCTCGTCCGTGATGACCAGCTTCTGACCGGACATCGTCCCCTTGAGCTCCTGGTGCAGCGTGTCGAGGTCGAGCTCCGACAGGATCCTGCTCCGCAGCTCCTCCCAGCGACCGCCGAAGTAGGCCTTCGCCTCGGCCTCGAAGTTCGCCACGAACTTCTCCATGGCCGACGCGTTCGACCGCTCGGCCAGGTTCTGCAACTGGACGTCGCCCTGCTCGTCCACCCGGGGAGCGGGCCGGGGCGGTTCCACCGGCCACACGTCGGTGACGATGTGCGAGCCGGCCAGCCGGCGGTGCCCGGAGACCTCCAGGGGCACCGCGAAGTGGCTCTGCTCCTGCTGCGGGGCACCGGCGGTCTCCCGGCTCGGGACGGCGACGTGGCCGGTGAGCGTGAGTTCGACCGGCTGCGGCGACCGCCAGGTGCCCGGAGCCGCGTGGTGACGGGCGTCCAGGAACTCCACCTTCAGGACGAAGGGGGTCGCGAAGAGCTCGGTCGGCTCGGTGGTCTTGCCGCGGGCCATCGTCCGGCTCGCCTCGGCGGTGGTGCTGCCGTGCATCCAGCCGTGCTGGTAGCCGAGGGTCGCGGTGAGGTCCCCCGAACCGCCGAACTTCGACTTGAACTGAAGACCCATGTTCGCCTGCTTGAGCCGGTCGGCCACGATGCCGACCGTGCTCTGCTGCTCCGAGCCGTACTCGAACTCGAAGCCGGACAGCTGCCTGAGGTGTCGGCCCTGCCCGACCGTGGCGGTGATCCTGACCTGCCCGGACCACCGGCCGGCCTGGAAGTACACCTCCCGGACGTCCCCCCGGGACAGCGCGGACACCGTCGGACGCAGCGTCTCGCCGCCGAACAGGCTCTGCGCGAGCGACCGCGCGGCCTCCTGGTCCCCGTGCAGCGCATCGGCGAACCGGCTGACGAGGGTGTCGAAGTCCTGCGTCCTGGGGTTCTCCAGGTGCACCAGCACGTCGGACGCGGCCAGCCCGCGCTCCGTGAAACGGGTGGGCGGGGCAGGAACAGGCGGCGGGGTCGGAACGGGCAGCGGCGCCTCCTCCGAGACGACGGTCGTCGTCACCGCCGTGACGGGAGCCGGCTCGGTCACGGGGTGCTGGGCGGAGGTGGACGGGTTCAGGATCTGCGTGATCACGTCGTCGAGGGGGACGTGGTGGCCGGGCTGCTCCGGGGCCTCCTGGACGGGCTCCTGCGCCTGCTCGACGTGCTCCTGCTGCTCCTCGACATGCTCCTGCTCGACGTGTTCCTGCTCGACGTGTTCCTGCTGCTCCTCGACATGCTCCTCGTTCTGCCGGACGACGTCCGGCTCGTCCGACCGGGTCGCGGAGTCCATGAACTCCCGGAACCCGTCGAACAGTTGCTCCTCCGCCCCGGTCCGGCTGACCTGGTTGGCCGGCTCCGGACGCTCCGTCCGCGGGTCGCTCCCGAACAGGCGCTCCAGCAGCGGCACCAGCTCGGGCACGTTCTCCCGCACCCACTCGGCCCCGTTGTTGCGCGGCAGCCCGGTGGCCGGGTCACTGCCGTGGTTGTGCCCGAAGTACGCGGTGACCAACTGCGCGAAGAACTCGTGCTCGTTGCGCGCCGAGTAGTTCCCGACCCGGTCGCCGGCACCGTCGCGCAGCCCGCCGTCCGGCCACGCCGTGACGCTCTCCTCGCCGAACAGCTCGGCCAGGGCGTCGGAGACGCTCCGATCCCGGTAGGCCTGCCCGACCAGCTCCCTCTGCGCCTCGGTCATCCCGAACTCGTGGATCGCGTGGGCCAGTTCGTGCGCCGACGTGGAGTAGCCCTCGGCGTACGCCAGGTGCGGCCCCACCGACGTCCGCGCACCGAGCAGGTTCTCCTCCGTGATCAGCACGAGGCCGTCCCCGCTGGAGCCCCGGACCACCGACCAGTCACGCCCGTCACCCGTGCCGTGCCCGGACGCCACGAAGCCGGGGACCTCCGTCATCGGGACGTCCCGCGGCACCACGACGACTCGCGGTCCCGCGGCCACCAGCCGCTCCGCGACCTCCTTGTCCGCCAGCATCCGCGCGACCAGCTCCTCGGCCGTCCGCCGCGCCGCCACCGGCTGGTGGGTCCGGGGATCGACGTCGATCAGCAGCCGCGCCGCCGCCTGCGCGAAGTCCTCCGGCCCCAACTCGGCGCGCAGGCCCGCCATGAAGGCCTCGTCCGCCGCCAGCCGGCGCCGTTCCTCCGAGGACAGGTGCTCCAGCTCCCGCACCCGCTCGTGCAACGACCCGGGCACCGGCATCTCGCCACCGCCCAGCCCGACCGGCGGCCGGCCCACGACGACCTGCCCGTCCTGCCCGGTCGGCGCCGGTGCCGGCCGCATCGACGTGTCCTCCCGCATCGCCGTGTCCGACGCTGCCGGGGCGTCGTCCGTCTCCATCGCGGTGTCCATCGCGGTGTCCGTGGAGGTGTCCGTGGAGGTGTCCGTGGAGGTGTCCGTCGGCTCCGACTCCGACGACGGATCCACCCTGGGCCTCCGGGCGGGCGGGCCCTCGCCGTCGGCGCCGCCCCCGTCCCCGTCCCCGTCCTCACGGCCCCGCTTCTGGGTGGGGACCCACGCGCTGTAGTGGTCCGCCTCCAACTGGAGGTGTACGTCCCGGGTGGGCGCCGGGCCGCTCAGCGGTTCCAGCACGTGGACCGGCTGACCGGTCCGGTGGATGTGCAGCCGCACCCCGAGCGCGGAGGCGACCACCCGCGGCGCGAGGTCCCCGGCCGCCGTGTTCCAGTTGCCGGTGTGGCCGATGGTCCGGGCGAGTTGGCCGACGGTCGTCCCGAACTCCCGGGCGAACCGCCGCACCATGCCGAAGTTCTCGGGCAACTGCATCCAGTCGACGACGCGCCTTCGGAGTGCGGCCGCGTCCGCGCCCTCCGGGGCGAGCACCGCGTTCACGGCGTGGTAAAGGCAGTCTCCGTCCGGCGGCACTTCCTGCAACCGGAAGAGTTCGGGCCGCTGCCGCTCGTCCGACATGTGGTTGTCGAAGGTTCCCTCGATGATCCGGTCGAGGCCCCGCACGGCCGCGTCGGCGCGGCGGTCGTCGGTGGTGGCCAGCTGCCTCTCCCGGAAGAACCGTTCGGACCTGCGCAGGCTCCGCCCGCCGGGCTCGTCGTTGCCGGGCTGGCTCCGGTCGTTGGCCGCGGCGGTCAGGAAGTACGTCTCGCGCTCGACGAAGTAGTGGCTCGCGGCGCCCGTGGGGAAGCCGAGGCCGTCCGTCGTGACCGCGGGGTCTCCGTGGAGCCGGGCCAAGTGGTCGACCACGTCCGCGTACCGGGATCCGAGGTGGGTCGAGGTCCCGACGCCCACGCCCATCAGGGCCATCCAGTGGTCCACCAGCAGCGGCCGGTCGGCCATCGAGGGGTCCATCACCATCGGCACCGGGCTGTCGGCCCCGCTGAGGAGGACGTCGACGGTCACGGCGACGTGGAACCCCCACCGGACCAGCCGCGGCCCGGTCCCCGAGAGCGGCGCCGCCGCGTTCGCCGAGGTGACCTCCAGACCCGCCCCGCCCGTGGCCGTCTGGTAGCGGACGAAGACCTTCTGGTTGGTGACGCCGAGCTCGGTGAGCCGCACGGCCATCAGGTGCGCCCGGTCGAAGCAGCCGTTGTCGGGGAAGTCGAAGGGGATCCGGTGGCTCTGCCCGTCCGCCGCCTCGTAGTGCAGTCGGCTCAGCTGGTGGAAGAGGTCCATCGCGCCCGCCTCGTCGACGACCGGGTGCTCCCACAGCTCGCCGTTCCTGACGTAGGCGTGCAGTTCGGCCGCTTCGGGGAACCGCGTCCGGAGCTCCTCCAGGAGCGGGCGCTCGCCCCCGCGGTCGTAGAAGTCGAGGGCCCGCCACAGGGTCCTGAGGTCCTCCCGCAGCGGCTGGATCGCCGCGAGCACCCGCTCGGACTCCTCGCCGTTGATCAGGGACGTCCGGAGGCGGCCGGACACCGCCAGCTCGTCCGGGTGCAGGAACACGTCGGCGAGGTGCGCGGGCGGGGCGACGTCCGGCCGGCCGAACCGGCCGAGCACCCGGGCCGCGGCCCCTTCACCCAGGAGCCCTTGCTGCGCCGCGTCGTGCAGCACCCGCACGAGGTCCTGGCCGTTGTTCCGTTCCGCGTAGCGGATCACCAGGCGGTCGAAGTTGCCCGGGGCGCCGTCGAGGAGGTCGAGGAGGGTGAAGACGTCCCCGGCGTTCGGCGTCCCGGTGGCCAGGCTTCCCTCCAGTCCCTGGGCCGTCAGGTCGATGAGGGTGTCCTCGGCCGGCACCGGCCCGAGGTTCATGTCCCCCATGACGGTCGACAGGTCCATCGAGAAGAGGCCCGAGAGGTCGCCGAACGGCAGCACCGACTGATCGGCCTCACCGGCGAGCTGGTCCGTGCCGAAGAGGTCCGCGTACGGGTTCACCGGGGGCTGTTCGCCGTTCTCGTCGCCGCCGTGCCCGGGCCGCGGGGCGGTGTCGAGCGGCGGCGGAGCGGGGGCCCGCTCGGTGAACCGCAGCTCCGGGGGCAGTTCCGTGCTGACCTGGTCGGCGTGGACCTCCGAGTAGCCGGCCGGGACCTCCATGGTCGCGGTCGCCATCTGCACGTTGGCGCCCTGGCCCGCGAAGGGCTCGACGACCTCCCAGGTGCCGCCCTCGGCGATCACCGGGAAGCCGTGCGAGTCGTAGCCGACCGAGGCCGAGGAGACGAAGGTCCGGCCGCCGCCGGGATGCGCGGGGTCGTCGGCGTGCCGGGCGGGGAACGGCGCGAACCAGACGTCCTCCCTGGGTGCCCGGATGGTGACGCTCACGTTCCTCATGTAGAGGTGCACCTGGAGTGCGGCCAGGTAGGCGCCGTTCTCCGTCCCACCGAGCCGGCAGGCGGCGAACTCGATCTCGTCCCTGCCGTTCCAGTACCTCTGCTGCCTGAGCGAGAGGATCAGACCGGCCATCTCCTCGGCGGTGACCCGGTGTCCGCCGACCGTCGGATAGCCGTCCGCGTCCGTGTGGACCACGATCTCGTACGTTCGGGCCGATCCCTCGATGTACCCGAACTCCGGCAGCACGCTGCCGTCCAGCACCCAGCCGTGGAACCCTCCCGCGCCGTCCGTGAGCGGCCGGCCCTGCTGGACCCAGTCGGGGCCCGCCAGCCGGTGCGCGGGCGGACCGGGCACCGGCGGCAGGGTCTGCGGCACCGGCGGGGCGGGTGCCTGGTTCTGCTGACCCCCCGCGGCGCTCCCGTCGCCCGGCTGCGGTCCGTGGCCGGAGCCCCCGCCGCCGTCCACCAGGTCGTCCAGCTCGATGATCTGCCCTGCGGGATCCTGCTCCGCCTCGTGCGGCGGCTGGGCCCCGGCCGGGTCCGCACCGGGGTGGGCGCCCCCCGGGGAGAGCGTGTCGACGCCGAGTCCGATGGTGTGCGGCGCCGGACCGACGAGGGCGGTTCCCTCACCGTTGCCCACGTTGAACTCGGTGAACTCGTCCGCGAAGTACGGCCCGACCTCCTCCGGCCGGCTCCCGTGCTCCAGCCAGACCCAGTTCCCGGGGCCGACGTACACCGGCTGCCCGCCGGCGGACAGGCCGACCCGGTCGGCGACCACGAGGTGCGTGGTGCCGAACGGCGAGGTGGTGATCCAGACGTTCCCCGCCGCCGCGTAGGCGACGATCTTCCGGTTCATCCGCCACAGGTGGCTCAGCACCTGGTCGGCGTACGACCGGTGGGCCTCCGACGCCAGGTCGCCGGCCAGCAGGCGCAGCGGCTTGCGGACGTCCCAGCTGCCGTCCTCCACCAGCTTGAACAGGGCGTGCGCGGCCTCGGCCGGGGTGAGGGCGGTGCCGTGCAGGCCGGGGCGCCCGCCGACGGTGTCCAGCACCACGGTGAGGAAGTTGTCCCGGTACTGCAAGGTCGTCAGGAGCGCCGCCAGGGCTTCGTGGTTCGCGGGCCGGTCCCCCAGCAGGTACACACCCGGTTCGCCCGGGGTCACCGGCTCGGCGGCGGCCCGTCCGACGGCCGCCCAGGCCGTGCGCAGGTCGGCCAGGGCCGGGGCGTGGCCGGTGTACTCGACGTCCTGGGCGACCGCCAGGAGCCGGCGCAGGTCGTGGTCGCCCGTCCCGGCCCTGCCGGTCACCCGGTCGGTGAACCGCCGCAGGTCGTCCTGGGTGATCCGGTGGTCCGGCGGCAGCAGCAGCTCGGTGCGGGCCAGGGTGGCGACCAGGGACACGCCCGTGAGCTCGGCGAGGGTGTGCCCGACGGCCTCGTGCAGGGTGGCGGCGATCCGGGCGGCGTCCCACAGGTGCTCGGTCGTCCGGCGGACCAGGGTGGTGTCCGGGGTGGCCGCGTCGGCCCGGTGCGCGTCAGGCAGCCCGAGGTGGGCGCCCGCGGCCTTGGCGAGCGGCCAGAGGTCCTGGTGGAACCGCACCTCGGACGTGTTGGCCAGCAGCGCCACCTGGGACCTGAGCTGCTCGTGGAGCCTCTGCGGCCACTCGGCCGCGTCGTTCCGCCACTCGAACGGCCGCACGGATCCGGTCTCCACGTAGTCGATCCGCTCGTGCGGTCCGACGGCCGTGCTCCCGGTGCCGCTGCCCGTGGCGGTGAGGACCGCACCGGGCCTGATCAGGATCTCCCGTTCCCCGTCCCGGTACCGGGAGAAGGGCGTGATGTCGACACCGCTCTCGCCCCCCAGGCGGATCCGGGCCAGGACCCGGTGGGCCAGGCCGAACCGGTCCAGCTTGACGTCGGGCGGCAGGAACTTCTCGGCCGCCTTCGGCAGCCGGCTGGTGCTGAGCAGCCCCGAACTGCTCATCACGTCCCCGGCCTTGCCGGCCGTGAACACGCTCTCCGGCCCGTCCAGGCGGCCCAGCGCCCAGTCGCCCCGGTAGACGACGCCGGTCACCGCCGGCAGCCGGTCCAGCGCCTCGACGATCATCTCGGCGTGGATCCGCAGTTCCCTCTCGATCTCGGGAAGCAGTTCCCTGGCCATCCGGGAGATCTCCGCGGAGTGCTCGGGCGTCCGGTACCGCGGCTCGGGGCTGGCGATGAGCCCGCCGAGTTCCGGGTGGTTCAGGAGCATCGAGGGCACCGCCGACACCGGTCCGGCCAGCAGCGCGTCGATCTGCCGGCCCAGCGCGGTGTGCAGCCACGGTCCGCCGTCGTACTTCAGCAGCACGTTGATCAGCGGGTACGCCGTCCCGGTGTAGATGTTGAACGCCTCGACGTGGGCCAGGCTCAGCCGCTCGGCGAGCGTGGCCCGCGTCAGCCCGTTGTCGGCCAGCCACTCCCGCTCGTACGGGTACGGCTCCCGGCCCGGCTCGACCATCCGCTGCCACACCCGGCGCACGGATTCCAGGCCCGCCTCCTCGAAGCCGCCGTTGCGGCGTGAGCGGCTCACCAGGGCGTGGTACACCGCCTCGTGCGGGAGCATGCCGAGTTCCCGGCGCAGGGTGCCCTCGGACAGGCCGGGAACGTGGCGGTACATCGCGGCGGCCTCGGTCAGCAGGTGCGACGGCACCGGCGGGAGCTCTCCGGCGAGTTCGGCGCCCTTGAGGATCTCGTAGAGCGAGTGGTCGCCGAGCGGCAGCATCCAGCCGACCAGGGCGAGCAGCATGTCCTGGGCGGGGACGTCCGGGACCTTGAGCGCGCGGAACGCGCCGAGCATCTTCGCCGTGGTCGCCGAGACGCCGGTGCTGAGCTGCATCCCCTTGGTGTTCCGGGTCTCGCCGTACCAGGTGGAGGCCGTGTTGACCTGCTGCCTGACGTTGCCGGGTTCCCAGTGGAGGGCGCGGGAGGAGTCGGTGCGCTGGAAGTCCAGCTCCCGGACGCTCAGCGGCATCCGGACGTTGATGAGCTTCTCGTCCGGCTTCGGCGGATCCGTCTCGGTCCGCGGCGTGCGGGCGTCGGAGCTGGCCCGGTACTCCCGGTGGAGCGCCAGCGGGGCCTGGTGCGCGACCGCGCCGGTGGCGAAGTAGTCCTTGTCGAAGTAGCCGAGCCCGCCGGTCAGCTTGTGCGAGACCTTCCGGGTCACGCTGTTGAGGTAGTCCAGCTGCTGCGGCACCCGGGCGGTGTCCAGGCCCAGTTCGCGCAACCGGACGACCGGACTCTCGTGGTCGGCCAGACCGGTCAGCAGCCGCTTGAGGCCGAACGAGCCGGGCGCCTGCACGGCGTCGTGGGCGTAGGCGGCGTTGAAGAAGGCCGTCATCAGCTCGCGGAGGTTGCCCGTCGCCAGCAGCTCGTGGAACCCCTCCTGGGTGAGCTGTTCGCCGACCTGGCCGGCCGAGGTCAGCTCCCCGCTCAGGAAGACCCGGTAGACCTGCTCCCCGGTCGGGTCACCGTGGGCCGCCTTCAGCACCTCGTACAGCCGGTACGCGCTCCCCCGGGCCGCCTGCACCGCCCGTTCGTTCCGGTAGGCGAGCAGGCCGACGGACTGTTCGAAGTTCCTCGCGACGGTCTCGTACTCCGGCGCGTTGTACAGCTGCCTGCGCCCCGCGCCGAACTCGTGCGCCTGCGGGTCCGGCGCGACGATCGGGTGCTCGGGCGTGGCGACCAGCGGCGCGGACTCGCCGTCCAGGTGGGCCGGCAGCTCGGTGGCCACCACCGGGGCGTGCTCGTCCGGGGTGGCGAGCCTGACCCAGTGGCCGCCCGCCTCGACGCGCGGGAGCCCCCTGCTGTCGAAGCCGACCTCGCGGGTGACGATCAGCCGGCGCGAGCCGGCGCCGGCGGCGTGGTCGCGCACCGACCACAGGGTGCCGCCCGGGGCGTCCACCTCGACCTTCAGCGCCGGCCGCTGTTCGCGCAGGGCGGCGACGAAACGGGCCGCGTACGAGTCCGCGCCGCCGCGCCCGGCGTCGCAGCCGGCCAGGCGCAGCGGACGGCCGTCCCACACCCCCCGGTCGTGCAGGTCGAGCGCGGTCCTGGCCAGCTCGTGCGGTGTGACGGGCTTTCCGTCGAGACGCGGTGCGCCGTCGGATCCGGTGCCGTGGAAGACCAGGGTGAAGTGCGACGGGTCGGACGGGAAGTGGGCGAGCGCCTCGTCGGTGGCGCGCGGGTCCGCCCCCCGGTCGGCCAGCCAGTGCACGCCGGGGCGGACCTCGGTGGTGGCCGGCGGGCGGTCGTGGAGGGAGGCCGGGGCGCCGGACGCCGGGCCGAGGGCCGTCGCCAGGTCGTCCCCGCCCGGCTGGTCGGCGGTGTCCCGGGCCCGGACGATCATCTGGCCGTCGGCGGGACCGTGGTCGCCGCCGGTGGTCCTGACCGGCGCCTCCGTGACGTCCGGGTGCCTGCCGAAGGCGTCCTCGTGGCCGCGTTGGTGGGCGGACCAGCCGGCCTCGTCGAAGTGGGCGAGCGTCCACAGTTCGCGGTAGCGGGCGACGAAGTCGTCGCCGTACTCGCGCTTGAGGTGGTCGGTCAGGGCCTCGTTGAGGGTGTGGCGCGCCGCGAGCCCGTCGAAGCCCCTGGCGGCCTCGCGCAGGGCGGGGGCCGCGGCCTTCTCGAAGGCGGCGTGCTCGGCCAGTTCCCCGGTGAGTTCGCGGTGGCTCTCCTGCCAGTGCTCCTGGCGGCCCGCGAGGTCCTCGTGCGAGCGGAAGGACTCGTCGAAGGCGCGGGCGATCCGGTCGCCGTGGCCTTCCGTCAGGCGCTCGGAGGCGTGGGTGGACAGGCCGTGCTCGCGGGCGACCGCCTGGGCCTCCGCGGTGGCCTGCCGGCGGACGGCGAGGCGGGCGGCCTGGTGGGTGAGCCGGTCGTGCAGGGCGGCGGGGTCGGTGAGCCGGTCGAGGGCACCGCGGAGCGCGGCCGGCTCGCCGACGCGCTCGGCGGCGGCCCGGTCCAGCTCCCCGGCGAGTTCGCGGAGCACCGTGTCCTTGGCCCGCGGCACGTCGGACTCGCCCGCGCCGAACTTCTCGGCGAACTCCTTGCGCGCGGCGTCCTCGGCCCAGGAGTCGGCCGCCTTCTCCGTCTCCGCGACGGCCCGGCGGATCGCCGCCTCGCGGACCGCCTGTACGGCGAACTCGTGCGGCAGCGCCTGCTCGTGTCCGGCCAGCGACCGGGTGAACAGCTCCACGGCCTCGTCGCGGTCCCGGCGCTTGCCGGTCGCCTCGTCGAGCGGGCCGGCCGCCCGCTCGACGTCGGCGGCGATGCGGTCGCGCAGCCGGTCCCGGATCGCCTGCGTGCTGCTCGACGACAGGTCGGGACGTCCGGTCACCCCGGCCGCGTCGAGCAGTTCCCGGTCGGCCGGGGAGAGCCGGTCGTACCAGTCGGCGGCGGCCCGCTCGACCCGGTCCTGGGCGAGGGCCGCCGCGTTCGCGCGGTCGGTGGCCAGGACGAGTTCGTCGCGCGCGTGCTCGGTGAGCCGCTGAAGGGACTCCCCGGCCCGGGTGTTGGCCTCGGGGGTGAGGCTGTCCGGGTCGGCGTAGATCCGGGCGGCCTCCGCCTCCGCGCGCGCCGTGAAGTCCTGCCGGACGAGGTCCACGACGGCGGCGGGGGTGCGGTCGGGGGTGTGGGCGGTCCCGGTGGCGCCGTCGGTGATCCGCGGGGCGTTCCAGGCGGCGGCCGCCCGGTCGAAGTGCTGCACCGCCACCCGGACGGCCGCCTCGCGGACGGAGGCGACCCGCACCAGGCCGTCGAGGTCGCCGAGGATCCGCTCGCGCTCACCGGGCCGGGCGGCCAGCTCCTCGTACATCATCGCCCGGGCCCGCTCGTGGACCGCCCCGCGCAGGTTCGCCGGCGCCCCTTCGGGGAACCGGCCCGGGGCGTCGAGGGCTTCGTCGAGGAGCCGCTCGGCCTCGTCCTCGCGCCGGTGGCCGCTGCCGTCCGGGTCCGCCCGCAGTTCCTCGGCCGCCTCGGAGAGCTTGGCCTCGTACCGGTCCTGGAGGTCCCGCTGGGTCCTGCGCCACTGCTCCGCCCGCGCGCCGTCCGCCTCGGCGCGGATGTGCTCGGGGGCGTCGGTGTAGTGGTAGGCGTCCGGTTCGGAGTCGGTGCCGAAGCGCTCGGCGCCCTCCATCGGACGGTGGTACTCACCGCCGGGGAGGTACTCGGCCGGCGTCTGCGCGGTGGACCTGGTGACGGTCGGCTCGCCGCCCTCGGGCGACTTGGCGTACTCGTGCCACTCCCCGCCGCCGACGACCGTCGGGCGGCCCTGCGCGTCGAAGCCGACCTTGTCCGCGACGATCACGTGACCGGTGCCGGGGCCCGTCCTCATGGTGTGCGACTCGTTGAACCCGGGGGCCACCCAGACCGGGCCGTTCGCCGCCACCGCTCGCAGGTCGGCGGACTTCGGGTTCGACCAGACCTCGGCCATCACCTGCCGGACGTAGCCGGGGTTCGCGCTGTCGAGGTTGCAGGAGACGAACTCGATCGTGCGGCGGCCGCCCGACAGGTGCCCGAGGCTCTCCAGGCCGAGGATCACGGCGGCGAGGTCCTTGGCCGGCATCGGTTCGCCGTTCCCGTCGGTGTGGATCACGACGGTGTAGCGCGTGGGGTCGACGGGCAGCAGCGAGAGCACGTCGGGGAGGTGGTCGCCCGGCGTGCCCGCGACCCATCCGGGCTGCCGGTTCTCCCCCTCGGGCAGGAAGTTGCCGCGGGTCCACGGGACGTCGCCGGCGTCGCCCGTGAGGAGGTAGTCCAGCCGCTCGTGGACGACCGGCTCGGGCTGGTCCCGGTGCGCGGCCGGCTCCGGGTCGGGCTTCGGCTGTACGTCCGGCTTCGGCTGCGCGTCGGGCTTCGGCTGTACGTCGGGCTTCGGCTGTACGTCGGGCTTCGGCTGTACGTCGGGCTTCGGCTCGTGGTTCTGCTGCCGGTCGCCGTTCCGGTTCCCGTCGCCGGCCGGCTGCTGCGGCGTCCGCCGTTCCTCGGCCGTCGGCACGGGGACCGACGACTCCGTCCTGGGGGCCCTCGCCGACGAGGCGGACCCTTCCGCCGTCCGCTCCGCCGTCTGCTCCGCCGTCCGTTCGGACGTCCGCTCCTGTTCGCGCTTCGGCGCCTGCTCCGGGGTCTCCTTCGGACCCCCGGTCGTGTCGGTGGGCTTCGGCGCCTCCGGCCGCTCGTTGCCGGAGGAGGACTTGGACCCGCCCGGCGACGTCTCCGTCGCCCTGTCCCCACCGGTCGTCCTCGGGGTGCCCGCCGGGGGCCTCGCCGACCTGTCCCCGGACGCCTTGTCCCCCGACGGCTTGTCCCCGGACGACGCCGAGGAGCCGTCGGAGTCCGTCCTCAGGTGCTCCGGCCGCAGGCCGTCCAGCGGGCCGGTCCCGTGCAGCCCGGCGCCGCCCCCCGCCCCCTCCGGGCGGGAGGTCCACAGGGAGGTCGGGTGGCCCATCAGGGTGGACACCACGGCCAGCGGGAAGCGCGCGTAGTTGGGGAGGTGCACGTCCTCCAGCCGCAGCCGCAGCGGGCCGCCGGCGATGTGCCCGAGGTGGCCGAGCGCGCCCATCGCGACGCCGCCGTAGAAGCTCTCGACGCTGACGGTGAACTCGTGGTTCTCGCCGAAGGTCAGGTTGTACGCGCCCTCGCTGACGACGTTCTGGACGCCGCCCTTGAGGTAGTTGCCGACGCCCTCGCCGAACTTGTACAGGAACTGCCCCGCGGTCTGCGGGTGCAGGCCGTCCAGCAGGCTCACCGCGCGCCCCGCGAGGTCCTGGGTGGCCTTGACGGTGTCCCTGAGGTGCTGCTGCTCCGCCTGGAGGAACTTCAGGTTGTGCTCCGCGCCGGACAGCGCGCTGCCGCCGAGCTGCCTCAGCTCGTTCTGCAGGTGGCCGATCTGCCGGGTGACGCCCTGCAGTTCGGCCCGGAGCGTGCCCGACTCCATCTTTCCGCCGGCCGCGACCAGCGTCGACACCAGCTTGTTGACGGCCCCGAGGTCGATCGCGTAGCGGGCCCCCTCACTGGCGACCCGTGAGGCGATCAACCGCCCTGCAGCGTTGGAGAGTTCAGCGTCGACGCCCAGCTTGACGAGCTCCCGCTCGAAGGTCTCCCCCATCGTCTGGGTGAGCTTCTCGACCTTGCTGAGGTGCTGGGCGACGTTCTCGATGCCCTGCTCGCCGGCCTCCTTGCCGGCTTGCTTGCCGACCTTCTCCCCGACCTTGTCCGCGAGGTCCTTGAGGGCGTTGTTCCGGACCTTCTTCCCGGCGTTCCCCGCGACTTCCTTGACCGTGTTCTTCCCGACACCCTTGGCGGTGTTCTTCGCGAGGTCCTTGGCGACGTTCGCCTTGGCCTGCGCGATGGCCTCCTTGAGCGTGAGGCTGCCCTCCTTCCGCATCAGGCTGAGGGCTTCCCGCAGCGTGCCGGTCGGGAGGTGCTTCAGCTCGTTCTGCGCCAGGTTCTTGAACTCGGAGCCGGCCAGCGCCTTGAGGTCGGCCTGGAGGTCCTTGCTGAGGCCGCGCCCGAAGATCCGCCCGAAGGCCTTGCCGAGACCGAAGGTGAGCAGTTCCAGCGGACCGGTGAGCAGGCCGTTGATCGCGCCCATCTCGACGGCCTGGATGAAGGACTCCTTCTCCCAGCCGTCCTTGTGGCCCTTGCCGATCTGGATGCCCTGGATGATCCCGTCCATCAGCATGGCGGTGGTGATGGAGAGGAACTCGTGCAGCAGGAGCTGTTTGAACAGCCAGATGAAGACCTGCTTGATCACCGCGCCGGCGGTCTCGTAGGCGACGAAGATCCCCGCGAGCGAACCGCCGAAGGTGATCGGCGACATGGCGATCGCCCAGGCGATCTGGGCCACCAGCTGGATGAGCTGGGCGATGATCATCCACTTCGCGTACTCGACCTGGTTGGCCACCTTGTGGGCGAAGTCCCCGAGCTGTTTGGCCATCACGCCGGCCGCGGTCACGTAGTCGGTGCCGCCTGTTCCGCCGATGAGTGGCAGCATCCGCTCGTAGAACCGGTCGGCCGCCTCGCCCGCGAACTCGTCGTTCTCGTGGATGGTGTTCAGCAACCGCCTGAGCTGTTCCCGGAGTTCCGGAATCTCCGCGGCGATGGCCAGGTAGTCGTCCCCGGCCGTGCGCAGCCGGTCCTCGTCGGCCTCCGGCCACTTCATGCCGGTCACGATGCCGAAGAACTTCGCCAAGCCCGGCGGCAGCATGATCGACACGGGGCGCACTCCTGGCGTTCGGGGAGCTCGGGCGGCGCGCGGCCGCGGGCGGGAGCCGGTGGGGACGGTGAGGGGGACGGAAGGCGGGGCGGGGAGCGGGGCGGGGAGCGGGGAGGTGCGGTCGGGCCGGTCAGACCTGGCCCTTGGCGTCGTCCTCCGCGTTCTGCAGGATCACGGAGGTCCGCTGGCCCTTGAGGCCGAGCTTCTCCACCTCGGTGCTCACCTGCCTGAACAGCCTGAACAGGTCGGCGGTCGCGCCGTCCACGTTGTCGTGGTAGGTCTTGCCGATCTCGTCGTGACCGGCCGACTCCTTGTTGAAGGTGTTGATCTCGTCGGTCCGCCGGCCGATGTCGTCGAGGATCTCCGACACCCGCGCGAACCTCTTGAACTTGTTCTGGAGGTCCGCGGAGGCGTTCAGCTGCTCAGCCACGGAACTCCTCCTGCCGGTCGCGCCTGCGCCGCTCCTCCGCGGCCGCGTCCTCGGCGAACCCGGGGCGCATGTCCCGCAGCGGCGCGAAGAGTTCGTCCAGTTCGGTGCCGCCGGTCATCGAGGCCCTGAGGGTCTCGCCCAGCCCGCTGAACGCCCCCATCCGCTCGGCCATCCGCTCGCCGAGGTCGGCCCGGGCGGTGTTCAGCACGTCGGCGAGCACCGTCCCGAGCTGGGCCGGCGCCATCGACCGGTACGCGGTGGTGTGGAAGACCAGGGACACCACCTGGCCCTGTGCGCCGACCGTCGCGGTGACCATCCGGTCCTTGGTGGTCGCCGAGGCGGTGGCCGCCTGCAACTCCTTCGCCGCCTCGGCCATCTTGACCTGCTGCTCCGCCAGAGCGGCCATGGCCTGCTCGATCTGCTCGGCGTACGAGAAACTCATCCGTCCGCGCCTCCCGTCTCTGTCCCGGTGTCCCGTTGGCGCGTCCCGGGCCCGGGGGATCGGGCCCGGAACGCGCCGGCTCGTGGGGTCGTACGGTTCTCTCTACGGACGGGGCGCGGCCCGCGGTTCGACGCCGGGCCGGATCGGTCCGGCCACCCCGGGCCGGCAGGCCGGATCGACCGGCCGGGCGGTCCGTCAGCGACCGATGACGCCCGTCACGGCGTCCGAGTCGGTGCCCCAGACCTCCTCGTCCTCGGCCAGCCAGGTGGTGCGCTGCCGCTCCTTCTCGCCCTGGCCGGGCGCGCCGCCGGCCCCGGCCCCCATCGGGGGGACCATCGGTCCGCCCATGCCGCCGGTCGTGGACATGCCCCGGCCCATCAGCTGGGCCTCCTCGGCGGCGGCGCCGGCCGCGGCCCGGCCGGCCGCCGTGGCACGGCTCGCGGCGGCCTCCTCGGCGGCCAGCACGGCCGTCGGCTTGACGCCCATGGCCTCCGCCAGACGGCCGCCGACGCCCAGCCCGGGCGGGCCGGAGGCGATCCCGCCGACGGTCTTCGGGCCGGCTCCGCCACCGCCCACGGGCTCGCCGAACAGGCCGGACCCGGTCCTGACGGAGCCCGCGCCGTCGCCGGAGCCGCCCGAGCCGAAGGAGACGCCGCTGCCGCCGATCGAACCGGGCAGCCCGGACCAGTTACCGGACCAGCCGCCGCCCCCGCCGCCGGTGCGGATGTCTCCGACGCCCTTGGAGAGCGCGTACTCCTCGTCGGTGAGCAGTTGCTCGAACTGCGAGACCGGCCGCCCGTTCGCGTCCCGGACGGTGCCGTCCTCGCCGATGGTCCGGTCCTTGCCGAGCACCACCGGGTTGCCGTTGCGGTCCTTCAGCAGCGTGCCGTCCGGGGTGGTGACCGTTCCGTCGTCGTTGCGCTTCGAGCCCGGCGGCACCTTGAACGGCGTGCTGGAGCTCGAACCCGTGCCGCCCGACCCGGTGGTGGAGCCGCCGGAGCCGGTACCGGGCTGGCCCACCACGGTGCCCGCCGGCACCTGCCGGGGCTTGCCGTCCTTGTCCAGCAGCGGCTTGCCGTCCTTGTCGACCAGCTGGCCCTTGTCGTTGACCCGGGTGCCGGGCGGGACCATCTGCGGCTTGCCGTCCTTGTCGAGCAGCGGCTTGCCGTCCTTGTCCAGCAGCGGAACCATGCCGGTGCTGCCGCCGCCACCGGTGCCGCCGATGCCCCCGGTCTTCCCGCCCTTGCCTCCGCTGCCGCCGCCCGAACCGCCGCCCGTACCGCCGCCGATCCCGCCGATGCCGCCCGTACCGCCGCCGGTGCCACCGATCCCGCCGGTGCCACCCCCACCGGTGCCGCCCCCGTCACCGCCGGCGCCACCGCCGAGGTTCGGGTTGCTGACGTCGGTCTTCGGCCCGTTCCCGTCACCGCCCTTGCCGTCGGGGGTCTCGACCTTGTCCTTGGGCAGGTCGAGCGTCACCGGCCTGATCGGCAGCAGGAGCCTGCTCGCGGCGTCGTAGGCGTCGGACAGGGCCCTCCCCGCGGTGGTCGCGGCCGCGTCGAGCTTGTCCACCACCCAGGCGTTCCACTTCTCCTTCGCCTTGGCGTCCAGCTGCTTGACGAAGGCGCCCAGGGACTCCTTGTTGACGCCGTCCTTGGTGGTCGCCAGGGTGACGCCGTTGCCCGAGACCGTGGCGTCGGCCGAGAGGCTCCCGTCGTCGTAGCTGATCGTGGTGAGGGTGAGGACCGCGGTGAAGTTCTTGACCAGCTCGGTGAACGCGAAGTGCACGCAGGTGTACGGCGAGGAGAAGCTGCCGCCGGCGGAGCCGTCGGTGTACTGCCAGTGCTCGCCCTTGTCGCTGTTCGGTCCGGCGCTCTCCAGGGTGGAGTTCCCCCTCCACGCCTCGTAGCCCGAGGTGTACATGTGCGCCTGCTGGGCCCTCAGGGCGTCCCCGGCATCCTTCAGCTTGGTGACGATGGGGTTGGCCGCGGGCGGGTCCCCGGCCTTCCCCTTGTACGCGCCGAGGTCGCCGCTGAGCCCGAAGTGCATGGCCAGGAACTCGTTCTCCAGGCCGTACAGGACCTCCTTGAAGCGGCCGGCCGCCGTCCCCTGGAACTCGCTGTCCGAACCGCCCACGTCGTTGAACCAGGTGTTCACCTTCTTCCGCTGCTCCACGAAGAAGGTGTCGACCTCGCCGACGATCCGCGAGGCGTCCCACAGCGTCGGGGGCGCCGTGACCTCGTTGCCGGTGCAGTTCCCCCAGATCGACGGGCCGAGGATGTCGCCCGGGTTGGACTTGAACCGGGTGAACAGGGTCGCCGTCGCGTCGCCCTCCTTGCCGTCCCAGAACGGCCAGTTGCAGGTCACGCCCAGGATCGTGCTGTAGGTGCCGCCGCCTTCGACCAGGTACACCCACTCGGCCCACATGTCGTATCCGGCGTCGCCCTTGGCGATGCCGTTCTGGACCTTGCGCCTGTCGTTGTTGCTCTTGGTGTCCGTGATCAGGTAGTAGGCCTGGATCCAGTCGGCGCCGGTCACGTCGGTCCGCTTCACGACATCGCTGTGGTCCGTCCCGGCGAACACCTTCAGCATCTGCTCCCAGGTGTAGGGCGTTTGGTCGGCCATGGTCATCCTCCGGGCAGGGTGGAACGGTTCTCGGGCAGCGGTGTGCCGCCGGCTCCGGAGGGGCGCGTGGCCCTCCGGAGCCGACGGCGGTCTCCCGACGTCAGGGGAGCTTGCTCGTCGGGGCGACGCCGCCGAGCACGTCGTGGAGGATCTCCAGCATCTGGGCCTCCGAGAGGGCTTCGCCGTCCCCCTCGTGGAGCGTCCTCCCCGCCTTCAGCAGGTCGTTGACGATGTCGTCGATCGTCTTGCGGACGACCTCGATGCCGTCCCCCACGCTCTTCGCGTACTCGACGTAGGCCTGCTTCAGCGCCTTGGCCGACGGGAACGAGTCCTGGCCCGCCTTCAGCGCCGCCGGCGCCTTCAGCCAGGCCACCTTCTGGCCGTTCACGTCCTGCTCGAAGCTCCGCAGGTCCGCGAGCCGGCCCTCCAGGTAGGCGACCGTGATGTTGGTGGTGTCACCGCTCATGCGTGGGCCTCCGTCCTCGTCAGGCGAACTGCTTGCCGGCCTGAGTGTCGGACTCCTTCATGGTCTCGTGCATGCGGTCGAGCGTGGCCGCCGCCGCCGTGATGTCCTGCTCCATCTGCTGGTCGTTCGCCGACACGGCCGCGGAGAACTCGTGGAACGCCGTGGCGGCGACACCCTGGAAGTGCCCGTTGTCGATCACGGCGCTCAACTTGCTGAGGAGCTCCTTCAGGTTGGTCTGCATCATGGAGCCTGCCGCGCGCAGTTCGTTCGCGGACTGCTCGACCGTCTCGTGGTGGAGGTGGATGTTGCCGAAGTCCATGGGTACCTGATCCTTTTGTTCGTGACGAAGCGTCAGTCGCCCTGAAGGCCGTAGTAGATGCCGTCGGCGGCGTGGGCGCGCGCCTCGTCCTCGGCCGCGGTGAGGATCTGGTTGGCCCCCTGGGTCGACTGGACGAAGCGCTCGAAGGCCCCGATGACCTGCTGGTAGCGCGTCATCCAGTCCTCGACCCGCTGCTGGAACACGGTGCTGGCGCCGGAGATGTAGCCGCCGGCCAGCTCCTCCTTGATCCGCTCGACCGTGCGGCCGGCGGTCACCATGCTCTCGATCTGCTGCTCCAGGCTGGCGAGGACCTGCCTGATCGCCTCGTCTTCCTTCGTCAACATGCCCGGTGTGGCCATGCTCTGCTCCCTTCCCTTCGCTCGCCGGGCGGGCCGCCCGGCGGAGACATCTGATCGGCTCAACGGCCCTGCGGCAGGCCCTGGTTCAGCTGCACGAAGACGGCCCCTGAGCCGCCGCCGGGGTGGCCGCGAGGGTGCCGGCGGCCGAGGACGGGGCCCCCGTGCCGTCACCCAGCGCCGCCGGGTCCAGGCTCGGCCCGGCCGGCAGCAGGGCCACCACCGCGGCCGGGACGGACACCGGTGTCGTACCGCCGTACCCGAGCTGCTGGGCGACCGCCGCCGAGGGCAGCGGGTAGCGCACCCCGCCCTCGGTGACCAGGTACTCCGTGCTGCCCGCGCCGGCGCCCGACACCGCCCGCACCAGGGCGCCGCGCCCCGGCCGGACGGCGATCCGGTCGGCGACCACGCAGGCCCCGCCCGCGGTGCCGGCCGGCACCGCCGGGGGGCGGCCCGCGTCCGCCTGGGCGACGGGCAGCACGGTGACGGCGGTCGTCGGGGCGGTGCCCGCGGTGCGCAGGTCCGCGCAGACGCCCTCGCCGGACAGCGGCGTGACCAGCGTCGGCGGCGCCTCCGGGAGCCCCTGGGACGGCGGGCCGCCGGGCGCGGTGTGCCCGGCGAGGTCCATCGCGCCGATCGACGCGGGCACCGGGGCGGCGCTGCCGTACGCGTCCTTCTGGGTGCGCGGATCGCCGAGCAGCAGCGCGTACAGCGTCGGGGTGAGCGGCACGAGGCCGTCCTTGGTGAGCAGGTGGTGGGCGCCGCCCGGGGCCGTGAAGAGCTGGCCGATCCGGGTCGGCTTCCCGCCCAGCGCCGGGCCCGCCTCACCGCGCCTGGCGACGGCGGGCGCGGCCAGGTCGGGCCCGGCGGGCAGCGCGTTCAGCACGCCGGCCGGCACCGGGAAGGGGGCCGTGCCGCCGTAACCGAGCGCCTGGAGCGCCTGGTTGGCGGTGTCGACCCGCAGTCGCTGACCCTGCCAGAGCAGGTGCACCGAGCCGTCCGGGACGGCCACCAGCAGGCCCTGGGCCGGCGTCAGCGCCCGCCCCTCGGCGGCCGGGTCCACCAGCAGGCCGAGCCGCGGCGCGGGGGCTCCGGTCGGGCCCGGCTGGACGGTGCCGCAGACCAGCCAGGTGCCGCCGGCCAGGTCGGCGGCGGGCGGCAGCCCGTCCGGGGCACCGACGATCCCGACCGGGGTACCGCGCGGCGCGTCCGCGATCGACGCCCGGCTCACCTGCCGCACCGTCATCCGGTCGCCGGCCAGCAGCCTGGCGCTGGTGTCGTTCAGCACCGGATGCAGCTGCCCGCCGACGGACAGGTACCTGGCGCCGGTCTCCTCGACCACCACCAGCGTGCCGGGCTTGGCCCAGCCCTCGCCGCCGCCGGGCCTGATCACCCCGTACACCGTGACGCCCAGCCCGATCAGCACCCCCACCGCCAGGCCCGTCATGGTGCCCCGGGTGGTCCGCCCGGTGGGGGTGTCCGGCGCGTCGGGCTCCGCCCGCAGCATGCCCGAGGCCACCCTGCTCATCACGAACAGGTGTGCCTGCACCTGGTCGCGTCGGGACTGCATCCAGTTCCTCCCCGGTTCCTCGCGGACGCGCGCGCCGCTTCGCGGCCGCACCGCTGCGCGCGCCCACTACGGACCTACGGCCCGCGCCACCGGCCCGGTTCACCGGCCGGGACGGCGCCCCGGCGGACCGCCACGGACGGGACGGGCGGGGCGCAGGCGAACCACGCGTACTGGACGCCATCGCCCGGATGCCTCAGGGTGAGACCGGCGCCCGGCGCCCGGCCGGGCGCACCGAGGCCCCGCCGGACCCCGTCGCCGTCGCAGTCCGTCCCACCCCCGTCACCCACGTCGGCGCCGCGCAGTGGCGCCCGCGGGAGGCCTCGCCGAGGCTGGGACGGGGGTCCCGCCTCAGATGGGTACGGTGCCGATGTTCGATACGAGCTTTGCGTTCCCGCGTTCGCTGGAGGAGCCCGTCGCCGGTGCCAGGGGCCGCGTCGCCGTGATCGGGGCGGGCATCGCCGGCCTGGTGTGCGCGTACGAGCTGCAGCGCCGCGGGTTCGACGTCGTCGTGTACGAACGGGCGAACCGTCCGGGCGGGCGGGTGCGCACCCACCGGTTCTGGGACGGCACCCACGTGGACCTCGGCGCCATGCGCATCCCCGGCAACCACCACTGCGTGCTGCACTACGTCTCCCGGTTCCGGCTGGCGACCCGCCCGTTCGTCAACGCCAACCCGCGCGCCTACTACCACCTGCGCGGCCGCCGGGTCCGGGTGCAGGACGTGGCCGCGCTGTTCCCCGCGTACGAGCTGCGCCCGGACGAGCGGCGGCCCCCGACGCCGGTGCTGGACCAGCTGCTCGGCTCGGTGTGGTCCACCCTGACCCTCGAACAGCAGCGCCGCACCCTGGAGGGCCACTGGGACGACCCCGCGCTGGAGCGGGCGGCCTCGGTGTCGCTGTGGCAGTTCGTCCACGAGCACCTGTCGCAGGACGCCTGGGAGCTCTTCGGCCACGCCAGCGGCCTCGCCCACTACGAGCAGTCCTCGCTGCTGGAGGTGCTGGTCGACTACTTCGGCCTGTTCCACCGCGGTCAGGTCGAGCTGGTCGACGGGCTGGACGCGCTGGTCCACGCCTTCGTCGCCGCGCTGCGCCCCGGCACGCTCCGGCTCTCCACCCAGGTCGACGAACTGGCGCTGACCACGGACGGCGTCCGGCTGCACGGCCGGCGGATCGGCGCCCGGCTGCACGAGGACGTCGACTACGTGGTGTGCTGCGTCCCTGCGCCCGCGCTCGACCGGATCACCGTCACCCCGGGCCTGCCGCACGCCCAGCAGCACGCCGTCCGCGGCATCAGCTACGCGAGCAGCAGCAAGACCGTCCTGCACCTCACCCGCCGCCGCTGGGAGCTGGAGGACGGCATCCACGGCGGCGGCAGCTTCACCGACCTGCCGATCCAGCAGTGCTGGTACCCGTCCGACAACGCGGTACGCGGCAAGGGCGGGGCCAACGGCAGCCCGGGCCCGCGCTGGACCGCGCGCGACCCGCTGCGCTCGGCCGAGCCGACGGCCCTGCTCGGCGCGTACCTGTGGGGCGCCAACGCCCGCCGCTTCGCCGCGCTGGAGACGGCCGACCGGGACGCGCTGGTGCTGGACTGTCTGGAACGGCTCCACCCGGGTATCACCGGGGACGTGGACGACATCGTGCACTGCAACTGGGACGTGCAGACCGGCATGGGCGGCGGTGCCTTCGCCCATCTGACACCCGGCGAGCACACCCGCTACCTGAGCGTGCTCGGCTCCCCGTACCCGGCGGAGCGGCCGCGGGTCTTCTTCGCCGGCGAGCACCTGTCCGGCGCCCATGCCTGGTGCCAGGGCGCGGCGCAGTCCGCCCTGAGCGCGGTCGGCGCGGTGCTCGACCGGGCCGGGCACCCCCGGGTCACCACCCGGGTGGGGGCGGTGTGACGGGCATCGGGGCCGGAGCGGAGCTGGGACGGGCCGAGCTGCTCGCGCCGTTCCGCCCCGGCCGCAGTGAGCAGGTCGGCATGGAGGTCGAATGCGGCCTGGTCGACCCGGCCACCGGGCTGGCCGCCCGCTACTCCGGCGAGCGCGGCGTGCTGGCCGTCCTGGAGGCGGTGCTGGACGGGTGGGGCGGCGAGCGGCAGGAGGACGCCGGGCGGCTGACCGGCGTCCTGCTCCCGGACGGCAGCCAGATCACCCTGGAGCACGGCGGCCAGATCGAGTACTCCTCGGCGCCGGTCCCCTCGGTGGCCAGGGCGGTGGACGACATGCGCGCCGCCCTGGAGCGACTCGCCGAGCTGGTCGGCCGGTTCGGCCTGGCCCTGCTGCCCGGCGCCAACCTGCCCTTCGACCGGCTGGCCGACGTGCGGTGGGTGCCGATGACCCGCGGCGCCATCATGCGGGACTACTTCGCCGGACTGGGCGAGCCCGGCGGCCGGGCCCGGTACGTGATGGCGCTGTCGCTGTCCACCCAGGTCACCCTGGACCACCTCTCCCCCGAGGACCTCGCCCGGAAGCTGCGGATGCAGATGGCCGCCGCCCCCGTGGTCTCCGCACTGCTCGTCAACTCACCGATCCAAGAAGGCAGTTCGAGTAGCGGCCTGCTGTCCCACCGGTGCTGGGCCTGGCTCCGGATGGACCCGCGCAGGGGCGGGGTGCTGCCGCCCGCGCTGCGCCCCGGCGTCACCGCCGAGGAGATCGCCGACTGGGCGCTCGGCCTCCCGCTGATCCACTACCGCACCCCGGACGGCCGCTACCACCGGGCGCCCGACCGCCCCTTCGCCGAGCTGCTCCGGCACGGCTACCCGGACGGCTCGCGGCCGACCCGGGCGCACTGGGCCGCCCACCTCAACCAGATCTGGACCAACACCAGGGTCCGCGGCACCCTGGAGCTGCGCGCCTCCGACGGTCCGCCGTACCCGTTCATCCCGGCCGTCCCCGCGCTCTGGGCCGGGCTCACCTACCACCCCGGGTCCCGGGAGGCCGTCTGGGAGCTGCTCGGCCGCCACACCCTGTCCGACCACCGGGCGGCGCTCGCCGAGCTGCCCGCCCTCGGGCTCGCCACCCGCCTGGGCGGCGAGCCGGTCCGGCCGCTGGCCGCCGAACTGCTCCGGCTGGCCAGGGCCGGTCTGGCCGCCCGGGTGGCGGCGGGCCTGGAACCGCCGCACGTCCTCGGGTACCTGGACCCGCTGGACGAGATCGTCGCCACCGGGCGGACCTTCGCCGAGCAGTGCCGCGAGCGCTGGCACGGCGACCTGCGCCACGACCCGGCCCGCTACGTCGCCGCGTACCGGGTCTGAGCCCGCGGACCGGCCGGGAGCCGCCCGCGCGTCAGCAGACCGTCAGCGCGGTGTCAGCAGTGCGTCAATCCGGGCTCCGGCGGGCGCGGGGCGGCGGAAGCTGGACGGACCGCACCTGCACGCACCGCAGGTCGTCCCGGAGGTGATCCGCATGTCCGTCCTCGCCGCGTTCCATTCCGCCGTCCCCGACGTGCGCCGCCGCGGCCACGACCTGCGCACCGCGTGCGGGCGGGTGCTGGACCGCCTGGCCGCCAGCCCGCTCGACAACCCGGTGCTCGGCGCCATCGGCACACCCCGCCCGGCCGGTCGGCCGAGCAGGGTACCGGCCGGGCTGCGGGCCCACTGGCACCCCGTGACCAGGGAGGACGGCCGCACCGCCCTCGAAGCGGAGTGGCAACCGGAGCACTGACTCCGCGAACGCCCCCGACCCGTCCCGCATCCGCCGGGCGCGGACGGCCGTTCGGCCCAGCGCTCCCCCGGGCGACGGCGGGCCGGGGCCGGAGCGCGCGCCTATGGTGGGCGAATGACCGACCGTCGGCCCGCTCGGCCCCCTCGGACCGCCGTCGCCCGGGCGGGCCACCTCGTCGCCGCCGCCGCCTTCGCCGTCTGCATGGCCGGCACCACCCTGCCGACCCCGCTCTACGGGCTGTACCAGGAGAAGATCGGCTTCTCCGAGCTGACGGTGACGGTCGTGTTCGCGGTGTACGCCTTCGGCGTCATCGGCGTCCTGCTGCTGGTCGGCAACGTCTCCGACGCGGTCGGCCGCCGGCCCGTCCTGCTCTGCGGGCTGGCCTGCTCCGCCGCCAGCGCCGTCGTCTTCCTGGCCGCCGACAGCGTCGCCCTGCTCTGCCTGGGCCGACTGCTGTCCGGACTGTCGGCGGGCCTGTTCACCGGCACCGGGACGGCGTACGTGCTGGAGCTCGCCCCGCCCGGGCGGCGGGCCCGCGCGAGCTTCGTCGCGACCGCCGCCAACATGGGCGGGCTCGGCTGCGGACCGCTGCTGTCGGGCGTGCTCTCGCAGTACGCGCCGCACCCGCTGGTGCTGCCGTTCGCCGTGCACCTGGGGCTGCTCGCCGTCTCGTTCGCGCTCACCCGGCTGCTGCCGGAGACCGTCGCCGGGGCCCGTCCGCTGCGCACGGCCAGACCCGTCCGGCCGTCCCTGCCGCCGGAGGTCCGCCGGGTGTTCGTGCCGGCCGGAGTCGCCGCCTTCGCCGGCTTCTCCCTGCTGGGCCTGTTCACCTCGGTCAGCCCGGCCTTCCTCGCCGTCGACCTGGGCGTCCACAACCGCGCGGTGGTCGGCCTGGTGGTCTTCACCGCGTTCTTCGCCTCCACCCTCGGCCAGCTCCTGGTGCCCAGGCTCGGCACCGCCAGGGCGATCCCGCTGGGCTGCCTGGTGCTGATCGCCGGAATGGCCCTGCTGGCCTCCTCGCTCGCCTGGGAGGTCCTGCCACCGCTGGTGCTCAGCGCCCTGGCGGGCGGCGCCGGGCAGGGCATGGGCCTGCGCGGGGCGGTGGGCGAGGTGGCCGCGGCCGCTCCCGCCGAGCACCGCGGCGGCGCGCTCTCGGCGCTCTTCGTGGTCGCCTACTTCGGCATCTCGATCCCGGTCATCGGGGTGGGCCTGCTCACCGGCCCGCTCGGACTGGCCCACGCCGGCCTGGTCTTCGCCGGCTGCATGGCCGTGCTCGCCGCCGTCTCCGGGGTCTACCTGCTGCGCCAGGCGCGCACCTTGAACTGAGCGCCGCGCTCCGTCCGCACGAGCCCCCCGGGCCCTCCCGCACGCCCGCACGCGGTTGCCGCCGGGGCCGGGTGCCGATAGACACGGTCACAGCACCGCCCTTGACGGCACTGGGCGCGACAGCACTGGGCGTGACATCCGGAGGTCCCCGCCATGAGCGTGACGAATCGGTACCGGGACGCCTGGGAGGGCTTCTGGCGCGACGCGCCCGAGGAGCCGGGCTCGGTGATCTGGGACGCGGCGCCGGCCCTCAGCGCCGAGCGCCACCTGACGCTCTTCCGCCCCCACCTGGCCGACCCCACACTGCCCGTCGTCGACCTGGGCTGCGGCAACGGCACCCAGACCCGCTTCCTCGCCGAGCACTTCCCCCTCGTCCTCGGGGTCGACCTGTCCGCAGCCGCCCTCGACCGCGCCCGGCGCGGCGACCCGGCCGGGCGGGCCGAGTTCACCCGGTTGGACGCCACCGACGCCGAGGCCGTCCGGGCCCTCCACCACCGCCTCGGCGACGCCAACGTGTACGTGCGCGGGGTGATCCACCAGAGCGATCCGGCCGACCGGCCGGCGGTGGCCGAGGCCGTCGCCACCCTGCTCGGGGTCCGCGGCAGGGCCTTCGTGTTCGAGCTCTCCGAGGCGGCCAAGGAGGTCCTGACCGGCCTGGCCCGCGGCGCGGACGGACCGCCGCCGAAGCTGCGCCCGGTGTTCTCCCACGGACTGACCCCCGCCGAGGTGGCCGACGCGGCCTTCCCCGAGTTGTTCCGCGCCGCCGGCCTGACCGTCCTCGCCACCGGCGACCTGCCGCTGGCCACCACGGAGACCGCCCCCGACGGCACCCGGATCGACCTGCCCGCGCACTGGCTGGTGGCAGGCCCGGCCTGAACCCGGCGGGGCCTCCTCCCACGCCGGCCCGGCTGACGCCACGTCGGTTTCCGGCCATCCTCCCGGCCCCGCCCCTTCGGGACGGGCGGCACCGGCGAGCCCGCCGTGCCCGGTCACCGCTGGTCAGGCCCACACCCCTCGCGTACGCCAAATCCCCCTCACCGCAGGTCTCCTGGCGCGTTCACGGGCCGGAGCAACGACGGTGGTCGAATGATCGGACCCGTCGTGTTCTGCTGGACCTCGCCCGACACAGGAGTCTGATACATGGGATCCTCCACGGCCGAGGAATCGTCCGTACCCGCGGAGTCCGGCCCACCCGCGACACCGGCCCCGGCCACGACCTCGGGCCAGGTCCCGCCCCCGGCTCCGGTCCCGGAGTCCGTGCCGCTGCGCCGGCACCGCCCCCTGCTGCTGCTGGTCACGGAGCAGATGACGAGTTCGGTGGGGCGCCAGGTCACCGCGCTGGCGCTGCCGCTGCTGGCCATCGCCCATCTGCACGCGGGCCCGCTGGGCTCCTCGGCGCTGATGGCGATGACCTACCTGCCCGGCGTCCTGCTCAGCCCGCTGATCGGCGTCGCCGTCGACCGGGCCCGGCTGCGGCGGATGCTGGTGGCCGTCTCCTGGTTGCAGGTCCCCGCCGTCGGCAGCGTGCCGCTCGCGGCCGCGCTGGACGGTCTGACCTGGCCGCACCTGTTCGCCGCGGCGGCCGCCTCCGGGGCGCTGGGCTCCTCCCAGAGCATCGCCCTGCAGTCCTGCCTGCCCCGCGTGGTACCCACCGGACGCCTGCTGCCGGCCAACTCCTCGCTCACCGGCGCCAGGACCGTCGGCCTGATCGGCGGACCGGCGCTCGGCGGCATCCTGATCGGCGTGGTCGACCCGGCCCCGGCACTGCTGGTCGAGTGCGCCGCCTACCTCGTCGGCGGGGCCCTGTTCCTCGCGCTGCCGGCCGCGCTGAACCGGCCGGCGCAGGAGCCTGGCGGCGGTGCGCGGTCCCGCGTCGAGGCCCTGCGGGAGGGCCTCGCGGTCATCCGGCGCGAGACCCTGCTGCGCCGCCAGGCCCTCGCCGCGGCCGGGCTCAACCTGGGCGGCGGGGCCGGCGGCGGCCTGTTCGTCCTGTACGCCGACCGGGAGCTGCACCTGCTCCCGTGGCAGCTCGGCGCGGTCTACGCCGGGTACGCCGTCGGCATGGGCACCGGTGTGCTCGTCGCGACCTCCGTCACCCGGGCGCTGGGGATGGCCCGGGCCATCCGGCTGTGCGCCGTGAGCGCGGGGGCCGCTCTCTTCCTCATCCCCGCGGCCTCCCTGGGGGCGGCCTTCCCGGTGCTGGTCCTGTACCAGCTGCTGTTCGGGCTGCTGGCGACGGTGTGGTCGATCGCCATGACCACCGGACGTCAGCTGGTCACCCCCGCCCACCTGCTGGGCCGCGTCAACGCCTTCCTCCAGGCCGTCCTGACCGCCACCCTGCCCGTCGGCGCCTTCGTCGGCGGGTGGCTCGCCTCCCGGGTCGGCATCGTGCCGGTGCTGGTCGGTGCGGCGGCCGTCGCCCTGGCGGGCGCGAGCAGTCTCTGGTTCCCGCGCGACATGCTCGCCGGGATCGAGCGGGCCGCGCAGCCGTCCTGAGGCCCCGGCGCCGGAGAACGGTCGTTCCGGTAGTGAGAACGGCCGTTCCAGGAACGGGGGTTCTCAGGCCCGGCCGAGGACCCGGTCGACGGTGATCTCGATGACCACCCGGTCCGGGTTGACCCGCGGCTCCCGGTAGCGCTCGGTGTAGCGGCGCTCCGCCTCGGCGACCTGCCCCGGCTCGTCGCGGACGACCGCCACGCCCTCCAGGGTCGACCAGCGCGCCCGGTCCACCTGGCAGACCGCGACCCGCTGCCCCTGGGGCCCGGCCTCGGCGACGTTGCGGGCCTTGCGGCTGGTGCGGCTGGTGATGACCCGGGCGGTGCCCGTCTCCGGCTGGTACGTCACGCCGACCGGCACCACGTGCGGGGTGCCGTCCGGGCGGGTGGTGGTCAGCGTGGAGATGTGCCGCTCCTGCCAGAAGGAGAGGAAGGAGTCGTCGAGGTCGCGCGGGTCGTGGGCCATGACCGGGATGGTACGGCCCCGGGGGAACGGTCGTTCCCCCGGGGCCGTACGGGCGGGCGTCAGTGCCCGCGGGCGATCCACTCCGGCAGCGCCGGGGCCTCGGCCCCGATGGTGGTCGGGTCACCGTGGCCGGTGCGCACCACGGTCTCGGCCGGGAGCGTCAGCAACCGCTCGCGGATCGAGTCGATGATGGTCGGGAAGTGCGAGAACGACCGGCCGGTGGCACCCGGGCCGCCGTGGAACAGGGTGTCGCCGGTGAAGACGGTGCCCAGCGCGGGCGCGTACAGGCAGACCGCGCCGGGCGCGTGGCCCGGGGTGTGCAGCACGGTCAGCTCGATGCCGGCCACCTCGATCCGCTGACCGTCGGCCAGCTCGCCGTCCGGGAGCCGCTCGGGGTGGGTGAGCTTCCAGAGCGGCAGGTCGTCGGGGTGCAGCAGGATCGGCGCACCGGTGCGGGCGGCGAGGGCCGGGGCCGCGTCGATGTGGTCGTTGTGCGCGTGGGTGGAGACGATCGCCACCAGCCGGCGCCCGCCGAGCGCGGCCTCGATGGCCTCGGCGTCGTGCGCGGCGTCGATCACCACCGCCTCCTCGTCGTTCCCGACGATCCAGACGTTGTTCTCCACCTCCCAGCTGCCGCCGTCGAGTTCGAAGGTCCCGGCGGTGACCAGCCGGTCGACGCGCCCGCTCACAGGACCACCACCGAACGGAGGACGTCGCCGTGGTGCATGCGCTCGAAGGCCTGCTCCACCTGGTCGAGCTCGATGGTCTCGGTGACGAAGGCACCGAGGTCCAGGCGGCCCTGGCGGTAGAGGTCGATCAGCATCGGGAAGTCCCGCGAGGGCAGGCAGTCGCCGTACCAGGAGGACTTCAGCGCGCCGCCGCGGCCGAAGACGTCGAGCAGCGGCAGCTCCAGGGTCATCTCCGGGGTCGGCACGCCGACCAGGACGACGGTGCCGGCCAGGTCGCGGGCGTAGAAGGCCTGCTTGTAGGTCTCCGGCCGGCCGACCGCCTCGACCACCACGTCCGCGCCGTTGCCTCCGGTCAGCTCGCGGATCGCCTCGACCGCATCGGTGGTACGGGAGTTGACGGTGTGGGTGGCGCCCAGCTTGCGGGCGGTCTCCAGCTTGCGGTCGTCGATGTCCACCGCGATGATCTTCGACGCGCCCGCCAGCCGGGAGCCCATCACGGCCGCGCCGCCGACGCCGCCGCAGCCGATGACGGCGACCGAGTCGCCCCGGCCGACGTTGCCGGTGTTGATCGCGGCGCCGAGGCCCGCCATCACGCCGCAGCCCAGCAGGCCCGCGACGGCCGGCTCGGCGGCCGGGTCCACCTTGGTGCACTGGCCGGCCGCGACCAGGGTCTTCTCGGCGAACGCGCCGATGCCCAGCGCCGGGGACAGCTCGGTGCCGTCCAGCAGCGTCATCTTCTGCTTGGCGTTGTGGGTGGCGAAGCAGTACTGCGGGCGGCCCCGCTTGCACGCGCGGCACTGGCCGCACACCGCACGCCAGTTGAGGACCACGAAGTCGCCGGGCTCGACCTCGGTGACGCCCTCGCCGACCGACTCCACGATGCCCGCGGCCTCGTGGCCGAGCAGGAACGGGAACTCGTCGTTGATGCCGCCCTCCCGGTAGTGGAGGTCGGTGTGGCAGACGCCGCAGGCCTGGATCCGGACCACCGCCTCACCCGGGCCGGGGTCGGGCACCACGATCGTGGTCACCTCCACGGGCGCGCCCTTGGCGCGCGCGATCACTGCCTTGACCTGCTGGGGCATCCGATTCCACCTCCGTCTGCCGGTGCGGCTCTGCACCCGGCGTGACCTGCGAAGAAAAACTGCGAGAAGACCTGCCCACGAAGCGTAACGCCCACCCGGCCGGCCACCGGCGGAGCCCCGTGGGGCGCCCGTCCCGATCCGGTGTGATACGGCGCGCCACACCTGCCGCCGACAGGTCCGCCCCCCTGTGACGGGCTCACGAGGCCTCCTGTGGCAAGTGCCACCCGAGTACCCGTCGAGGGCTCGGAGACAGCCGGGCGCGCTGGTGGCGACAGGGGCGCACAGGTGGCGCTGAGCGCCCGTCAGTGCGCCTCGAAGTGCCCGGAAAGCACCGGCGTTGGCTGGAAGTGCCGCAGACGGGCGCCCCGCCGCCCACGTACGGTCGTAGCAGAGACGGTCCACGCGACCACGCTCAGCACACCCGCCCCATCAGACGGCGCGCGACCGTGCGCCGTCCGCGCCGGGTGCGTACCGACCGTGCGCCCCCGCACATTTCGCGCCATTCCCCGTAGGAGCCCGACCGACCCCCCGGCCCGTGTCGAGCCGCCAGCCGGCCGCATCACCCGTCCCCCGCACCATCCCCGGATCCACCCCCCGTCGGGCCGCGCCCCGCGGCCCACCGCCCTGGAGTCTGGAGTACGGATGTCCACCGAGAACAGTGCGACCAGTGCCGGCACCGCCCCGCTCCCCCCGCTGCACTGCATGCGCAAGCTCGAACCCGGCCCGCCCCGCCTGGCCGCGCTGCCCACCGGCACCCCGGTCTGGCTGGTCAGCCGGCACGCGGACGTGCGGCAGGTGCTGACCGACCCGCGCCTGGGCCGCGCCCCGCTCTACGCGCCGGACGCCCCGCCGATCACGGTCACGCCCAACATCCTCGACGACCCGCAGAGCATGCTGAACATCGACGGCACCGAGCACCAGCGGCTGCGCCGCACCGTGCAGCGGGCCTTCACCCCGCGCGCGATCGAGCGCTGGCGGCCCTGGGTGGCCTCGGTGATCGAGTCGCTGATCGACGAGCTGATCGACCAGGGCTCCCCCGCCGACATCATCGCCGGCTACTCCCGCCCGCTGCCGGTCGCGGTGATCAGCCGGCTGATGGGCCTGGACAACCTGGACAGCAAGCGGCTCGCGCACTGGAGCGACCACGCGCTCTCCACCACCGCGTTCTCCGCCGAGGCGATCGTCACCGCGATGACCGAGTTCGCCGCCTTCGGCGCCGAGGTGATCGCCGAGCGCCGGGCCGCCCCCGGCGAGGACCTGGTCAGCAGCCTGCTCTCGGCCGCCGCCGAGGACGGCTCGATCGCCGAGGGCCAGCTGGTCGCACTGGTCATCGGCCTGGTCGTGGCCGGACACGAGACCACCATGACCAGCCTCGGCAACGCCCTGGTCTACCTGCTCCAGGACGGCCGCGAGGCCTGGCAGCGACTCTCCTCCGACGAGGCCAGCGCCGCCGCCGCGACCGAGCAGCTGCTGCGCGCCGTGCCGCTCGGCGACGCCCAGGAGCACATGCCCGGGCTGATGCGCCGCACCGTCGAGGACGTCGAGATCGGCGGCGTGGTCATCCCGGCCGGCAGCGTGGTCGCCGCCGACGCCTCCGCCGCCAACCAGGACCCGGCGGTGTTCACCGAGGACCTGCGCACCGAGCTGTTCTCCCCGTTGGCCGCCCCCATGCTCACCTTCGGCGCCGGGCCGCACCACTGCCTGGGCGCCTGGCTGGCCCGGATGGAGCTGGAGCTCGCCCTGCACCGGCTGGCCCGGCGGCTGCCCTCCCTGCGGCTGGCCGACGCGGTCGAGCAGATCGACTGGCGGCGCGGCCTGCTGACCCGTAGCCCGAACTCGCTGCGGGTGACCTGGTGACCGGCCGCGCGGACACCGACCCGGTGGTCGTCCGGGTCGACCAGGACCGCTGCATCGGCTCCGGGATGTGCGCCATCAGCGCCCCCGACTCGCTGGCCCTCGGCGCCGACGGGCTGGCCGCCCCGCTGGCCGAATACGCCGACGGTGGAGCGGAGTTGACGGACGGCCTGAGCGACGCGGTGGACTTCTGCCCGGTCGAGGCGCTCAGCCTCCACTCGGCCCGCGGCGGCTACCGGATCGCCCCCGCGGACTGAGCCCGCCCGGGTGGCTCCCGCCGCGGTCGTCGCGACGGGAGCCACCGGGAGGCACCGGGAGCCACCGAATGATCGATGAGCCAGGCTGATGGGTCGATGAGCTTATCGATCTTGTTCGACCCGTCCGCCGGCTGGTGAGCTGGCCGCATGACAGACGCGGAAACCCTCGCCCCACCCACCGGTCCACCCGGTGCCCACCGCTGGTCCCCGGTCCTCGCCGTGGCACTCGCCACCTTCACCGTGGTGTCCTCCGAGATGATGCCGGTCGGCCTGCTCACCCCGATGTCCCACAGCCTCGGGGTCACCGACGGGGTCGCCGGGCTCTCCCTCACCATCACCGGCCTGATCGCCGCCGTCCTCTCAATCTTCGCCCCGCGGCTCGTCGGCCCACGCGACCGCAGGACCGTCCTGGTCGCCTTCATGCTGCTGCTCGCCCTGGCCGACGCGGTGACCGCACTGGCACCGGACTTCGCGGTGCTGTCCGCCGGCCGCGTCCTGCTCGGCGCCGCCATGGGCATCGTCTGGGGCCTCGCCGCCGGCGTCGGCCCCCGTCTCGCCGACGGCCCGCGCGTCGCGCTCGCGATGACGCTGATCTTCTCCGGCGTCTCCATCGCCTCGGTGCTCGGCATCCCGCTGGGCGCCTACCTGGCCGCACTGCTCGACTGGCGCGCCGCGTTCTGGGCGCTCGCCCTGCTCGGTGTCGTCTCCGCCGCCGTCCTCGCCGTCACCCTGCCCGCACTGCCGGTGCACGAGCGCGGACGGCCCGGCGGGCCGGGCGGCGCCCCGCGCCACCGGGGCGTCGCCGCCGGGATCGCGATCACCGCCTTCGTCGTGCTCGGCCACTTCGCCGGCTACACCTACGTCCGCCCGGTCCTCGAAGCCGGCGCGGGCCTGAGCGGCGGCGTGATCGCCGCCTGCCTGCTGGTGTACGGACTCGCGGGCGTCGCCGGGAACTTCACCCTCGGCCCGCTGTCCGGGCGCCGCCCGAGGACCGCCGTCGCCGTCGCCCTCGCGGGGGTCACGCTGGCCGCCGTCCTGCTCCCGTACGCCACCGGCGGAGTCGTCACCGTGCTGCTCGTCCTGGTCCTCTGGGGCGTCTCGTACGGCGGGGTGTCGGTCTCCACCCAGACCTGGGTCCGCATCGCGGACCCGGCCGGGATCGAGGCCTCGGCGGCGGTCTGGGCGGGCGTGTTCAACGCGAGCATCGCGCTCGGTTCCCTCGCCGGCGGGCTGGTGGTCGACCGGGCCGGGAACCACGCCGTCCTGTTCACCGCGGCCGGGCTGGCGGCGGTCGGGCTGCTGATCGCCCTGTTCGCCAGGCCCGACGCCCGACCGGCAGCATGACCGGCGGCCCGGCCGGCTGCTCGACCGGCCGGTGTCACCGGGGGCTCAGTCGACGTGTCCGGCCAGCAGCTCCACGAACCCGGCCGCCATCGGATGCGGCCGCCGCTCGTTCGCGACCACCTCCAGCGTGGTCGGCTCCAGCTCCGGCACCGGCAGGAAACGGATGTCCGGCCGCTGGACGTACGTCGTGCTGCGCTCGCACAGCAGCAGCCCCCGGCGGGTGCCGGCCACCATCGACAGCCCCTCCTGGATGGTGGCCGCACCCGCCGCGTACGTCAGTTCGCGCCCGCCCGTCGTCCGCCGGGGCGCGTTCACCTGCCGCCAGTACTCGGGCGCCGGGCCACTCGGCCCGACCAGCGGCAGCGCGGCCAGGTCCTCGGCGCTCACCCCGTCCGCACCGTCCGCCCCGTCCATCCCGACCGGGCGCTGCGCGGCGGAGACCGCCACCCACACCGGCTGCCGGGAGAACTCCATCAGCACCTCCAGCCCCGGTTCCCGGCACGGACCGAGCACGATGGCCAGGTCGACCTCGCCCCGGGCGAGGTGCGAGAACGGGTCCGCCCACGGCAGTTCGACCAGCCGCGCCGACCCCTCCGGCAGGCCCGCGATCACCCGGGCGACCGGCTCGTACACCGCGCACTGGAAGCCCAGCCGAAGCGGCCTCGCCGTCGCGGCCCCGGCCCGGGCGGCGTCGTAGCCCTCCCTGAGCCGCTCGAAGGCGGGCACCACCTGTCCGGCCAGCGCCCGTCCCAGCTCCGTCGGCTCGACCCGGCGGCTGGTGCGTCGGAACAACGGCGCGCCGACCCGGTTCTCCAGGCGCTTGATCAGCTGGGAGACCCGCCCCTGCGAGAGGCCCAGGCGCTCCGCCGTCCGCCCGAAGTGCAGCTGGTGGACGAGGACGGAGAAGCACTCCAGCTCCTGCAGGGGAAGTTCGGGCAGGACGGGGGCCGGTGTCGGTCGTTCCACCTCGGCAGTCTACGCCCGCCGGTCACTCGGGCCGCAGGCCAGCACGGCGCGCAGCTCGGCGGCCGGATCGCCCTCGTGGTAGGGGCGTTCGCTCGGCTCGATGTGGTCCAGGAACTCCTGGTAGCGCAGGGCGTAGGACAGGTGGTACAGCGGCTCGGCGAGTTCGAGCGCGCGCCGCGGGTCGCAGCCGGGGGCGTGCCGTCGCCAGGCCTCCGTCCAGACCCGGGCATGGTGCTGCCAGGCCTCCGGGGCGAGGTAGGCGCGCGGGCGCAGCCCGTCCAGGGCGGGGTGGCCGAGGCAGGAGTCGGCGTAGTCGACGACCACCGCGTTCGCGCCGTCGGAGCGCCAGTTGCCGGGGTGGAAGTCGCCGTGCAGCAGCGTCTCGGGCAGGCCGCAGGCGGCGAGCCGCTCCAGCAGCCCGGACAGGCCGGCCGCGAAGGCGCCCAAGCGGTCCAGTTCCCCGGGCGTCAGGCCGGTCTCCGCGGCACGCCGGTCCAGCAGGGTCGTCAGCTGGGCCGCCAGGGTGCGGGGGGTGCGGTCGCGCAGGGCGGCCAGGTCGCCCCGGCGGTCGGCGAGCGCCGCCTGGGCGGCGACCAGGCGGGGGACGACGTCGGCGACGGTGCCGGCGGACGGGCTCCAGCAGTCCTCGCCGGGGACGTGGTCGAGCAGCAGCCGCCCACCGGCGGGGTCGGCGGCGAGGACGGTCGGGACGAGCCCGCGGTCGACGCCGCCGAGCAGCGCGATGACCTCACCCTCAAGGGCGTTGAACGTGGGCGTCGTGGTCTTCAGCCAGGCGTCGGCGCCGGTGGCGGTGGGGAGGCGGAGGAGACCGGAGAGGTTCCAGGTGCGGATCTGCCGCGCGGGCCCGGCCAACGGGCGCCCGGCGGCCGCGAGTTCGGCCTCCGCCCAGGCCAGCGCCTCGCCCAGGCCTCGCGGCGTGGCCCAGGCGGCGCGGCGCTCGGCGGGGCCGAGCAGCGCGGCCGTGTCACCGTCCAGGGGGCGGGAGCCGAGCGCGGCCGGCCGGCGCAGCGCCTCCGCGTGGTAGCGCACCCACCCGCCGTGGCCGGGCTCCTCGCTGTGCCCGTCGACCAGCCGCGTCACCAGCACCGGCACCCCGGCCGCCTCCGCCGCCCGCGCGACCACCCCGTCCACGGAGGACCACCAGCCGACCTCCACCTCGTAGGGGCCCAGCAGCCCGAAGTACTCGTCGCCGAAGGTGAGATCGACCGTCACGGTCCGACTGCTCGCTCGCTGCATCCGAGCAGCTTCACCCACCGGGGCGGGCACATGCCAACGCTTTTCCGACCGCGTCCGGTGCGGTGACCGTCGACCGGGCACGGGGGCGCCGAGGTGCCCGGCCCCGGGGCGAGGGCGAGCAGGTCCTGCTGCCGCCCCCGCCCTGAGGCCCGCGCCCCACGTCAGCCGATCGCCACCGCCGTGCCCGAGACGCGCACCCGGGTGTCCTCCGCCCGCAGTTCGACCCGCAGGACGCCCGGACGGCCCAGGTCCTCGCCCTGGTGCAGCGTCAGCACCGCCGGGGCCGCCACCGCGCCGAGGTCGCGCAGGTAGGCGCCGAAGGCGGCCGCGGCGGCGCCGGTGGCCGGGTCCTCGACCACGCCGCCGACCGGGAACGGGTCGCGGACGTGGAAGACCTCGGGGGCCTCCCGCCAGGCGAGTTGGAGGGTGGTCAGGTCGCGGGCGCGCATGTGGGCGGCGAGGCCGTCGAAGTCGTAGTCGAGCCTGGCCAGCCGCCCGCGGGTGGCGACCGGCAGCACCAGGTGGCGGGCGCCCGCGTAGGCGATCCGGGGCGGCAGCGCCGGGTCGAGGTCGGCGGCGGACCAGCCGAGCAGCGCGAGCGCCTCCTCGACGTCGGCCGCCGGCACCTCCTCGACCTTCGGCTCCACGCTGGTGAGGGTGGCACGCAGCAGCCCGTCGGCGCCGCGCTCGACCTCGACCGGGACGTCCCCGGCCGCGGTCGCGAAGACGTACCGCCCCGGCCGGGTGTGCTCGGCCACGGCGACGGCGGCGCCGACCGTGGCGTGCCCGCAGAACGGCACCTCGGCGAGCGGGCTGAAGTACCGTACGCGGTAGGCCCCTTCGGCCGGTCCCGCGGTCAGGAAGGCGGTCTCGGAGTACCCGACCTCGGCGGCGATGGCGAGCATCCGCTCGTCGCTCAGCCCGGTGGCGTCGAGCACCACGCCGGCCGGGTTGCCGCCCTCGGGGCGGGTGGCGAAGGCGGCGTAGCGGAGGATCTCGGGGGTGCTGTCGTCGGTCATGACCGGACGAACGTGTTCCGGGCGGCCGCTGTTCCCGCGTCCCCGAGCTCCCGGGCTCCCGGGTTCCCGGGCGGCCGGGGCCTTCAGTCCGTCGACGGGCTGCTCGGCATCGGCTTCGCCGTCCACCCGGAGAGCGGGCACGACCTGGTGCTGACCGTCTCGCACGGCGGGCACGGCCTGTTCGACGCCGTGACCGGCTTCAAGCCGGCCCGTGACCACGACCCCGCCGAGCACCCGGACGGCGGCGACCTCTCCTGCCCCGGCCTCGGCCAGGTCACGGACGTGCGCATCCCGGTGGCCGGGCTGTGGGGCGGCGGACTGCACACCGGCGCCGAGGGCGGCTGGCGCATCGAGGTGGTCGCCCCGGAGTGGCCGCACCACCGGGTGCTGCTCGCCGGCGGCCGGGGGCCGTGGCAGGGCGAGCACGGGGAGAGCTGGTGGCTGGTCCTCGACTCCGGCCGGTCCACCTTCCGCGCGGCCGGCTTCTCGCCGACCGGCCGGACCCTCGCGGTGGCCACCAGCAGCGACCTCTCGCCCTGGACCCGGGGGTGGGGCGCGCCCCGGTGTCGCGGCCCCGGCGGAGATCCGCCGGGCAGGCCCCGGCCCTTCCGGATGCGGATGGCGCGCCCAGAGCCGATCCTGGCGGCGAGGCGTGCCCGACCGGAGGAAGGACTCAAACGTGAGTGCACTCGACTTCGAGATCGTCGACAGCCCCGACAGCTCGCTCAACAAGACCTCCGTGCTGGTCACGGGGCCGCACGACGCGCTGCTGGTGGACGCCGGATTCACCCGCTCGGACGGCCGCCGTCTGGTCGAACGGGTCCGGGCGAGCGGCAAGCGGCTGACCACCGTCTTCGTCAGCCACGGCGACCCGGACTTCTACTTCGGCGCCCAGGAGGTACAGGACGCCTTCCCGCAGGCCCGCTTCCTGGCCACCGCCTCGACCGTCGAGCACATCCAGGAGACGTACGAGGCCAAGCTGGGCGCCTGGGCGCACCTGGGCCCGGAGCTGCCCACCCGGCTGGTGCGGCCCGAGGTGCTGCACGGGGACGAGCTGGTCTTCGAGGGCCACCGCTTCGAGCTGCGCGGCGCCGACTTCCACCTGCCGGACCGCCACTACCTCTGGCAGCAGCACCACCGCGCCGTACTGGGCGGGGTGCTGCTCTTCGAGGGCCTGCACGTGTGGACCGCCGACACCCCCACCTCCGCCCAACGGGCCGCCTGGATCGACCTGCTGGACGGCATCGAGGCGCTCCACCCGACCTGGGTGGCGGCCGGCCACCGGATCGCCGGCGCGCCCACCGACCTGAACGCCGTCGACCACACCCGCGCCTACCTGCGGGCCTTCGAGACGGAGATCGGCCGGGCCGGCGACGCGGCCGCCGCCAGGGAGGCGCTGGAGCGGCGGTTCCCGAAGCTGGGACTGCGGATCGCGGTGGACATCGGCACCAAGGTCGCCCTGGGCGAGATGGCCTGGGGGTGAGCGGGCGGTGATCGAGATCCCCAGGGACGTCGCCGAGTTCGCCGAGTCGACCGTCCCCGCCGACGTGGTGCGGCGCCAGTACCTGGCCTCCGCCAGGGGCGACCTGGCCGCGCTGCGCGCCACGCTGGCCGAGGACGTCGAGTGGACCGAGATGGCTGGCTTCCCGCTGGCCGGCACCTACCGGACCCCGAAGGGCGTCACCGCCAACGTGATGGAGCGGCTGGCCGCCGAGTGGGACAACTGGACGGCGCACGACGACACCTACGTGGTGGACGGCGAGACCGTGGTGGTGCTGGGCCGCTACACGGCCGTCCACCGGGCCACCGGGAAGCCGCTCGCGGTCCGGGTCGCCCACCGCTTCACCGTGCGGGGCGGCCGGATCGTGCGCTTCGAGCAGTTCACCGACACCGCGCTGGTCAGGGAGGCGATGACCGCCTGAGGCCTCGGGTTCACTCGTACGGGCGAGCGCGGCACGGCGCGCCAGGTGCGCTCTCGACAGGCCACCCGAACGGAGGCAGGCTGGCCCCGATCACGGTCGGAGAGCGAGGAGTCGAGCATGGCGGGCACGGACACCGGGACGACCGGAGCGGGCGGCACGAGCGGCGGGCGGGAGCGCCCGGTCGTCATCGTCGGGGCGTCCCTGGGCGGCGCCAAGGCCGCCGAGGCGCTGCGCGAGGCCGGGTACCGGGGCGGCATCGTCCTGATCGGTGAAGAGCACGAGCGCCCGTACGAACGGCCGCCGCTGTCCAAGGGCTACCTCCAGGGCAAGACGCCCCGGGAGAAGATCTACGTCCACCCGCCGCAGTGGTACGCCGAGCACGACGTCACGCTGCGGCTGGGCACGGCGGTCGCCGCGATCGACCCGGCCGGGCACGCCGTGACGCTCGCGGACGACGGCCGGGTGGAGTACGCCAAGCTGCTGCTGACCACCGGCTCGGTGCCGCGCCGGCTGCCGGTGCCGGGCGCGGACCAGGACGGGGTGCTCTACCTGCGCCGGGTCGAGGACAGCGACGCGATCAGGGCCGCGCTGCGGCCGGGCGCCCGGATCGCCGTGATCGGCGCGGGCTGGATCGGCCTGGAGGTGGCGGCCGCGGCCCGCGAGGCCGGCGCCGAGGTGACGGTGCTGGAGGCGCTGGAGCTGCCGTTGCTGCGGGTGCTCGGCCGGGAGGTCGCCCAGGTCTTCGCCGACCTGCACCGGGAGCACGGCGTGGACCTGCGCTTCGGCGCCAGGGTGGCCGCGCTGACCGGCGAGGGCGGCACGGTGAACGGGGTGGAGCTCGCCGACGGCACGACGGTGGCCGCCGACGCGGTGGTGGTCGGCATCGGCATCTCCCCCGCCACCGGCCTCGCCGAGGCGGCCGGTCTCGACGTCGACAACGGCATCAAGACCGACCGGCACCTGCGCACCTCGGACCCGGACGTCTACGCGGCCGGCGACGTCGCCAACGCCTACCACCCGCTGTTCGGCAAGCACGTCAGGGTCGAGCACTGGGCCAACGCGCTCAACCAGCCGCAGACCGCCGCCCGCGCGCTGCTCGGGCAGCCGGACGCGGTGTACGACCGGGTTCCCTATTTCTTCACGGACCAGTACGACCTCGGCATGGAGTACGTCGGCTACGTCGAACCGGACGGCTACGACCAGGTGGTGTTCCGCGGCGACCCGGCCACCCGCGAGTTCATCGCGTTCTGGCTGTCCGGCGGCCGGGTGCTCGCCGGGATGAACGTCAACGTCTGGGACGTCACCGACCCGATCCGCGAACTGGTGCGCTCGGGGCGGGTGGTGGACACCAAGGCGCTGGCCGACCCGGACGTGCCGCTCGACGCGCTGTAGCGGCCTCAGCCCACCGGGACGCCGGGGTTCACCAGGCCCCGGCCCCCGGTGACGGTGTTGCCCGCGCCGATCGTCACCGGGCACGTCGCCGGGTCGTGGTTGGTCACGTCGATCGCGTACCGGTCGGGCCCGGTGGCGCCGGTGAGGTCGGAGCGGTTGCCCCGGAAGACGGTGCCGCAGCCCCAGCCCGGCTGGACGCCGTGGGTCTGGTAGCCGTCGTCGGTGGTGCGCCTGCCGGTGTTGTTCTCGACGACGTAGCCGTTGCCCTTCACGTCGATCCAGGAGTCGTCGTGGTTGCGGCCGGTGAGGCCGTCGCCGTCGAAGGTGTTGCCGGAGACCAGGCCGCCGGTGGTGCCCTCCTTGAGGTCCACGTTCTCGCCGCCGATGTTCGGGCCGAAGGTGTTGCCGGTGATCCGCACGAAGTCGCTGCGGTCGGAGAGGGTGTTGGCGGTGCCGACGTAGACGCCCTCGCCCATGCCGTCCCGGCTGAGGCCGGTGTCGTGGACGCGCGAGTCGCGCAGCGTGCCGTGGGCGCTGGAGTTGCGGAAGTGCACGCCCTCCATGGTGGTGTGGTGGACCGTCACGCCGTCGAGCAGCACGTATTCGGCGGCGTCGGCCATGATGCCCTTCTGGGCGCCGGTGACGGTGAGGCCCTGGACGGTCCAGTAGCCCGCGCCGTTGAGGTGGAGGCCGTAGCCGCCGCCGGTGGGAGTGGTGAGGACGGCGTTCGCGGAGCCGGTGAGGGTGATCCTGGCGGTGGCGGTGCCGGGGGTGGTGGCCTTGAAGTTGCCGGAGTAGGTGCCGTCGGCGAGCTGGATGGTCTGGCCGGGCACGGCGGCGGCGAGCGCGGCCTGGAGCTGCTTGGCGGTACCGACCTTGACCACGGGCGGGGCGGCGGCGCCGGCGGCCGGGGCGGCGGAGCCGAGGGTGAGGGCGGCGAGGGTGGTGAGCGCGGCGAGGACGGCGGGGCGCTTGGTCACGGACGGTGCTCCTTGCGGTGGTCGGGGCCGGCGCCGGGGTGGCGGGAGGCCGACGGTGACAGGAACATGCCGCCGTCCAGAGTGGACTGGACCGTTCCGGGGCGTCAAGAGCGCCTCGTCCGCGTGATACTGGAGCCCTGGGGGGAGTCGCGGACAGGGAGGCGGCGATGGGCGGTACGGCCGGGTTCGCCGTGGTGGTGTTCGGTGCCCTGGGCGGCGTGGTCGCCTACCTCGCCGGGGCGGTCGGGCTGCGCGAACTGCGGCGGCTGCGCCGGGTCGGCGTCCCGGTGCGGGCACTGGTGCGCTCCCGCGCCCTGGCCCCGGAGGACATCGCGCTGCCGCCGCGGCCCCTGCTCCAGTTCGAGACCGAGGACGGCCGGGTGGTCGAGGTCTTCTCCCCCGTCCCGTCCACCACCCGCCACCCGCTGCCGGACGGCGGCTTCGTGCCGGTCCGCTACGACCCGGCGGACCCTCGGCAGGTGCTGGTGGACGGCCGGGAGCGGGCAGCGCTGGAGTACGGGTTCCTCGCGCTCGGGGTGCTGGTGGTGCTCGGCGCGATCACCCTCGGCGCCACGGTGCTCTGACGCTCCGAGCGCCCCGGCCGGACGGGCCGGACGGGCCGGACGGGCCGCACGCGTCGGCGAGCGGCCCGCCCGGCGTGCTCAGGCGGAGGCGGCGGTGGTCGCGGCCGACGTCGCCGCGATGACGGCGGCCATGGTGAGCTGCATGGTCCGCATCGCCTGGCGGACGGACTCGGCCGCCCCGTCGCCGGCGGCGATCTCGGCGAAACGCGGCTCGACCTTCCTGCGGGGCAGCTCCGGGAAGGCCAGCCGGTGCAGCCTGGTTCCGTGCAGCACGGCCACCAGGGTGGCGGTGCGCACGTCCGGTTCGACGCCGTGCAGCACGGTCGCGGCCAGCCGCTCGCGCAGTTCGCGCTCCACGCTGCCGTCCGCCTCCGGGTAGCGGCGGACGGGGAAGATGCCCAGCGCGCGGCGGCGCTCCTCGACCACCAGACCGCGCTCGCACAGCCGGCCGACGGCGTCGGCGACCGCCGTGGACCGGTCCTTGGTCAGCCAGTCGGCCGCCTTGGCCCGGCCCGCACGGCGTCCGGCGACCCATGCGTCGAGCCGGGCCAGCCGGCCGTCCAGCAGCGGCTCGCCGGTCGGGGTCCGGTCGGTGACGGTGAGCCGTCCGTCGTCGAGCGCGACCCGTTCGGCCAGCACCAGCTCGGCCAGGATGCCTCCGGTGACGGCCCAGGCTGCGGTGGCGGCGTCCTTCGCCACGCCGGACTCGTCGTCCAGCGAGAGCAGCATCAGCTCCTCGGCGAGGGTGACGTGCATCGGGTGTCCCTTCCGTTCGGTGCCCGCGGATCTCGCTGCCGCGGCGTTCAGGCGCGCAGGGCTTCGACCAGCCGTCGGGCCCTGGTGTCCTCCTCCAGCAACGTCCGGAGCAGCTGTTCGGTGCCCTGACCTGCGACGTCCGCCAGGTAGGCGTCCACCGCGCGCGGGTCCGCGGCCAGCGTGACCTCGCCGGAGTCGAGCGCGGCGCGCGCCCTGGCGTAGCCGAGGCCGAGCCCGGCGAGCAGCTCTCCGACGCCGCTCTCCTCCGCCGACCGCGGCTCCCTGAGGGCCACTTCGTGAACGGCCAGCAGGGCGAGCAGGACGTGCTCGGTGCCGGGCGTGCGGCGGCCGAGGCGTTCGGCCTGGGCGTCGGCCTCCAGTCGGATCCAGGCCGCCGGGCCGCCGGGCCCCGACCGCAGCAGGCGCTTCCAGCGCGGGGCCGGGTGGGCGCGGCGGGCGAGCAGCGCCTCCCGGGTGGGGAGCAGCAGCGGGTCGAGGGCGCCCGGGCCGTCCGGCTCATCCGGCCTGTCCAGCCGGTCCAGCACCGCCTGCGGCGCGACGCCGGCAGCGCGCAGCAGTTCGGCGGCGCGGGTGTCCTCCTCGGCGAGCAGGGCGCGCAGCAGGTGGGCGGCGGTGCAGGCCGGTTCGCCGTCCCGGCGGGCCCGCTCCGTCGCGGCGGTGAGCGCCCGGGCGGCGGACGCGCTCAGCAGCGGGCCGCCCTCGCCGGCGGCGCCGAGCACCTCCCGGGCCGGCACGGCGGCGGCGTGCCCGTCCTCCGCGGTCCAGCGGCCGTCGCGCTCCCCGAGCAGGGCGCGCAGGGTGTCCGCGCCCGCCCCGGCGTCGGCGAGGGCCGCACCGGCGGGGCCTGCCTCCCGGGCCACGGCGAGCAGGAGGTGTTCCGTCCCCCGCAGCCCGCCACCCGGCCCGCCGAGCGCGTGCCAGTCCGGCTCCAGCATGGTCGTCTCCATCGGGCCCCTCCCACGACTGTTGCTTTACTCGAACTGTATGCCCGCTTTCCCCATTCTTGAGAATCATCCGCACGACAAGAACGCGTCAATACGGCACCCTGAGCCGGACGCCGTGCGCGGGCCCCGCTCCCTGTCGGAGCACCCAGGTGCTCGGCACCTCCGGCACGTCCCACCCGGTGACCGGGCGGCCGACTTCGGCGGCCCGATGGCCGGGCCTCTCGGTCCGGGCGGACGGCGCGTGGACGATCACCCACCGGTGCCCGCTCTGCTCGCCCTGCGACGTTCCACCCGCGTCCCCGGGCGGCGCCTGCGCGTCGCGGACTACCGCTCCACCGCGAGGAGTTCGGGTGCCGGTCCGGCCGACAGGTGCCGGCGGGTGCGGCGGTGGGCCGTCTCCATCCTGCGCAGGTCGCGCAGCAGCTCGGGCACCGGGACGGTGAGGACCGGGCAGCCCGCCCGCCGGGCGCAGTAGCCGGGCACCGCGCGCCGCAGCCCGCGGCGCAGCGGGCCGCCGGCGTGGCCGAGCACCAGCAGGTCGTCCGGCCGGTCGGCGACGTGGAGCAGGGCCGGGCCGGTGTCGCCGCGGATCACCACCGGGCGCAGCGGCACACCGGGGTCGGTGCCGCCGAATGCCGCGTCGAGGGCGTCGCGCAGGCGCTGTTCGGCGGCCTCCCTGACGGCCGCGAGCAGCGGCGGGCAGGGCGAGCGCCGGTAGCCGTGTTCGCCGCCGGGCGGCTCCCAGGCGAGCACCGGCACCAGGAGGGCACCGCGGTCGCGGGCCTCGGCGACGCCCCGGTGCAGTGCGGCCAGGCTCGCCAGCGACCCGCTGACCCCGACCACCACCCTGGGCCCGGTCTTCGGACTCCCGTTGCCCTGCATGATCCGTCCTCGTGTGGTCCGCGTTCTCCGTCGTGCTCCACCCAACCGCCGCCACCGGGTCTGACCTGCCCTCCTTGACGGCTTCCTGACGCTCCGGGCCGGGTTCCCAACGCCCTCCATACGCGGCCCGCCCAGCACCCGCGCCACCCGCACCTCACCCGTTCGGCCGATTCAGCGGGCGAAGATCATCACCGGATGGGTGGATGGAGACGGCCCGCCGGGAGCGGCATGCCCGACGGGCGGTTCGATGTCGAACTTTCTAGGGAGCACGGGCTTGTACTACAGCAGCGGCAACTACGAGGCGTTCGCCCGACCGAGGAAGCCGGAGGGGGCCGAACGCAAGCGGGCGTGGTTCGTGGGGTCGGGGCTCGCGGCGCTGGCCGGGGCGGCGTTCCTGGTCAGGGACGGACAGGTGCCCGGCGAGCGGGTCACCGTCCTGGAGCGGCTGAAGCTGGCCGGCGGCGCGCTGGACGGGATCGAGGTGCCCGAGAAGGGCTTCGTGGTCCGCGGCGGACGCGAGCTGGAGGACCACATGGAGTGCCTGTGGGACCTCTTCCGCTCGGTGCCCTCGCTGGAGGTCGAGGGCGCGTCCGTCCTGGACGAGTTCTACTGGCTCAACAAGGACGACCCGAACTTCTCGCTCCAGCGGGTCACCGAGCGCCGCGGCCAGGACGCCCGTACGGACGGCCGGTTCGCGCTCGACGACAGGGCGCAGAAGGACCTGGTCCGCGTCTTCCTCGCCACCCGCGAGGAACTGGAGGGCAAGCGGATCGACGAGGTCTTCTCGCGGAACTTCCTGGACAGCAACTTCTGGCTGTACTGGCGCACCATGTTCGCCTTCGAGGAGTGGCACGGCGCGCTGGAGATGAAGCTCTACCTGCACCGCTTCATCCACCACATCGGCGGGCTGCCGGACCTGTCCGCGCTGAAGTTCACCAAGTACAACCAGTACGAGTCCATGGTCCTGCCGCTGACCCGCTGGCTGATGGGCCAGGGCGTGCGGTTCCGCTACGAGGTCGAGGTCACCGACATCGACTTCGACCTCTCGCCGGCCGCCGACGGCTCCCCCGTTCGCAAGCAGGCCACCCGGATCCACTGGCGGGAGGCCGGCCGGGAGGGCGGTGTGGACCTCGGCCCGGACGACCTGGTGTTCACCACCATCGGCTCGCTGACCGAGAACTCCGACGACGGCGACCAGCACACCCCGGCCCGGCTGGACGAGGGTCCGGCCCCCGCCTGGGACCTGTGGCGCCGAATCGCCGCCAAGGACCCGGCGTTCGGCCGCCCCGAGGTGTTCTGCGGCAACATCGCCGAGAGCAAGTGGGAGTCGGCGACGGTCACCACGCTGGACGCCCGCATCCCGCACCACATCCGGAAGGTGGCCAGGCGCGACCCGTTCGGCGGCGGCGTCGTGACCGGCGGCATCGTCACCGCCCGGGACTCCTCCTGGCTGCTGAGCTGGACGGTCAACCGCCAGCCGCACTTCAAGCAGCAGCCCGCCGACCAGGTCGTCGTCTGGGTCTACTCCTTGTTCGTCGACCGCCCCGGCGACTTCGTGAAGAAGCCGATGCAGGAGTGCACCGGCGAGGAGATCACCCGGGAATGGCTGTACCACCTGGGCGTGCCGGTCGGGGAGATTCCCGAACTGGCCGCGCGGGCCGCCCGTTGCGTGCCGGTGATGATGCCGTACGTGACGTCCTTCTTCCTGCCCAGGCACGCGGGCGACCGGCCGGACGTGGTGCCCGAGGGCGCCGTCAACTTCGCCTTCATCGGCCAGTTCGCGGAGACCACCCGGGACTGCGTCTTCACCACCGAGTACTCGGTGCGCACCGGCATGGAGGCCGTCTACCGGCTGCTCGGGGTCGAGCGCGGCGTGCCCGAGGTGTTCAACTCCACCTACGACGTGCGCAAGCTGCTCGCGGCGACCACCCGGCTCCGGGACGGCGCCGAACTCGACCTGCCGGGGCCCGAGTTCCTGCGCAAGCGACTGCTGCGCCGACTGGAGGCCACCGAGATCGGGGAGCTGATGCAGGAGTTCGGCCTGATCGAGGACGAGCGGAAGTAGCGGTCGGCGAGGGAGGGGGCGGGCCCGCGGGGTCCGTCCCCTCCCTCGCCGCGCCCGTCCCCTTCCGGTCCGCCGCGTCCCTCCCCGGACCGTCGCACATAAACACGCATGGTGCTATCGTCAGTAGCACCATGTTGCTGAAGCTGGATGTCGGAGACACCCGACCGTTGCACGAACAGGTCGCGGGCGCGATCAGACGGGCCGTCGCCGAGGGCGAGTGCGCCCCCGGGGACAAGCTGCCCCCGGCCAGGGAGCTCTCCCTGGCGCTGGGGGTGAACACCAACACCGTCCTGCGCGGGCTGCGCACGCTGCGCGACGAGGGCGTACTGGAGTTCCGCCGGGGCCGCGGCATCACGATCGCGGCCGGCGCCGACACTCGCTCCGAACTGGTGGACCGGGTACGGACGTTGGTCGCGGACGCGGCCAGGGCCGGCTACAGCAGGAACGATCTCGTGGACATGATCAGGGGGATCTCGTGACGGACGAGGGGACGATTTCGAAGGGCGCCACGGCACAGCCGCCGGCACACGGGCCGGCACGCCCCGGCGCCCTCTGGGCCGCGGCGGTCTGGTCGGCCGGCGTACTGGCGCTGCTGATCGCACTGCCGCTGACGGCACGCCACCGGCTGCCGGACCCGCTGGCCACCCACTGGGGCGGGCGGGAGCCGGACGGCTCGATGTCGGTGACGGCGGCCACGCTGTTCCCTGCCGCGTTCTGGGCCGTCCTGGTGCTGGTCTCGGTGGCCCTGCGACGGTACGGGGCCGGCCGGACGCCCGGGGCAGCGGCGGTCACGCTGGCGACCGGCGGGGTGCTGCTGACGGGGGCGCAGACCTCCATCGTGCACGCCAACCTGGACCGCGCCCGCTGGCAGGACGTCGCGCCGATGGGCATCGAGGTGGCCCTGGTGCTGCTGGCCACCGGCCTCGCCGGACTGCTGACCTGGCTGGCCTGCCGCCGCTACGGCGCCCGGCCCGAGCCGCTCCCGGCAGCCGGGGAACCGGCGCTGGAGGTGCCGCCGGGCGAGCGGTTCGTCTGGCTGTCCCGGGCCGCCAATCCGTGGCTGCAACTGGTCGCGGCGGTGTCCGGACTGGCCGCGGCGGCGGGAGTGGTGGCCGCCGCGAGCGGGGTCGCCGGTCCTGGCTGGCCGCTGGTGGTGCCGTGCGCCGTCGTCTCCCTCGCCTCGCTCGCCTGCTCCTCGGTGCGGGCGCGGGTGACCGCCCGCGGCCTGACCGTCGGCTTCGGCCCGTTCGGCCGGCCCGCCCGCCACTGGTCCCCCGCCGAGCTGGACTCCGCCCGCGCCGAGCGGCGCACCGCCGCGCAGGCGGGCGGCTGGGGTTACCGGGTCAACGGGCTCGGCACCACCGTGATGCTGCGCGGGGGCGTCTGCCTGGTGGTCCGCACCCGCCGGGGCACGGACTTCGCGGTCAGCGTCGACGACGCCGAGCGCGGCGCGGCACTGCTCAACGCGCTGATCGCGCGCACCCGGCAGCCCACCGGCTGAGCGGTCCGCGCGACGGGGTACCAGGCGGTCCGGTCACCATGACCGGGCCGCCTCGCCGTTACCCGCTCCGCCCGTCCTCACGGCTCCCCCTCCCCCGCGCGCAGTTCGGTGGCGATCTGCCGCCGGCCGGCGACCAGCGTCTCCAGCACCACCCCGAGGCAGGACAGCGGACGATGCCGTCAGATCCGATCAGTGATCGGAAGGGAATGGCGTGGATCAATTCGGCTTCGGGCAGAAGGTGTCGGCCTATTGGGAGCCGCTGATCCGGACTCCCGCCGGGGAGTTGAACCGAGGGGGTGCGCACAGCCGTAGCAGATGGCCACCCCGGGTTCTCCGGGCGGCCACCTCGGGCGTAAACCACTCAAATCGGTGGTGCGTCGAACGCCGATGCGGGTACACAAATGACGGTCGCTCAGTTGTGCGGCGGTGCCCGTCCGCACCGCCCCACGCCGTCCCCCCGCGACCGGAGGATCCGCGGGCCCCGGTGCCCGCGCGGAAGGCAAGGAGGCGTCCGTGACGCACGACTCTCTCGCGCAGAATCCCGCCGGTGTCCGGCGGAGCATCCAGGACGTTCGGACCATCGCGATGCTGCGCCTCGGCGTCGGCCTGACAGGCATCCTGCTGCCCCCGGCCCTGCCGTTCGGCAACTGGCTGGCCGCCGAGGTGACGGGGCGCGGCACCGACGACTTCTGGCCGGGCTCGATGAGCGCCTCGTACTACACCGACACCCGGAACCTCTTCGTCGGCGGGCTGTGCGCGCTCGGGGTCTTCCTGATCTGCTACCGCTTCGACCGCAGGGACGACCGCTGGAGCACGGCGGCCGGGGTGTTCGCGCTCGGGGTCGCGCTGTGCCCGACGTCGCAGGCCGGCAGCTCGGGCCTTGAGCGCACCGTCGGGATGTTCCACCTGGCCTTCGCGGCCCTGCTGTTCGTCATGCTGGCGATGTTCTGCCTCTACTCCTTCCGCAACCCGCGCTCCACCCAGCCGGCCCGGGTGGGCGCGGCCTACCTGGTGGCCGGGGTGGTGATCCTGGCCGCCCTGGCGCTCTCCGTCCTGGCCGGGGTGACGGGCGTCGGCTCGGGCTGGCCGGTGCGGCCGCTGTACCTGTGCGAGTGGCTGGCCACCTGGGCCTTCGGCCTGGCCTGGATCGGCGCCGCACTCGAACTCGCGGCGCACGGCCGGGGCGGCTCCGACCCGGCGGCGGCCCTCCCGCGTCAGGCCGGGCCCGCACTGTCGGCACCGATCCGCCCGGAGGCCCAGGCCTGAGGCCCCGTCACCCTCCCTCACCGGCCGACCGTTACCATGCGCACCATGGGCCGCCACCGCGGCGGCCGGTGACGGAACCCCAGCAACGGGAGGGCGAGCATGGCGAACGAGGTCCGGGCAGAGCACGGTCCGCAGGAGGATTACCCGTCGGTGGACCTGCGGATGGACGTTCCGCACTCCGCCCGGGTCTACGACTACCTCATCGGCGGCAAGACCAACTTCGAGGCGGACCGGGTCGCGGCGCACGCCTCGGTGCAGGCCTGGCCGTCGCTGCCGATCTCGATGCGCACCACCCGCGAATTCATGCAGCGCTCGGTGCGCCGGCTCGCCGAGGAGTACGGCGTGCGGCAGTTCCTGGACGTCGGCACCGGCATCCCCACCTCGCCGAACGTGCACGAGATCGCCCAGTCGATCGCTCCCGAGGCCCGGGTCGCGTACGTGGACAACGACCCGATCGTGCTGACCCACGCGCGCGCCCTGATGGACAGCAGCGCGCAGGGCCGCACCTGTTACGTCAACGCCGACTTCCGCGACCCGGAGTCGATCATCGACAACCCCCGGCTGCGCGAGGTGCTAGACCTCTCCCAGCCGGTGGCGCTGTCGCTGATCGCGATCGTCCACTTCGTGCTGGACGAGGACGACCCGCAGGGCATCGTGCGCCGCTTCATGGACGCCCTGGCACCCGGCAGCTTCCTCGCCCTGACGGTCTTCACCGGCGACACCGACCCGGTGGGCGTGGGCGGTGTCGGCCGCGAGTACAACGCGCGCGGCATCCCGTTGCAGATCCGCGACAAGGCCGAGACGGAGGCCTTCTTCGAGGGCTTCGAGCTGCTCGACCCGGGTGTCACCCTGGTGCACCGCTGGCAGCCGGACGCGGACGCGGCGCCCGTCCGCGACCGGGACATCGCGATGTACGCGGGTGTGGCGATCAAGCGCTGAGCGCAGAATCGTTTCTGCCTCTCGTTTTCTGGAGGCGGGCATGGTCCTCCGCCCCTCCGGTCAGCCGGACACGGAGACCAGGCCCGCCTCGTACGCCAGGATCACCAGCTGTACCCGGTCCCTGGCGTCCAGCTTGGCCAGCAGCCGGGTCATGTAGGTCTTGACGGTCGCGATGCTGAGCACCAGCTCGGCCGCGATCTCGGTGTTGGACAGCCCCCGGCCGACCAGGGTGAGGATCTCCCGCTCGCGGGCGGTGATCGCCGCCAGCCGCCGCTCGGCGGCCGCGGTCAGGCCGGCCGGTGAACCGGGGCCTGCCGCCGGGGCACCGGGAGCGGGCGCGGACCGAGGGTGGCGACCGCCCACGATGGCCCCGATCAGCCGCCGGGTGACGCTCGGTGCGATCAGCGCGTCCCCGGCGGCCACCACCCGCACCGCGCCGAGGATGTCGTCCAGCGCCATGTCCTTGACCAGGAAGCCGGACGCCCCGGCGTGCAGCGCCGCGTACACGTGCTCGTCCTCGTCGAAGGTGGTCAGCACCACCACCCTGGTCGGGCCGCCCTCGGCGGTCACCTGCCGGGTGGCCTCGATGCCGTCCATGCCGGGCATCCTGATGTCCATCACCACGACGTCCGGCCGCAGTTCGGCGGCCAGCCGGACGGCCTCGGCCCCGGTGCCCGCCTCGCCGACCACCTCGACGTCCGCCGTCTCGGCGATGACCATCTCCAGCGCGGCGCGCACCAGCGGCTGGTCGTCGGCCAGCACCACCCGGATCACGCGCCTGCCCCCTCGCCCGACGGGGCCGCCACCGAGGCGGCTTCGGGCACCGGCAGCCGGGCCGCGACCCGGAACCCGCCCCCGGGCAGCGGCCCGGCCTCGAACTCGCCGCGCAGCAGGGCGACCCGCTCCCGCAGCCCGACCAGTCCGAAGCCGGCACCCGGCCCGGCGCCGACGTGCCCGACAGTACGTGACACGGCACCACGTGGCCCGGCAGCACGCGCCCGGCCCCGGCCCTCGTTGGTGACCTCGACGGACAGCTCCCCCGTCGTCCGGTGGTCCAGCGCGACCACGCAGGCGCCGACGCCCGCGTGCCGCACCACGTTGGCCACCGACTCCTGGACGACCCGGAAGGCCGCGAGATCGACCTCCGGCGGCAGCGGCCCCGGCTCCCCGTGCCGCCGGACCTCCACCCGCACCCCCGCGGCGGTGGTCGCCCCGGCCAGCCGGTCGATGTCGGCGAGGCCCTGCGGCGCCACCTCCGAGGCCTCGCCGTCGGCCCGGCGCAACGCGACCAGCATCCGGCGCAGCGCGGCCAGGGTGTCCCGGCCGGCGGTCTCGATCTCGCCGAGCGCCTCCTTGGCCCGCTCCGGCCGACGGTCGATCACCCGGCGGGCCGCGCCGGCCTGGAGGGCGACGATGCCGAGGCTGTGCGCCACGGTGTCGTGCATCTCCCGGGCGATCCGCAGCCGTTCGGCCGCGACCGCCTCCTCGGCCGCCCGGGCGCCGAGCGCCTCGGCGTGCTCCCGGTTCTGCCGCACCGAGCGGCCGACCAGCCAGGCGACCAGCGCGAGCAGCGCGCCGCCGTCGGCCGAGCCGATGTGGGTGCCGGTGAAGATGCCCACCGTGGTGCCGCTCACCATGCCGATGTGCAGCACCAGGACGACCATGACCAGGGCGAACACGGCCCTGGAGCTGCGGCGCGGCCGGGTGGCGGTGATCAGGCAGAGCGCGGTGTCCACGGCGAGCAGCGCGCCCGGCGCCACCTGGGCCCGGGCGGACCAGCCGTCGGTCTCGGTGAACGCGGCGACCAGCAGCAGGGCGACCGAGAGCACCGGCAGCCGACGCACCAGCGCCGCGCCCGCGAAGGCCACCACGGTGTCGGCCAGGGTGAAGGCCAGGCCGCCGTGCGCGGCGGCGCCGGGGTGCTGGGCGGCGTCACCGCCCATCCGGACGGCGGGGTAGCCGGCGGCCACGCACCAGGCGAGGCCGACCCAGACCTCGGGCGGGACGCGCCGGACCAGCGGTTGAGCGGGGGACGAGGGCATGGTCCATGATCGTAACGGCGGCCCGGAACGCCGTCATCCAGCCGTGGTTGTACGGCCTGGTGACATCCACGGTCGTACGGCCCCGGGTGACCTCCGCCCCGGGAGTGTCGACGCCGGTCCGATGCGGGCCGCCGGCTCCCCCAGGCACCGTGGAGCCCATGATCGAAGTCACCGAGCTGACCAAGCGGTACGGCCGTGGACGGCGCGCCCGCACCGCCGTCGACCGCCTCACCTTCACCGTCCACCCCGGCCGGGTCACCGGCTTCCTGGGCCCCAACGGCGCGGGCAAGTCCACCACCCTGCGGCTGGTCCTCGGCCTGGGCGACCCCACCGCCGGTGCCGTCACCGTCGAGGGCCGTTCCTTCCGCGACCGGCCGCGCGGTCTGCGGCACGTCGGCGCCCTGCTGGACGCGGGCGACGTGCACGGCGGGCGCACCGGCCGGGCACACCTGACGGTGCTGGCCCGCGGCAACCGCATCCCGCTCGGGCGGGTGGACGAGGTGCTGGCGGAGGCCGGGATCGCCGAGGCGGCCGAGCGCCGCGTCAGGGGCTACTCGCTGGGCATGCGGCAGCGGCTGGGCATCGCGGGCGCGCTGCTCGGCGACCCGCCGGTGCTGCTGTTCGACGAGCCGCTGAACGGGCTGGACCCGGAGGGCGTGCGCTGGCTGCGCGGACTGTTCCGGCGGCTCGCGGACGAGGGGCGCACGGTGTTCGTCTCCAGCCACATGATGGCCGAGATGGAGCACACCGCCGACCACCTGGTGGTGGTCGGGCGCGGCCGGCTGATCGCCGACGAGAGCCTGACCGAGTTCTCGGCCCGGGCCGGCCGGGCCTCGCTGGCCACCGTCACCGTCCGGGCCGCCGAACCCGACCGGCTGGCGGCCGTGCTGACGGCGGCGGGCGCCACCGTCGGGACCGGCCGGGACGGCGCCCTCGCGGTGACCGGCCTGGACGCCACCAGGATCGGTGAACTCGCCCTGGAGCAGCGCCTGTTGCTGCACGCCCTGACCGCCACGAGCGCCTCCCTGGAGGAGGCGTTCATGGAACTGACCGCCGACAGCGTCGAGTACCCCGCCGGAGGGCCCCGTTGAGCACCACGACCGTCGACCACCACGCCGGGCCCCGCGCCCGCCCCGAGCCCCGCGCCCGCTTCGCCGACCTGCTGGCCGCCGAGTGGATCTCGTTCTGGTCGCTGCGCTCGGTCCGCTGGGTGCTCGGCCTCAGCGCCCTGGCGATCGTCGCCGCCGGCCTCAAGTCCGCGCTGTACACCCGCGACCACTACACCCCGGGCGAGGGCGACCCCGCGGTCATGGCGCAGGTGGCGCTGAACGACGCGTTCAACCTCGCCGCCGGCGACATCCTGATGCTGGTCGCGGGCGGCATCGGCGCGATCGTCATCGCGGGCGAGTACGCGACCGGGCTGATCCGCACCACGCTGGCCGCGGTGCCCGACCGCCGGGCGGTGATCGTCGCCAAGGCCTGCGTGTCGGCGGCCGTGCTGTTCGGCTACGGGGTGCTCACCGTGGGCGTCTCCTTCGGCCTGACCCAGGCGATCCTCTCCGACGCCGGCATCGGACAGTCCCTCACCGACCCGGCCGCCCTGCGGTACGTCGCGGCGGCGGTGCTGTTCGGCCCGGTCTGCGCACTGGTCGGGCTGGGCCTGGGCACCCTGATCCGGCACGGCGCCGGCGCCGTGGTCGGCACCGTCGTGGTGCTGTTCTTCGTCCCCTCGCTGGTCACCGAGCGCTACCGGTGGAGCGCCGACCTGCTGCACGCCCTGCCGCTGCCCGCCTGGCAGCGGCTGGCCAGGACCACCCTGGTGGGCCAGCGCCCGTCCGAGTACCCGGCCACCGTCGCGGGCTCCTGGATCACCTTCGCGGCCTGGTCGCTGGCCTCGGTGGCCGTCGCGGCACTCGCGATCCGGCGCCGGGACCACTGACGGCCACCAGGACCACCGGCCGCCACCGGTCCGGCCCGGGCATCCGGGCCGGCCCCGGGTCAGGGCCCGTCCCCCACCCGGGGCCCGCGGGCCCGGAAGCTGCCCCGGCCGGAGGACATGTCGGTGACCGCCACCAGCAGCGCGGCCAGCACCAGGCCGGCCGCGACCGTCACCCCGAGCCGGAAGGCGAGCGCCCAGTCCGGGCGGGGCCCGGCGGCGTGGGCGAAGAACACCGAGCCGACGACGGCGATGCCCACCGCCGAGCCGACCCGCTGCGCGGTCTGCAACACCCCGCCCGCGCTGCCCGCCCTGGCCACCGGCACCTGCTGGAGGGTCAGCGTCTGGTTCGGGGCGATCACCAGCCCGCTGCCGATCCCGGCGACCAGCAGCGGCAGCGCCGTCGTCCAGCCCACGTGCGGCCCTGACCACAGCTGCACCGCGAGCGCCGAGGCCAGCAGGCCGGCCAGCACCAGCACCAGTCCGGCCACCACCAGCCGCCGCCCCAGCCGGCTCACCAGGCGCCCGCCCACCGCCGCGGCCACGCCCGAGCCGACCGCGAACGGGGTGATCGCCAGGCCCGCCGTCAGCGCCGAGTAGTGCAGGCCCGCCTGGAGGTAGAGCGTGAAGATGAAGAAGATCGCGGTGAACCCGGCGAAGTACACCAGCGACAGCAGGGTCCCCGCCGCGTACGAGCGCACCGCGAACAGCGCCATGCTGACCAGTGGTTCGCGCCGTCGCCCGTAGTGCAGCTCCCAGCCGACGAAGGCGGTGAGCAGCACCGCCGCGAGCGGCACCAGCAGCCAGCGGGTCGCACCGTGCCACTGCTGCGCCTGGACGAACGGCAGGAGCAGCGCGACCGTCCCGGCGCCGAGCAGCAGCACCCCGACCGGGTCGAAGTCCCGGTGCCCGGCCCGCTCGGCGGCGGGCGGCGGCGCCGGCAGCAGCCGGTAGGCGATCGGCAGCGCGGCGACGCCGATCGGCAGGTTGACCAGGAACACCCAGCGCCATCCGTTCTCCGGGCCGACGACATGGATCAGCAGGCCGCCGAGCAGCGGCCCGACGGCGGTGGACAGCCCGATGGTCGAGCCGAGCGCGCCGAAGGCCCGGCCGCGGTCGGCGCCCTGGAACAGCACCTGGATGAAGCCGGACACCTGCGGCACCAGCACCCCGCCCGCGGCGCCCTGGAACAGCCGCGCCAGCACCAGCCACTCCTGGTTCTGCGCCGCGCCGGCGAGCGCGCTCGCCACGGTGAACAGCGCGAGCCCGGCGAGGAAGACGGCCCGCCGGCTGCGCGCGTCGCCGAGCCGCCCGGAGGGCACCAGCACCAGGCCGAAGGCCAGCGCGTAGCCGCTGAGCACCCACTGGAGGCCGCTGTCGGACATGTGCAGCTCGTCCCGTACGGTCGGCAGCGCGACGTTGACGATGCTGACGTCCAGCAGGGTCATGAACCCGGCGACCAGGCAGACCGCGAGCGCCCGCCAGCGGCGGGCGGCGGCCCGGCCGCCGACGGCGGTGGCGCCTGGCTGCGTCGGCTGCGTCGGCTGCGGGGAACTGCGCGGGGGGTCGGCGGTCATGGGAGCCCCTTCCCGGGGGTCCGGGGGCGTCCGGGCCGACGGGCGGCCGTCGGTCGACTTCGCTCGGCCCATCCTCGCCCGGCCCTCCCGGGGCCGCCACCCCGGGTCGTCACGCCGCGTCACCTGCCCAGGGCCGCCCCCGGATCACGCAGCCGGGCCGCTCCCCCGGGCCGCCACCGGCCGCATCACCCGAACGGCCGAACCGGATCGCGACCGGCGCCGGTACCCCGGAGGCTGACGGCATGACCGTCGCCACCGAGACCCCGCCGTCCGCCCCACCGGTGCTGGACGTCCGGCAGCGGAACGTCGTCTTCGGCACCATCGTGCTCGGCATGCTGCTGGCCGCCCTGGACCAGACCATCGTCGGCACCGCGCTGCCCACCATCGTCGCGGACCTGGGCGGGGCCGCCCACATGTCCTGGGTGGTGACGTCCTACCTGCTGGCCGAGACGGTGGCCACCGTGCTGGCCGGCAAGTTCGGCGACCTGTACGGCCGCAAGCTGCTGTTCCAGGTCTCGGCGATCGTCTTCGTCGGCGGATCGTTCCTGTGCGGCCTGGCGACCGACATGACGCTGCTGATCGCCTGGCGGGCCGTGCAGGGCATCGGCGCGGGCGGCCTGATGGTCACCTCGATGGCGCTGATCGCGGACGTCATCCCGCTGCGCGAGCGCGGCAAGTACCAGGGCGCGATCGGCGCGGTGTTCGGCGTGGCCACGGTGATCGGGCCGCTGCTGGGCGGGCTGTTCACCGACCACCTGTCCTGGCGCTGGGCGTTCTACGTCAACGTGCCGATCGCGGTCGTGGTGGTGGCCGCGGCCGCCAGGACCATCCCCTCGGTCCGCTCGGCGGTCCGCCCGGTCGTCGACTACCTGGGCATCGTGCTGGTCGCGGCCGGCGCCGGCGCGCTGATCCTGGCGACGAGTTGGGGCGGAAACCAGTACGCCTGGGGCTCCGGGGTGATCATCGGCCTGTTCGTCGGCGGCGCGCTGGCGCTCGGCCTGTTCTGCTGGGTGGAGACCAGGGCGGCCGAACCGATGCTGCCGATGCGGCTGTTCCGCAACCCGGTGTTCACGGTCTGCTCGGTGCTCAGCTTCATCGTCGGTTTCGCCATGCTCGGCGCGCTGACCTTCCTGCCGACCTTCCTCCAGTACGTGGACGGCGACTCGGCGACCGTCTCCGGCGTCCGGACGCTGCCGATGGTGATCGGTCTGCTGATCGCCTCGGTCGGCAGCGGCAACGCGGTCAGCAAGACCGGGCAGTACCGGCTGTTCCCGATCGTCGGCACCGCGGTGATGGCCGTCGGCCTCTACCTGCTCTCCCGGCTGGAACCCGGCACCGGCACCTTCCTGGCGTCCTGCTACATGTTCGTGCTCGGCGTCGGCATCGGGCTGAGCATGCAGGTGCTCACCATCGCCGTGCAGAACACCGTCGACTACGCCGACCTCGGCACCGCCACCTCCGGGGTGACCTTCTTCCGCACCATCGGCAGCTCCTTCGGGACCGCGGTGTTCGGCACCATCTACGCCAACAGCCTGAACACCGAACTCGGCCGGGGCGTCGACGCCGCCGCCCGGCTCACCGGCGCCGACCCCGCCGTGCTCGGCCGCGCCGCCGAGAGCCCCCAGGGCCTGCACCAGCTGCCGGCCGACCAGGCCGCGCCGATCGTCCAGGCCTACTCCGACGCCCTGCACACGGTGTACCTGTGGACCATCCCGGTGGCCGTGGTCGGCTTCCTGGTGGCGCTCTTCCTCAAGCAGGTGCAGCTGCGCGACACCGCCAGGGCGGGCTCCACCGACATGGGCGAGGGCTTCGCCCAGCCGACCACCCCCGACTCCGACCCGCACCTGGAGTACTCGGTCTGCAGGATCGTCCGCGGGGTGGACCTCGACACCGTCCGGACGATCGTCTCCGACGCCGGCACCCGGGTGGACCTGGCCGGAGCCTGGGCGCTGATGGAGGTGACCGGCCACACCAAGGCCGTCGGCCACGCCTCGCTCGACCTCATCGCCGCCCGCAAGCGGGTGCCGCCCGAGGTCCTGGAGCCGGTCTTCGACCGGATGTCCGCCGAGGGCTACCTGCTCCGTGAGGGCGACCGGCTCTCCCCCACCGAGGCCGGCACCCAGGAGATCCGCTCCCTCGGCCGCGCCTGGTCCGACTGGCTCAACGCCCGCCTCGACGCCGACGCCGGCCGCCCCCGCAGCCCCGGGCTCCGCGCCGCGGCCGACGCCATCGCCTGGCGCCTCCTGGTCGAGGACCTCACCAACGGCCTCCCCGCCCACGCCCGCCCCAAGGACGCCGCCAGGGCCTGACCCGGCCGCTACAGGCGGGTGGTGTCGAGGTCGATGTCGAAGGGCTCCGGGAGGCGGACGGGCGTACCGAAGGGGTGCGGGCCGCTCTCGGCGGCGTAGCCGAGCCGGGTCGGCTCGCTGTACAGGGTGCAGCTGCGGTTCTGCCGGTCGACCAGGAGGTAGAGCGGAGCACCGTACTGGCCGTAGCGGCGGCGCTGGACGAGGCGGTCGGTCTCCGCGGTGCAAGGGGAAATGACCTCGACGATCAGGAGGGTCTGATCGGGCAGCAGCGCGCCTTCGGTCTTCTCGGCGAGTTCGGCCGGCACGACGGCCAGGTCCGGGATGTACCAGTTCTCGCTGCCGGGCAGGTCGAGGTCGCCGGACCCGGACACCAGATCCAGCTGCTCCAGACGCGGGGTGATCTGGCGGCGGACGACCTCGGCGGCGGACTCGTGCGCCCACGATGGCGACATGGGGGTGATGACTCCCTCGATGATCTCGGTGCGGTCGCCCGCCGTATGCCGGATCGCGTACTTCAGTGCCCTCTCGGGGTCGCTGACGATCTGTAGTCGCCAGGGACCTGGGGTGCCGTACTCACAACGCGTCTCCTTCCCATCGCGGATTCTCTCCCAGACCGTATGGCCATTCCCTCGATCGACCGGGATTGGACGTGTCTCGACCGCCTGACCTCCTTGTACGACCGGTTCGTGCCGGAATCCGTTGTCAGTCGGCCGGAACCTCCACGAGGACCGGGGCCGCCGGGGCGGGGAGGTGGCGGCGGGAGGAGAGGACGATCACGGCGAGGCTGGCGAGGGCGAGGGCCGTCACCACGCCGAGCATCACGGTGTAGGAGGCCAGCGGGGAGAGCGCCGCGAGCGCCGCGGGGAGCAGGAAGCCCGAGTAGCACAGCGCGTAGTAGACGCCGGTGATGCCGGCCAGGTCGTCGGGGGTGACGATGCGCTGGATCTCCAGCAGGCCGGAGACCACCCCGATGCCGTAGGCGGCGCCGAGGAAGACCGCGCCGCACAGGCCGAGCAGCGGGGAGCGGAGCGCCGCGTCGCCGGCGCAGACCGCCATGCCGCAGGCCATCAGCACCATGGAGACGATGACGCCGCGCGCCGAGGAGAAGGAGTCCAGGCGCTTGGCGAAGGGCTGGACGAGGGCGCCGGTGCCCAGGGTGAGGACGGTCAGCAGGGTCGCGTAGGCCAGCGACCAGTGGCCGAGCCGGTCACCGACCAGCTGCGGGGTCACCGCGTAGGCGACGCCGGCCGAGCCGAACACCCACGGGGCCATCGGCAGGATGACCCGGACGAAGCGCCGGTGCCCGGCCGCCGGCACCTTGAGGTCGGCCCAGAGGCCGCGGACGGCGACGGTACGGGCCCTGGTCTCCACGGCCTTCGGGAGGAGGAACAGCGCGGGCAGGGTGACCAGCAGGTGGGCGAGGTACGGGGTGACCATCGGCCAGGGGCCCCACTGGGCGAGCACGCCGGCCACCCCGGCGCCGAGGCCGAAGCCGAGGGTCAGGGCGAGCGAGGCGCGGCGGGCGCCGGCCCCCGGGTCTGCGGCCGGGTCGTGCGGGGCCTGGGAGAGCTCCTTGACCCAGCTGGTGCCGACCGCCATCGCGATGCCGACGGCTATGCCGGTGAGGAACCGACCGGCGTAGATGGGGAGTTCACCGGTGACACCGCCGCACAGCACTCCGCTGGCGGCCAGCGAGACGGCCACCGCGCCGATCATCAGCGGGCGCCGCCCGTAGCGGTCCGAGGCCGCGCCGCCGACCAGCAGCCCGGGGACCAGCCCGAGGACGTACGCCCCCAGGAACGCGTCCACGGTGACCTCGGAGTAGCCGCCGAGGTCGCGGTACATCAGCAGCAGCGGGGTGAACTGGTTGCCGCCCCACCCGCAGCAGAGCATGGCCAGGGCCGCGAGCAGCCAGGGCCTCCCCCGGCCTGACGGTGCGACGGGACCGGCGGACGGCTGCCGGGTGGTGCTCATGGTGGTGCTGCTCCTTGTCGGATGGTCGGATGGTCGGCGTACCGGCCTGACGGTGCGTCAACATGACGGCAGGACGGATCGCCGGGTGCCGGCGGTCCGTCGGGGCGGGCGCGCGAACGGGTGCCGCGCGCCGGAAGGACGGGAAGCTCAGCGGTCGGTGACGGTGCGGTGGGCGTCCAGGTGGGCGCGCAGCGCGGCGGTGAAGCCCTCCGCGTCGCGGGCGGCGATCCGTCCGACCAGCACGGTGTGTTCCTCGACCAGCGAGGCCAGTCGCTGCGGCTGCCGCTCCGGCCGTTCCTGGAGCAGCTGGACGGCCATCCGGCGCTGGCGGTCGCGCAGCGTCCCGTAGAAGCGTTCGGCCAGCTGGTTGCCGGCGGCCGTCACGATGCCCCGGTGGAAGGCCTCGTCGGCGTCGGCGAAGGCGCCGAGGTCGGCCAGGCGGGCGGGTTCGCGCTGCTGGTCGATCAGCCCGGTCAGCTGCCGCACCAGCGGGTCGAGGCCGTCCGGGCGGCGGGTGATCCGGCGCACGGCGGTGCTCTCCAGCGCCTCGCGCAGTTCCAGCACGTCCTCGGCCTCACCGGGCCCGACCGGCACCACGACGGCTCCGCGCTTGGGGAAGAGCTGGAGCAGGCCCTCGGCCTGCAACCGCAGGAAGGCCTCCCGGACCGGGGTGCGGCTGAGCGAGGCGCGCTCGGCGATCTCGCCCTCGCTGATCAGCGTGCCGCCGGGGAGGCCCCCGCCGAGGATGAGGTCCTTGGTCAGTTCGTACGCGCGGTCCGCGGCCGGGACGCGGGCGGGAGGCGGGGTGTCGGCCATGGATCACACCGTAGCACCATAGATGCAAGCTTGGATGCAACATCCCGGACGGGCCGTGGTGACCACCGGCAGCATCGATTTCCGCAGCATCGATTTCCGTACTGCTCAGGGCCGGAACAATGCGCTTTCTCACTCCCTCCCCCAGGACCGAGGATGGGCGGGCCAGCCAGCCAGCCGGGAGGAAGCCTTGTCCCCTGTGTCGCCAGCCCTGCCGCCCGTCGATCCGGGCCTGCTGCCGCTCACCGCCGAGTACCGCCCCGAGGGCCTGTCCGTCGGCGGCGTGCTCCTGAGCGAGGCGGCCCGCCGGTACGGCACGCCGCTGTTCGTCTACGACGAGGAGCACCTGCGCCGGCGCTGCCGGGAGGCGGTGGCCGCCTTCGGCCGGGGCAACGTCGCCTACGCCTCCAAGGCCTTCCTGTGCACCGCGATGGCCCGCCTGGCCGCCGAGGAGGGCCTGCTGCTGGACGTCGCCTCCGGCGGCGAGCTGCGCACCGCCCTGTACGCCGGGGTGGCCCCGGACCGGATCGTGCTGCACGGCAACAACAAGGACGAGGCCGAACTGCGCACCGCCCTGACCGTCGGCCTGCGCCACATCGTGGTGGACAGCTTCGACGAGCTGGACCGGATCGAGCGGCTGCACCACGAGGAGGGCCTGCCCCCGGCCCGGATCCAGCTGCGGGTGGCGCCCGGCGTCGCGGCCGGCGCCCACCAGGCCATCCAGACCGGCGGCCACGACTCCAAGTTCGGCTTCGGCCTCGCCGACGGCGCCGCCGCGGCCGCGGTGCGCCGGGCCGAGGCCTCCGCCGCCGTCCGGCTGGAGGGCGTCCACGCCCACGTCGGCTCCCAGGTGCTGGACCCTGCCGAGCTGGCCGACGGAGCCGCCGCGGTGGCCCGGTTCGCGGTGGAGCACGGCCTGCGCCGGCTGACCGTCGGCGGCGGCCTGGGCGTGGCCTACCTGAGCGGGCAGAGCGCCCCCTCCTTCGCCGTCTGGGCCGAGCGGGTCCACGCGGCGGTGCGCGGCGCCGGCTGGAGCGGCGAGGTGGGCGTCGAGCCCGGCCGCTCGATCGCCGCCAGGGCCGGGCTGACCCTGTACCGGGTCGGCACCGTCAAGCGGATCGAGGACGTGCGCACCTACGTCAGCGTCGACGGCGGGATGAGCGACAACCTGCGCCCCGCGCTGTACGGCGCCCGCTACGAGGCCTTCCTGCCGCGCTGCCCCGAGGCCCCCCGCCCGCGGCGCGCCCGGCTGGTCGGCAAGCACTGCGAGAGCGGCGACGTGATCATCGACGACGCCGCGCTCCCCGCCGACCTGCGGGTCGGCGACCTGCTGGCCACCCCGGTGACCGGCGCCTACGGCTACGCCATGGCGTCCAACTACAACAAGCTGCCGAGGCCCGCCGTGGTCTTCGTCCGGAACGGCGAGGCCCGTCTGGTGGTGCGCCGGGAGACCGAGCACGACCTGCTCCGGCTGGACGTCGCCGCCACCGGGGACGGCACCACGGGCAGCACCGGGGAACCGGTCGCTGCGGCGCGGGCGTACACGTCCTGATCCACGACACAGGCCTTAGCCTGGGCCGATGCTGAACAGCGCCCGCCTGCTCGTCCTCCTGGAGATCGCCCGCCGGGGCACCATCGTGGCCGCGGCCCAGGCCCTGCACCTGAGCCCGTCCGCCATCTCGCACCAGCTCGCCCGCCTGGAGCAGGAGCTGGGCGTCGCCCTGGTGGAGCGGGCTCCGCAGTCGCTGCGCCTGACGCCCGCCGGTGTCCGGCTGGCCGAGCACGCCCAGGCGATCGCCGATCTGATGGCCGTGGCGCAGGACGACCTGCGGGCGCACTCGGAGGGCGCGGCGGGCGTGCTGCGGCTCGGCTTCTTCGCGTCCGCGGGGCTGGATCTGCTGCCCCGGGCGCTGGCCGCGTTCGCCGCCGGGCACCCCCAGGTGGAGCTGGAGCTGATCATGGGCCAGCCGCACGAGCTGGTCCCCGACCTGGAGGCGGGCCGACTGGACGCGGCCGTCGTCTTCGAGCACCCGCTGGACCCCTGGTGCCGCCAGGCGGCGGTGGACGTGCGGATGTACTTCGACGAGCCGCAGCTGGTCGTGGTGCCGCTGCGGCACCGGCTCGGGCGGCGCTCGGTGGTGCGGCTCGCCGAGCTGGAGGGCGAGAGCTGGATCGGCACCCACGGCGGCAGCACCGGCGAGCCGGTGCTCGAACGCGCCTGCGCGGCCGAGGGGTTCCGCCCCCGGGTGCGCTGCCGCAGCGACCACTACCAGGTCACCATCAACCTCGCGCGGGCCGGCATGGGCGTCGCGCTGATCCCGGCGCTCGGCCTGGCCGACAGCGCCGGGGTACACGTCTGCCGGCTGGACCACCCCCAGCTGCACCGCCGGATCGGCGTGGCCACCCGGGCCACCAACCTCAACCCGGTGCTCCAGGCCTTCCTCGCCGAACTCGGCTCCGCCGCGGGGGAGATCAGGTCACTGCTCGACATGCAGTGGGCCTGAACCCCCGGCGGCGGTTCGTCGTTCTCCGGCCTCCGGCCGGCCACGTCGTGGCCGGCCGGTTCGGCTGGGCCGGTTCAGGCGGCCCGCTGGGCCCAGGCCGCGAGGGCCCGGCCGACGTCGCGGATGGCGTGCACGGCGGCCCGTTCGGTGCTGGGGCCGAGCGCCACGTCCCAGTGCGCGACGACCGCGTAGGCCACCCGCCGGGCGCCCACGATGACGCCCGCGTCCGCCCGCACCCCGGTGTCCGTGCCGGTCTTGTTGGCCACCAGCAGGTGGCCCGGCAGCGGCTCCGGGAAGCCGGGCGCGTACGGGTCGTGGTCGATCAGCGCGGGCACCAGACCGTGGTCGGTGTTGGCGCGCATCCAGTCGAGCAGCCGGGCGGACGCGCCCGGGGAGGCCATGGTGCCGCGGACCGCGAGGGCCACCAGGCGGGCCAGGTCGCGGGCGGTGCCGGTGGCGAACACCGGCGGGACGTCCGGCCCGCGCTCGTCGCGCACCCGGTCGTGCAGGGTCAGCCGGTCCAGTCCGAGCCCGCGCGCCAGCCGTTCGACGGCCGACAGGCCGACCAGGCGCAGCAGCGCGTTGGTGGCGGTGTTGTCGCTGACCGCGGCGGTCAGCCAGGCCAGGTCCTCCACCGTCCAGCCGGGCCGGCTCAGCCGGCCGAGCAGGCCGGTGCCGCCGGTGACGTCCTCGGGGAGGATCGCCACCGGCTGCCCGGCCGTCAGTTCTCCGCTGTCCAGCCGCCGGGCGACCTCGGCCAGCAGCAGCAGCTTGGAGGCGCTGGCGACGGGCAGCACGACGGTGTCGTCCACCCCGACCGCGCCGCCGCCGTCGGGGGCCTCCGCGTCGGGGGCGTCCACGTCGACGGCGGCCACCGCGAGGGTCAGCGGCAGCGCCGCCGAGCTGCGCGCGGCGGCCGCCACCTGAGCGAGGCTCATCGGACCCGCACCACCTCTCCGGCCCGGCTCGCGGTCGGCCGGCCGCCGCGCACCGCGACCCGGCCGGCCACCACGACGGTCTCCACGCCCACCGGCGGCAGCAGCGGCTGCTCGAAGGTCGCGCTGTCCAGGACGGCCTGCGCGTCCAGCACCACCAGGTCGGCGACGGCGCCGTCGCTGACCACTCCGCGCCCGGCCAGCCCGAACCGCCCGGCGGGCAGGCCGGTCATCTTGTGCACCGCGAGCTCCAACGGCAGCAGCCCCTGCTCGCGCCCGTAGTGGCCGAGCACCCGGGCGAAGCTGCCCGCCCAGCGCGGGTGCGGACGGCCGGGTTTGGGCACGCCGTCCGAGCCGATCATCGACAGCGGGCTGGCCAGCACCCGGCGGACGTCGTCCTCGCGCATCGAGTGGCTGATGATGGTCACCTCGCCCTGTGCCTCCAGCAGCAGGTCGCAGACGTAGTCCACCGGGTCGGCGCCGCGCTCGGCGGCCAGGTCGGCGATCCGGCGGCCCTCGGCCGCCCGGCGGGCCGGGGCGGCGGCCACCGAGATCAGGTCCCAGCCGCCGTTGCCGACGGTGTTCTCCCAGCCCTCGACGCCGTTCGCGATGTCCGCCCGGACGCGGTCCCGCACCTCCTTGCTGCGCAGCCGCTCCAGCAGCGCGGCCGGGCCGCCCTCGCTGGTCCACGGCGGCAGCATCGCGTGCAGCACGGTGCTGCCGGCGGTGTACGGGTAGACGTCGCAGAGCACGTCCACGCCGTCGGCGCGGGCCTGCTCCAGACGCGGCAGGGTCCGCAGGGTGGCGCCCCAGCCGTGCCGGCCCGCGGTCTTGTGGTGGGAGACCTGGAGCGGGGCGCCGGAGCGCACCGCGATCTCCAGCGCCTCCTCCAGCGCCTTCTCCACCTGGGACATCTCGTCGCGCAGGTGCGTCACGTACGGCTTGCCGTGCCGGGCGGCGACCTTCGCCAGGGCCACGATCTCCTCGGTGTCGGCGTAGACGCCGGGCGGGTAGATCAGCCCGGTGGAGAGCCCGGCCGCGCCCTGGCCGAGCGCCCGGTCGAGCAGCCCGCACATGGCGTCCAGCTCCTCGGGGGTGGGCGGCCGGTCCTCGAAGCCCATCACCCCGGCGCGCAGCGTGCCGTGGCCGACCAGCGAGGCGATGTGGTTGCGCCGCAGTTCGGGCCGCTGGCCGGCGGCGAAGGCGTCGAAGTCCTCGGCGGGCAGCACCGGGCCGAGGCCGAAGGAGACCCGCAGGTGCCCGGCCAGCTCGGGCAGCCGCCCGGGCAGCGCGGGGAACAGGCTGATCCCGCAGTTGCCGCTGATCTCGGTGGTGACGCCCTGGAGCAGCGGGGCCAGCCGCAGCTCGTCCAGGGCGTCGCCGTCGGTGTGGGTGCCGCCGCCGAACGGGGCGGCGAGCGCGTCCGAGTGGGTGTGGACGTCGATGAAGCCGGGGGTGACGACCCGTCCGGTGACGTCCAGGGTCTCGGCCGCGGTCACCGCGCTGCCGGGCGGCAGGACGGTGACCCGGCCGCCCCTGACGGCGAGGTCGGCCGGGCGGGCGGGTGCCCCGGTGCCGTCCACCAGGGTGCCGCCGCGCAGCAGCAGGTCGGCCGGGGTCGTGGTCACGTCCGCTCCCATCAGTCCCATCGTTCCCATCAGAGCACCGTCGAGAGGAAGGCCCGGGTGCGGTCGTGCCGGGGGGCGGTGAACACCTCGGCCGGGCTGCCGGCCTCCACCACCGCGCCCTGGTCCATGAAGACGACCCGGTCGGCGACCTCGCGGGCGAAGCCCATCTCGTGGGTGACCACGATCATCGTCATGCCGCTGCGGGCGAGGTCGCGCATCACGCCGAGCACCTCGCCGACCAGCTCCGGGTCGAGGGCCGAGGTCGGCTCGTCGAAGAGCATCAGGGTCGGTTCCATGGCCAGTGCCCTGGCGATGGCGACCCGTTGCTGCTGGCCGCCGGAGAGCTGGGCCGGGTAGTGGTCGGCGCGGTCGGCCAGGCCGACCCGGTCGAGCAGTTCGCGGGCCTGGCGCTCGGCCTCCGCGCGCGGGCGGCGCTTGACCGCGATCGGGCCCTCCATCACGTTCTGGAGCGCGGTGCGGTGCGGGAAGAGGTGGAAGCGCTGGAAGACCATGCCGATCCGCTCGCGCTGGTGGCGGATGTCGCGCGGCCGGCGCTCGCGGAGCTTGTCGCCGGTGGTGCCGTGCGGCTCGTAGCCGACCGGTTCGCCGTCCACCTCGATCCGCCCGGCGTCGATCTTCTCCAGGTGGTTGAAGCAGCGCAGCAGCGTGGACTTGCCGGAGCCCGAGGGCCCGATCACGCAGAGCACCTCCCCCGACCTGACCTCCAGGTCGATGCCGCGCAGCACCTCCAGGTCCCCGAAGTGCTTGCGCACCTTCCGGGCCGACAGGACCACCTCGGCGGCCGTCCCTCCCGGCGCGTCCAGGTCGATCGTCCTCACTTGCCCTCCCCCTTCTTCGTCACACGCTTGCGCGCTCCGCCGCGCCCGGGCCGCAGGTTCGCCAGCACCCTGCGGTGCAGCGGCGGCGGGGCACCGGCCGGATTGAACTTCCGCTCCACCGCGTGCTGGGCGATGCTCGCGATGGTGGTGAGCACCAGGTACCAGATGGACGCGACGATCAGCAGCGCGATGACCTCGAAGTTGGCGAGGTAGAGGTGCTGCGAGACGGTCATCAGGTCGGCGCCGGCGATGACCGAGACCAGCGAGGTGGTCTTCAGCATCGAGATGAACTGGTTGCCGAACGGCGGGATGATCACCCGCATCGCCTGCGGCAGCATCACGCGGGTGAGGATCTGCCGGTTGGACATGCCCAGCGAGGCGCCGGCCTCGCGCTGCCCGGGGTCGACGCTCTGGATGCCGGCCCGGACGATCTCCGACATGTAGGCGCCCTCGTTGATCGACAGGCCGAGCAGCGCCGCCACGAAGCCGGTGATCAGGGTGTTGGACTGCCAGCTGACCAGCTTGGGCCCGTCGAACGGGATGCCGATGCTGATCTCGGGGAACAGCAGCGCCAGGTTGAACCAGAAGATCAGCTGGACCAGCAGCGGGGTGCCGCGGAAGAACCAGGTGTACGCCCCGGCGGTGGTCCGCAGCACCGGGTTGTCGGACAGCTGCATCACCGCCACGACCACGCCGATGACGATGCCCACCACCTGGGAGATCAGGGTGAGCTGGACCGTCACCCAGAGCCCGTCCAGGATCACGCCGTCGAACTGGTACTTGGCGACGATGTCCCAGTGCAGGTTGGGGTTGACGATGACCGTCCAGGCGAGCCAGACGGCGAAGAAGGCCGCCGCCAGCACGGCGAACCAGCGGGCCGGGCGGGGGCGCCCGGTCACCTCGAAGGCCAGGTCGTCGTCGACGGCTCCCGCGGCGGACGGCGCGTGGCCGGCCGGGACGGCCTTCGGGGCGCTGTCGGGCTTCAGGGGGTCGGCGGGCATCGCGGGGTCTCTCATGTCGGTGCTCATCTCGTCGGTGCCGCCGTTCTCACTGCGCCGCGTTGACGGTGGCGCGCTCCACCGCGCTGCCGCCGACCTGGTAGGTGTCCAGGACCTTGCGGTACTCACCGCTCTCGATCAGCTCCTGGAGCGCCTTCTGCACCGCGTCGCGCAGCCCGGAGTCCTTCTTCGCCACCGCGATGCCCCACGGAGCCGTCCCGTACTGGTCGGGCAGCACCTCGTAGGAGCCGCTGTTCTGGACGAACATCTGCGCCACCGGGTAGTCCACGATGGTGGCCACGGCCCGCTCGCTGTCCAGCTGGAGGAGCCCGGTCGGGGCGTCCTCGCTCTGCGAGATCGTCATCTTGGTGGCGCACTTGGCGTTCTGCTGCTCGCCGATCTCCAGGTTGGAGCTGCCCTTGGCGAGGACCACCTTCTTGCCGCAGAGGTCCTCGATGGACTTGATGCCCTCCGGGTTGCCCTTCTTCGTCATGATCACGCCGCCGGTGCGGAAGTAGTCGACGAAGTCGACGGCCTGGCGGCGCTGGGCGCTGTCCGTCATGGAGGACATCACCAGGTCGTAGCGGCCGGCCTGGAGGCCGGGGATCAGGCCGTCGAAGGAGGAGTTGGAGAGTTCGAGCTTCAGGCCGAGCTTCCCGGCGACGGCGGCGGCGAGGTCCGGGTCGACCCCGGTCAGTTCGGTGGTTCCGGGCTTGTACATCTCCATCGGCGGGTAGCCGACGGAGGTGGCCACTCTGAGCACGCCGCTCTGCTTGTTCTTCTCGGGGAGCAGCTCGGTGGCGCTCTTCCCGGAGTTCTGGCCGGCCTGCGCTGCTCCGGCGGCCGGGGAGCCGCCCTGGTCGGAGCGCCCGCAGGCGGTGGCGGCCAGGACGACCAGGGACAGTGCGGCCAGACAGCGCAGGGAACGGGGGCGGTTCATCGGCTACTCCCTCGGGCGGTGACGGTGCGCCGATGCTGGCAGCCGAATCCCGGTGAACGGAAGATGATGAAGCTATTGCTGCCTCACCAACGATTTTTGTACGGCTGACCGCTCTGTCCTGCGGACTTCCGCCCGCGCCGGGTCAGCCGGTGAGCCAGGGGGCCTCGGGCAGCTTGGCGTCCGCCTGCCGTCCGGTGAGGTCGACGGTGGTCGGGGTGCCCAGCCCCGGCATCCGCATCGTGACCCGGCGCAGTCCGCCGTCGCCGTCGACCCAGTAGGTCAGCGGCGAGCGGGCACCGTCGGGCGCGGCGCCCTGGGCGCGCGGACCGGCGATGCGGTCGTGGTCGCGGCCGTCGATCCGGTCCCGGCCCAGCCAGCGGGCCCCGGACTGGGCGAGCAGCAGCGGGTTGTCGGGACGGTCCGCGCCGAGTTGGACCAGCAGGTTCAGCCCGGCGTCCAGCGGGTCCGCCGTGTAGGTCCGGGGTGACCAGCCCTGACGCGGGATGTGCTCGGCCAGCTGCCAGGCCGGGGCGTCGGAGCCGGTGCCGGTGCTCGTGCCGGTGCCGGCCGTGGGGGCGGCAGTGGGGGCGGCAGTGGAGGCGGTGCCGGCCGGCTCGGGGGCCAGGCCGAGGCCGCCGGTGTCCCAGACGATCAGCCCGTGGTCCATCGGGCCGCTCGCGCCGGTGGTCCGGTAGCGGCCCACGCCCCGGTGGTTGCGGTAGTCGACGATCCCCTCGACCCGGATGCTCACGCCCCCGCCCTCGTCGGCCGTGAGCACCACGGACACCGGGCTCGCCTGATAGAGGTTCAGCCGCGACAGGGCGAGCCGGCCCGCCTCGTCGGTGGTCACCGGGCGTTCGGTGGCCTCGTCGGAGACCGCCCGGTAGGCGACCAGGCCGCCCGCCGCGGCGCCGCACACCAGGATCGCGATCAGTGCCGTGAGCCGGCCGGCCCGTCGGGGCGCGCGGCCGTCGGCCTTCGTCTTGCGGGGCATGCGGTCCGCTCCCTTTCCTCGGTCGGTCATGACGGTCGGGGGGGGGGGGGGGGGCCCGGGGGGCCCCCCCCCCCCCCCCCCCCCCCCCGCGGGGGGGGGCCCCCCCCCCCCCCCCCCCCCCCCCCCCCCCCGCCCGCCCCGCCCCCCCCCCCCCCCCCACACAC
>NZ_JBIVUM010000005.1:44445-55699 GCF_044757205.1 Kitasatospora sp. NPDC091335 | reverse complement strand
GGGGGGGGCGGGGCGCGGGCGCCTTGCTGGGGGGGGCGCGGGGGCCCGCCCCGGCGCCGGGGGGGGGTGGGCGGGGGGGGGGGGGGGGGGCCCCGGCGCCCCCCCCCCCCCCCCCCGACCTGTCCCGGTGCGGGTCTCCCCGCACCGGGCTCCCCACGCGGGGCTCCCGGAAGAGGCTAGCCGCGCCGGGCGGACCTGCGCCTACGACCCGTCAGCACCATCGCGGCGCCGAGGGTGATCAGCCCCGCCGCGCCGGTCAGCAGGATCGGCATCCCGTCGCCCGCACCGGTGTTGGGCAGGTGCCCGGGTGCGGGGGCCGGCGGCGCCGGCGGTGCCGGGGGCACCGGAGCCGCCGTCGTCGGCGCCGGGGTCGGCGTCTCGGTCGGGGTCGGCGTCGGCGTCGGCGTCGGGGTGGGCGTCGGGGTGGGCGTCGGGGTGGGGATCAGCGTGTTGACGGCCGTCACCTCCACACCGGCGTCGAGGTTCGCCGGGGTCAGCACCAGCGGGCCGAAGACAGTGACCTTCGGGGCCTCGTAGCCCTCCGGCGGGCTCAGCTCCTGCCAGTAGTACGTTCCGGGCAGCCCGGTGCCCTGGCAGAGGCCGTCGGCCGCGGTGGTGCAGGGCTCGCCGACCTTGGCGTCGGGCTTGTCGCCGGTCGGCTGGAGCCCGTCGGTCCCGTTGGTCTCGTGCCACAGCTGGAACTTGGCGCCGGCCAGCGGCTTGCCGTCCTGGTCGTGCTTGACCAGGCGCAGCGCGCCCTCCTGCTGACGGAAGCCGAAGTCGTAGGTGTGGTCGTTCTCGCCGGGGCCTCCGGTGGTCAGCGCCCGCTCCGGGTACTTGCCGTCCTTGGGGACGATGCCCTTGGAGTCGATGAAGCGGTTGTCACCGACGTCGTGGCCGGTCGGCACCCACTGGAAGAGGGGGCCGTCCTTGGCGTAGTCCGCCGGGTCGTCCAGCTTGATCGTGTACTTGGTCCGCGGCTTGAGGCCGCCGTCGACGTTGCTGTCGTCGAAGTAGTACTCGCCGCGCTTGGTCGTCTTGGTGGTGCCGACGAGCTTCCCCGACTCGTCGTACAGGTGGACGGTCGCGCCCGGCACCGGCTTCTGGCCCGGCAGTTGGAGGCCGCTGCGCTCGGGGTCGTACCAGACCCGGTTGCCGATCTGGAGCGGAGCCTGGTCGCAGAGGACCTCCAGGTCGCCCATCGCGGCACCCTTGCCGAACGCCGGGTACGGACCGACCGGGTTGAGCCGCAGGCCGCCGTCCGGCTTGCCGTCGCGCTTGACGAAGGCGCTGCCGTAGCCGAAGGCCATGCCGTTGCTGTCGTAGCCCGAAGTCGCGATGGAGTCCTCGACCTTCGAGAACGCCATCCCGGCGTTCGCCGGGTTGTTGTGGCCGATGCGGAAGTTGTCGAAGAACCGCTGGCCCCGGGCCGTGGAACCGCAGCCCAGGTTCGTGTCCAGCACGTAGGTGCCGTTCGCCGGGCAGGCCTTGAGGAGGTCACCGCCGGACAGCACGGTGGACATCGTGCCGGCCGTCGGTCCGGCCGCCGACTGGTCGCCGAAGCGGTCCCGGAAGGCGAGCAGCATCGAGCCGTCGGTCTCGAAGGCGATCTCGGCCACCGCCGGCTCGGGGTTGGCCATGTAGTTCGCCCCGCAGGCCTGACCGTTCTGCGAGGACGGGAAGGTGTCCTGCCACGGGAACCAGGCGGAGCCGGGGCACGGCCCGCCGACCGTGGTGCCGCGCGGGTAGTCGAGCGGCTGGTCCAGCACGGGCGCCTTGAAGGTGCCCGTGGCCAGGTCGAACGGCAGCACCAGGGCGCGCAGGTCCGAGGCCTTGCCGGCGGACTCGCCCGAGCAGACGCCGCCGGCGAAGAGGACGCCGTCCTGGAGGCCGAGGCCGTACGGACGCCAGTCCCCGGCCGCCGGGCAGCCCGGGTCGGGGATCGGGTAGGCGGCCTTCGGCTCGGCCGCCGTCGCCGCGGTGGCGTCGTAGCGGTAGAGCTTGCGGTCGTGGAGGTTGACGACGAACAGGTCCTTGCCGTCGTCGGTGACCTTGATCGCGCCGAGGCTCTCCTTGCCCACCGCGGGCAGGAAGCCGTCGTCGTTGCCCGGGCCGTGCGGGGTGGTGCCCGCGTCCGGGACGGTGGCGAACAGTGTGGTCTTCTTCTGCGCCACGTCGGTGACGTAGATGCCGCCGGGGCCTCCGGGGCCGTAGCTGGTGCTCCGCTTGGCCTGGGCCGAGGCGAACACCCGCCGGTCGGCCTTGTTCCAGGCGATGCCGTAGAGGTTCCCGGTCTGTTCGCCCGTGGCCAGGTCGGTCACGGTCGCGTCGGTGCCCGCCACGCCCCGGGAGTTGTACGGGTAGGACACCAGCGTGTGCCCCGCCCCGCCCTCCCGGGTCGCCGGCTGGCAGGTCGTCACCAGCGGCGCGTTCTTCTGGCAGTAGTCACCCGGGCTCCACAGCCCCGTGGTGAGTTCGACCGTCTTGCCGCCGGAGAGGTCGACGAACTCCTCGTTGGAGCTCAGCTGGTTCGGCGCGCCGTCCAGGCCCTGGCGCGAGGCGAAGGCCGGGTAGAGCACGCCCGGCCTCGGATTCACCACCTGGACCCGGTACTTGCCGCCGGTGAGCTTGGTGGCCGGCGCCAGCGTCACCGTTCCGTCGGCCGCCGTGGTGCCCTCGACGGACACCCCTGCGGCATCGGTGAGCGTCACCTTCACGCCCGCCGTCCCCGATTCGAGTCCGGGCGTCCACACCCCGTCGGTGTCCACGGCCCGGATCACCCGGACCTTCACCGTCCCGTCGCCGGCCGCCGGGAAGGCCGAAGGGGCCGCCGCCAACGAGCAGGCGCCGATCGCCACGGCCAGCGCCACCGCGCCGCCCGCGGTGCGACGGCCGGAGGCCCGGCGCTCGGGCCCGCCCGACCGCCGGTCCGGGCCGCGCCCGGTACCGACGGTTCGTTCACTTGTCGTCGTCATCCCTGCTCTCATCGTCCAGTTGGGCCTTCCGGCCGGCCTCGCGAGCGAGTTCCCGAGTGGCGAAAAGCCGTCATTGTTAACGGGAGCTTAAAGGGGATTCACACAAGTTCGCCGGGAAACAAGGAACTTTGACGTTTCCCCAGACGTCACAAGGCCGTCACGGTCCACTGCCCGCCACCGCCGCCGGGCGACTGACCAGCGGCGACCGGCCGGGCACCTTCCGAAACCCCCCACGACCGCCGCCACGTGCGGTCGACCGTCGAACACGGTTCCCCCCGGAACCGTCCACACCGCTCCCCGACTCGCTTACCCCACGCACAACTTGCGCAACAACCGGGCACCGGGTGGCCGCACCGCGGCCCGGACTGGCACGATGTCCGAATGCGCATTCTGGTCATCGGCGGAACCCGCTTCATCGGCCTCCACTTCGCGGAGGCGGCACTGGCCGCCGGACACGAGGTCACGGTGGTGCACCGGGGCCGGTCCGGCGCCGGACTGCTCCCGGACGCCACCCACCTGATCGCCGACCGGGACGCCGGCCTCGCCACCGGGCTGGCGCTCCGCCCGGTGGCCGAAACCGCCCGCGGGATCGGGCCGTTCGAACCCCAGCCGGAGACACTCACCCCCGCCCGGGAGGCCGAGCTGCTCGCCGCCTGGCACCGGCGGTAGCCGCCGCGGCCGCCGGTCCGGCCCCGGCCCGGACATCTCCCGGGCCGGGGCCCACTCCGCGTGCCCGCACACCCGCACCCTGACGGCACGTCACGACGGCGCCCCCAAGGGGGCGGGCCGCTCTCCGCTTCCGGCAACCGGCGGAGCTCCGAAGTGGACAGGCTGTTCTCCCGGCTCCCAGCGGACTCACCCGGCCGGCCGTCATCGACCGACCGTGCCGCCCCGCGAGCCGGCCCCCGAGGAGCCCCGGCATGACGTCCCCCGCCGGGCCTCAGCCGGCGAGCGGCGGGTTGAGCCGGGCGAAGGCCTCCTGCCGGCGGTACGGGAAGTACGGGTACGGCGCGGTGCGGGCGCTGGCCGCGTCCAGCCGGGCCACCTGCTCCTCCGTCAGGGCCCAGCCGACCGCGCCGAGATTCTGCCGCAACTGCTCCTCGTTGCGGGCCCCGATGATGACCGAGGAGACGGTCGGCCGGCGCAGCAGCCAGTTGATCGCCACCTGGGGAACGGTGCGCCCGGTCTCGGCGGCGACCTCGTCCAGCGCGTCGACCACCCGGTGGAGCAGCTCGTCCTCGACCGGCGGGCCGTAGTCCGCGGTGTCGTGCAGCCGGCTGCCGGCCGGGAGCGGCTGCCCGCGCCGGATCCTCCCGGTGAGCCGGCCCCAGCCGAGCGGGCTCCACACGAGCGCGCCGACGCCCTCCTCCCGGGCGAGCGGCATCAGCTCCCACTCGTAGTCGCGGCCGACCAGGGAGTAGTAGACCTGGTGGGCGGCGTAGCGCGGGCGGCCGTGCCGGTCGGCCAGGGCGAGGGACTTCATCAGCTGCCAGCCGGAGAAGTTGGAGACGCCGGTGTAGCGGATCTTACCGGCCCGGACCAGGTCCTCCAGGGTCGCGAGCACCTCCTCGATCGGGGTGCCGGCGTCGTAGGCGTGCAGCTGGAACAGGTCCAGGTAGTCGGTGCCGAGGCGGCGCAGCGCGTCGTCGACGCTCCGGACCAGCCGGGCGCGGGAGGTGCCGGCGTCCTGGGGGCCCTCGCCGGTGGGCAGGCCGGCCTTGGTGGAGATCAGCACCTGGTCACGGCGGCCGCGGACGGCCTGGCCGAGCACCTCCTCGGAGGCGCCGTCGGAGTAGACGTCGGCGGTGTCGAAGAGGGTGACCCCGGCGTCGATGGCGATGTCGAGCAGCCGGCGGGCCTCCTGGACGTCGGTGGTGCCCCAGGCCCCGAACAGCGGCCCGCGGCCGCCGAAGGTGCCGGTGCCGAGGCTGAGCGCGGGCACCTTGAGCCCGGACGTGCCGAGCCGGCGGTACTCCATGTCGGTGGTGGTGGTCATGACGATTCTCCCCTCGAAGCCCATAATGGGACTCTCGTTCCGTTAGGATGTCCTGAACCTAACAGACTCCACGCCTCTAATGGAACAGGAATCCCGTTAATGGCCGTCGAGCCCCCCTCGCCCGCGCAGCCCGAGCCCTCCACGCCCGGCACCGTCCGCCCCGGCGGCCGGACCGCCCGGGTCCGCGCCGCCGTCCTGCGCGCCGCCGAGGACGCCCTGGTCGAGCACGGCTTCAGCGGCCTCGACCTCGGCGACATCGCCCAGCGGGCCGAGGTCGGCCGCACCACCGTCTACCGCCGCTGGGGCAGCACCACCGCCCTGGTCGCCGACCTGCTCGCGGACATGGCCGAGCAGTCGCTGCCGCACACCGACAGCGGTTCCCTCGCCGGGGACCTGCGGGCCAACGCCCGGCTCGTCCGGCGCACCCTGGCGGATCCCCGGCAGGGCGCGCTGTTCCGCGCCGTCCTCGTGGCGGCGAACTGCGACCCGGACGCGGCCGAGGCACTGCGGCACTTCTACCGGCGCCGGGTCGAGGAGTGGGCGCCGTGCGTCACCGCGGCCGTCGAGCGCGGCGAACTCCCGCCGGACACCGACGCGTTCGAGGTCGTCCGGGCGGTCTCGGCACCGCTCTACTACCGGATGCTCACCACCGCGGAGCCCTTGGACGAGGCCGCCGCCGACCGCGCGGCCCAGGCCGCCGAGGCGGCGGCCAGGGCCGGGGCGTACCGGCGCCGGGGCGACTGACCGTACGGACCGCGGGCACGGCGAACGGCCGCACGGCGCAGGCGCGGTGTGCGGCCGTCGGGCCCGGGGCGGTCAGCCCTCGTCCGGGTCCTCCTGGTACTCCTCGCGCAGGCTCTCCAGCAGGCCCGCCCAGAGGTCCGACTCCTCCGGCCCCTGCCCCAACTCCTCCACCAGCGCGGCGAACTCGTCCAGCGCGGCCCTGGCGTCCCCCTCGCGGATCCGCTCCTCCAGCCCGGCCGGCAGCGCCAGCGCGCCGATCAGCGCGGGCAGTGAGTCGGCCGCCCGCCCGCCGTCGCCGCGGCCGTGGTCCCAGCCGTCCGGATGGTAGATCCGCACGGCGCCGGTGTCGCCGGCCACCATCAGGTGCAGTTCGTCGAACCTCCCGACGCAGTACCCCCAGTTGCCCGGCGGGGTGTCGTCGTCCGACGTGCGCTCGCCGAACAGCTCGTCCAGGTCCGCCTCCCACATCCCGCGCCCGGGCAGGTCCGTGGCGTCGAAGCCGACGAAGTCGAGCCCGACGGCCGGCACCCCGACCTCGCCCAGGAACGCCCGGGCGCCCGGCGCCGTCAGCCGCTCGGGCAGGGTCTCGGGGCGCCAGAGCGTGCCCGGGCCGAAGCAGGACTCCAGCCAGGCCGCGGAGGGGTTCCCGGCGGCGGCCGGCAGCCCGGCGTCGAGCGTGGTCATCGGTGCGTCTCCCCCGGTCGGAACGGTGCTCCGCCGCCATTCAAGCGCACCGCACCGACAGCGAGGGCCGCCGGGGAGCACCCCCGACGGCCCTCGCCGAACCGCGGCCTGACGGCTTAGAAGAAGCCGTCGTCCTCGTAGTGGTTGTTGACGACCACCTGCGGGTCGTCGTCGAAGGCCTCGTTCAGCAGCGCGCCGCCGACCAGGCCGGCCGCACCCGCGCCGATCAGCGCGCCGGTGCCGAAGCGCCGCCCGCCCTGGGCCTGCTGGCCAGGCACCTGCGGCTGGCCCTGCTGGACCTGTTGCGGATAGCCGCCCTGCTGCACCGGCTGCGGGTAGCCGCCCTGCTGCACCGGCTGCGGGTAGCCGCCCTGCGCCGGGGTGTAGAACGGCGGGAGGTTGGTCTGCACCCGCTGGGCACAGGCCACGCAGGCCTCGATCTGGCGCGGGACGCCCCACTGCGGCGACCACAGCACCGCCGCACCGGCGGCGCCGTGCGAGGGGTCGAAGAAACACGTCACGGGGGAACTCCCTGCTCCTGGCTGGTTCATCGGAACGACGGGCGCGGCCGCGGGCGGCACCGGGGCCGCGAGCGGCATGGGCGGGGCAACCGGCGGCGCGGGCGGCGCCGCGGGGGCGGCCGGAGCGGGGGCGGCCGGAGCGGGCGCGGCGGCGGGAGCCGGTTGCAGGACGTCCACGCCGAAGTCCGTGGCGATGCCCGCGAGCCCCTCGACGTAGCCCTGCCCGACCGCCCTGAACTTCCAGTCCGCGCCGTGCCGGTACAGCTCGCCGAACACCATCGCCGTCTCGCGGCCGGCCTCCGACGCCACGTCGTACCGGACCACCTCGGCGCCGCTGTCCGGGTCGGTGACCCGGATGTGGGCGCCGCCGACCTGCCCGAAGGACTGCCGGCGCTGAGCCGCGTCGTAGATCGCCACCGCGAAGACGATCTTCTCCACCGAGGCGGGGACGTCCGCCGTCGTGACCTCGATCTGCTCCCGGTCGACCCCGTCGCCGGACCCGCCCAGGTGACGGACCGAGCCGTCCGGGCTCCGCAGGTTGTTGAAGAACACGAAGTGCTGGTCCGAGGCGACCTTCCCGGACGCCCCGCAGAGCAGCGCGCTGGCGTCCAGGTCGTACCCGGGCCCGGCCGTCCAGCCGATCCCCACCCGGGCCACCCGCAGCCCGGGGGCCTGCTTGCCCAGGGAGACGTTGCCGCCCTTCGTCAGGGCCACGCTCATGGAACTTCCTCCACCACCGTACGAGTACCGCTGTCCGAATACGACAACGCTGTAGAACTCGCGACGGTTCCCGGTCGAACCGTCAGCTTTCCGTCAGGGCCCGAGCCGGGGGTCGGCGAGTGCCTGGCGGACGTCCTGGCAGCGGGTCACCAGCCGGAACGGCAGGCCGTCCGGGCCGACGACCCGAGGGACGGGGGTGCCGGCACGCAACCGGGTGCAGCCGCCGTACGGGTCGGCGACCAGGGACGTCGGGGAGAGGTCGGGCACGGCCACCGACCCAGCCCACGGCCACCGTGCCGACACCCTGGCGGGCCGTCAGGGCCGGACCTATTGTCAGCGCACATGACATGTCTACGCCGCGTCGCCGGACTGGCCGCCGCGCTCACCGGAACCCTCGCCGCCCTGCTGACCCCGGCCGTCGCACAGGCCGCCCCGGCCGGCTGCCGCACCTCCGCCACGGTGCCCCTGGACGCCGAACAGTCCCGCCTCCAGGACACCCGGACGGCGGCCTTCACCGAACGCTCCGGTCTGGGCGGGCTGCTCGACGGCTTCCCCTCGGCCCTGTGCGCGGCCCGCAACGCCCGGCAGGCCCAGCGGGTGGTGGAGACCTGGGGCCGGGCGCTCTGGCAGGCCGGTCTGGACCGCGCCCAGGGCCGCCGGCCGAGCGGTGAACTGCCCGCCGGGGACGACCGCCCGCTGTACTGGACCAGGCTCGCCATGACCGTCCGGCTCGCCCACTGGCAGCCCCGGTTCGACGTCGACCACGCCGCGCTGCGGGTCCGCTTCGAGGACGCCTCGCGCGGCCTGGACGACGGGTTCGGCTCCGCCCCCGGGGTCCGGCGGATCTTCCTCAGCGGCTTCGACCCGTTCGGCCTGGACGTCGAGCCGCGCCGCGCCAACCCCTCGGGCGCGGCCGTGCTGCGACTGCACGGGCAGCGGATCACGCTGGCCGACGGCAGCGCCGCCGAGGTGCGGGCGGTCGTCCTGCCGGTGCGCTACGGCGACTTCGACGGGGGCATCGCGGAGCGCGCCTTCGCTCCGCACCTGCGGCCCGGCCGGCAGTCCGCCGACCTGATCACCAGCATCAGCCAGGGCTACCCGGGCAAGTTCACCCTGGAGGAGTGGGCCGGGCGGGCCCGCTCCGCCGACCCGGCCACCGACAACGTGGCCGCGCTCTCCGGCGGCACCACCGAGCACCCGGTGGACGCTCCCGGCCTGGCCCCCGGGCCGCAGTTCGTCCGCACCACCCTGCCGGTCGACGCGATGGCCTCCGTCCAGCAGCCCTTCCCGGTGCTGCTGAACACCTTCGTCACCGAGATCCCGGCGGGCGCCACCGCCCCGGTCTTCCGGCCGGACGGGCCCACCCCCGGCTCCCGCGCCGTCTCCGGCGGCGGTGGCGGGTACCTCTCCAACGAAGTCGCCTACCGCTCCAACCGGCTGCGCGTGTTCCTCGCCCCCGACCTCCCGGGCGGCCATCTCCACACCCCGGTCCTGACCGGCCTGCCGGCCGACCCGAACCGGCTCACCGCACCGGAGTTCGAGCAGAACGAGGCCGCGATCGGCGACGAGGTGCGGGCGATCCTGAGCACCGTCCGGCTCTGACGGGCCGCCCGGCCCTGACGGCCCGCCCCCTGGCACCCGTTACGCCGGGCCGGCGTAACGGGTGCCCGCCGCGCGGGCGCGCGACTCGGCGATCTCGGCGTGGGCGGCGTCGCGGCCCGCCCAGTGCGAGCCCTCGACGGACTTGCCGCGCTCCAGGTCCTTGTACACCAGGAAGAAGTGGGTGATCTCCAGCAGGTCGAACTCCCGCAGGTCACCGATGTCCCGCAGGTCCGCGTAGCGCGGGTCGCGGGCGGGGACGCAGAGCACCTTCTGGTCCGGGCCGCGTTCGTCGCGCATCACCCACATGCCCACCGCCCGGCAGGTCAGCACGCAGCCGGGGACGGCCGGCTCGCCGCCGAGCACCAGGGCGTCCAGCGGCTCGCCGTCGCCGCCGAGGGTGCCCTCGACGTAGCCGTAGTCCGCGGGGTAGCGGGTGGCCGTGAAGAGGGTGCGGTCCAGGCGGATGCGGCCCGCCGCGAAGTCCATCACGTACTTGTTCCGCGACCCCTGCGGGATCTCGATCATGACCTCGAACTCCACCGCGGCCTCCTCCTCGGCTCCTCCTCGGTTCCTGGGGGCGATTGTCCGTCGTTCGAACGCCCACCGGCGGCACCCCGCCGTTCGTGGGCGTGCACGACCGTCCGCCCCGCCCGTGTCCGGCCCCGGCCCGCACGCGCCGCAGGGCCGCCGCATCGTCCCAGGTCTCGATTGTGCGGCGGAACTGACGGCCCGACAGTGCTTCGTCCACGATTCCCCTACGGTGACGCCTGCAACAACCGTCACCTGCAAGAGGGGGCACGCCCATGTCCCGGAGCCGGAAGCTCCACCGCCTCAGCAACCCCGACACCGACGAACGCCGCGCCCAGCGCGCGCTGTTCCGTCACCTCCGCGACGACACCAACGCCAACCGTGGCCGGATGGCCAAGCGCGTCCGCGAGCTCCAGCTCCTGCTGGCGATGGACCCGGTCGACTTCGAAGGGCTGATCGCCCGTCTGATGGAGGCGATGGGCATGAAGGTCGAACTCACCGCGCGGTCCAGGGACGGCGGGGTCGACGTCCGCGGCGCCGACCCCGACCCGTTCCGCGGCGGGAACGTGATCGTCCAGGTGAAGCGCTACCGGGACACCGTGGCGCCCTCGGCCGTACGGGACCTGTACGGGACGCTGCGGCACGACCAGACCGCGACCAAGGCCGTCCTGGTCACCACCAGCAGGTTCGGCCCCAGCTCGCACCAGTTCGTCGCGGGCAAGCCGATCTCCCTGATCAACGGCGCCGAGCTGGTCGGGCTGCTCAGGCACCACGGCTTCCACGAGGTCTTCGCGGACGCCCAGGACGACGCCTCCGCCGAGGCCGGCGCGCTGGACGGGCTGCCCGCGATCGAGGTGGCCGCCGAGCCCGCCCGGCTGCTCCTGCACTGGACCGGCGAGGAGGAGTACGACATCGCCGCCCTGGTCTGCCAGGGCAACACGGCGCTCTCCGACGACCACCTGGTGTTCTACAACAACGGCTCGACGCCCGACGGTTCGGTGCGCCTGGTGACGGGTTACGGCGACGCGAACGCCTGCCTGATGGTCGACTTCGACGGGCTGCCCGCCCACGTCGACCGGCTGGTCGTCATCGCCGCCGCCGACACCGAGAACCACCCCGGCGCCACCATGGGCGGCTTCGCCGGGCCGGCGCTGATCCTGGAGGCCGGCGCCGGGCAGGACGCGGCCGTGGTGCACCTGGCGGACGGCGCGGAGACCAACACGGCGATGCGGCTCGGCCGGTTCGACCGCGAGCCCTCCGGGGACTGGGGGTTCACCCCCGCCCTGGCCGGGTACCCGGGCGGGCTGCGGCAGGCCGTGACGGCGTACGGGCTGGAGGTCGTGGACGCGTGACGGGTCGGGGGCGCCCCGCCCCCGGCCGGGGCCCCCCCCGGGGGGGCCCCCCCCCCCCCCCCCCCCCCCCCCCCCCCCCCGCCCCCCGGCCCCCCCCCCCCCCCCCCCCCCCCCGCCCCCCCCCCCCGGTAC
>NZ_JBIVUM010000005.1:0-44439 GCF_044757205.1 Kitasatospora sp. NPDC091335 | reverse complement strand
GGGGGGGGGGGGTGGGGGGCGCGGCGGGGGGCGGGGGGGGGGCCCCCGCGGGGGGGGGCGGGGGGGCGCGGGGGGGGGGGGGGGGGGGGGGGGGGGGGGGGCGGGGGGGGGGGGGGGGCGGCCGGGCGGCCCCCCCCCCCCCCCCCGGGTGCGGACCTCAGCGCACGACCGGCAGCTCCAGCACCGATGCCCGGTCGCCGCCCCAGCCGATCCGGTAGTCCGCCCGTCCGTCGGCCGGGAGCAGTTCGAAGGAGTCGGGGTTGGCGGCGGCGACGGTGAGCCGGATCCGGTCGCCGGCGCGGAACAGCACCGAGACCGGCTGGAGGTCGATGGCGACCTTCTGGGGGCGGCCCTGCGGGAGGTCCGCCGCGTCCTCGGCGGCGTAGCTGCGCGGCGTGCGCAGCCGGCGCCAGTCCGGGTTGTCCGCCCGGTCGGCCACCGCCCGGTCGGCCAGGGCGAGTTGCCCCTCTGTCAGATAGGTGACCCGGCCGTCCGGTGCGACGTCCTCCAGGTAGACGTGCAGGGCGCCGCGCGCCGAGCCCGCGAGGCCGGTGACGTCGAGGGTGACCTTGCCGTTGCCGGTGACCCGGGTGTCGGCGGTCAGCGGCGCGGTGGTGTAGCCGAGCAGCTTGGCGTCGACGGCGGCGCGGTCGGGGTAGACGACCTCGTCGCCGCTGAGGTTGGTGTTCCAGCGGTCCAGCGGTCCGGTGCCCGCGGTCGGGTCAAGACGCAGCAGGTCGGAGCCGGTGCGGTGGCCGTCGGGACGGCCGGCCAGCGTGCCGCCGGCGCCGAGGTGGAACCACTGGGTGCGGGTGCCGGGCACCGGCCAGCGGTCGGTGGTGCGCCAGACGCCCTCGTTGAACGTGTAGTAGTGCACCTGCCGCCGGCCGTCGGGCCTGGCGTCGCCCCGGACGTAGCGGTCGAAGAAGTCGAGCACCCGCTGGTCGTTCTCGGTGCGCTCCTGCGCGGTGAGCGGGCGGGCCGGCAGGAACGGGTCGGCGAGCCAGGCGGCGCCGTGGTTCCAGGGGCCGATCCAGTCGTCCTGGGTGTTGGACAGGCCGGTGAACTGGGAGAGCACCCCGTTGGCGGTGCCCGCGTCGAGCCAGCCGGCGCTGGTCAGGACGGGCACCCGGCCGGCCTCGACGGCGTCGGTCCGCTCGCCGACGCTGCCGACCGTCCAGCTCTCGGGGCCGTTCCGGTAGTCGCGGTGGACGCCGGTGTGCGCCATCTCGACCAGGTTGGCGTTGGCCGCGTGCTCGGCGCGGGCCGCGGCGAGCAGGGCCTGGCCGTCGGGGCCGTCGACCGGCCGGGGCTGGAGTCCGGTGAGGCCGACCTCCGCGCAGAGCCGCCGGGTCGAGTCGTCGGTCTCGCAGGTGGTGCCGCCGGCCTGGTCGAGGACGCGCAGCACCAAGCCGTACCGGGCGACCCTGGGTTCGATGAGCACGCCCCCGGGGCGCACCAGGTCCTCGTACGGGTCGAAGTCGTAGGAGACCGGGGCGGCGGCGGTGATGTGGTGGTTGCCGAGGGAGGTGGCGAGCATCGCGGTGTCGCCGCCGTAGGAGATGCCGGTGGTGCCGACCCGGCCGTTGGACCAGGGCCGGCCGGCGATCCAGTCGCTGAGCGGGCCGCTGTCGGCGGTCACGTCGGCGCCGAGTTCCGAGGTCAGGGTGCCGAAGGAGGCGCCGGTGCCGCGCAGGTCGGCGACCACGTAGGCGTAGCCGCGGGCGGTCCACTGCCTGGCCGCGCTGCTGACGCCGCCGGTCTCGCCGGCCCTGACGGCGGCCCGCCAGTAGCGCTGGGTGACCAGGACGGTGGGCAGTCGGGCGCCCGCCCGGGTGCCCTCGGGCAGGTAGACGTCGACGGCGATGCGGACCCCGTCCGGCATGGTCACGTAGCGCGACTGGAGCTGTGGTTCGGCGGGCCCGACCGGCCCGGCGGCGGCCGCCGGTGCGACCGCGAGCCCGAGCACCACCGCGGCCGCGACCAGCGCCGCCGGCAGGCGGCGCGACAGCCCCCGCCTCATCGGACGGTCGCCTTCCAGGGGCCTTCCTCGGGGCGCGCCTCGTCGTCCGTCCCCGGCCAGGGCGGCATGGTGACGGCGGTGATCCGCAGCGGCTCCCCGGCGTCCCCGTCCGCGCGGAACTGGAACGCGGTGCCCAGCGGTATCGACACCGCCGTACCGGGCGCGAGCCGTACGGTCTCCTCGCGCCCGCCCTGGCGGCGCCAGAGCTCGCCGCTGCCCGCGGTGACCTGCCACAGCTCCTGCACGGTGGCGTGCGAGACCGCGCGGGTCACCTGCCCGGGGGCGAGCGCGAAGACCGCGAGGCTCCCCTGCCCCTCCAGCACCAGCAGCGGGTACACCTCGGCCCCGTCCGGGGCCGTCACCACGGGGGCGTCCCCCACGTCCGCGGTGTCGAAGGGCTGCTGCTGCCCTGACTGACTGCTCATGTGTGACGACCTGGCCTCTCTCGTCCGACCGAGTAGCGTGGTCTCGTCCCCCACCGCCGATGGGACCACGGGCGCGCGGCCGTCCGCCAGAGCTGACTACCCTGAGACGACCCCGAGTTGGCCCTGACCCTCTCCGGACGGGGCCCGGCCGTCTCCGGCCGGCGCCTGGGCGTCGCCGGCCGGCGGCCCGCCGTCGCCGAAGTCGCGTACGGCCTCGGTGACGATCGCCTCCAGCCGGGCGTGGTGGGCACCGCGCCAGTAGGCCTGGCCGCAGTCGGCGCACTGGGCGAAGGCGTCGTAGGAGCGCTCGGTGCCGTCCCGCAGCTGCTCGCTCACCGAGGTCTTGGTGGCCGGGCGCAGCATGCCGTTGCAGGTGGTGCAGCGGCTCCAGGGCGCGAGCGGCGGGGCGAAGCGGGAGAGCACGTCGCGCAGCTGTTCGGCGGGGCGGTGGCTGTAGACGTAGGCGCCGGCCCACAGTTCGCGGCGGCGCAGCAGGCCCCGGTCGCGGGAGAGCATGATCCGCTGCTCGGCGGCGGAGCGGGCGGCGAGGGCGGCGTCGCCGATGTCGGGGTTCTCGTACGCGGCGTCCACGCCGAGCAGGCGCAGCCGGCGGGTGAGGGTGCCGAGGTGGACGTCCAGCAGGAAGCGCGGCGGGGCGGCCGAGGGCTGCGGCCTGCTGACGGCCCGGACGGCGATGGACTCGCCGTCGGCCGGCACGTGCGCGTCGGTCACCGCCAGACCGTCCACCAGCAGGCCGCCGACCTCGGTGAGCGGGACGCCCAGGGACTCGACGACGTGGCCGAGGGTGGAGGCGCCGTCGGTGCGCAGCACGGTACGGCCGGCCCGCCGGGGTGCGGAGACGAAGAGGTGCAGTTCGGGGGCGAAGTCGAGCCAGATCTGGGGTCGGTCCACGCGGCCAGCATGCCAGCGGGCGGCGGGCCGGGGCCACCGGGTTTCCGGCCCGCCCACGGGGGGCCGCCACCATGGGCCCGGGCGCCGCGGGGCCCGGGGTCAGGACGCCGCTGCCACCGCGACCGCCGGTGACACCGCGTGACCGCGGTCCCGCGCCGCCCAGCGGGCGACCGGCCCCATCGCGTGCCCCGCCACGAGGAACACCCCGCCCAGGACCAGCCAGCCGGCCAGGCCCCCGTCCAGCAGCAGCGTGGTGAGCAGCAGCGGCCCGAGGGTGCGGGCGACGGCGACTCCGGTGCCGAAGAAGCCCTGGTACTGGCCGGTCCGTCCGGGCGGGGCGAGGTCGAAGGCGATCTGCCAGCCGCCCGCCGACTGCCGCATCTCGCCGGCCACCTGGAGCACGGAGGCCGCGACCAGCAGCGCGCCGACCGCCCAGACCGGCACGTCCAGCGCGGACAGTCCGAAGACGGCGCAGGAGCCGAGCAGCAGCAGTCCCGCCGTGCGGACCGCCCGGGCGGCCGGGCCGAGCCCGGTGACGCCGCGCGCCGCACGGACCTGGAAGGCCAGCACCGCGAGGGTGTTGAGCACGAACAGCGCCGAGCCGAGCCAGCCGATGCCGGGGGCGCGCTGGGCGATCCAGAGCGGGATGATCAGGCTGAGCAGCGGCATCCGCAGCAGCAGCACGGCGTTGACCGCGGTGACGGCGGCGTACCTGCGGTCGCGCAGCACCGCCAGGCGCGGCCCGCCGTCCGGCTCCCCCGGCACGGGCGGCGCTTCCGGCAGCCGCCGCAGCAACTGGGCGCCGATCAGGAAGCCGAGCGCGGTGACGGCGAAGGCCGCCAGGTACGCGGTGCGGGTGCCGACGCTCAGCGCGACGCCCCCGATCGCCGCGCCGACGGCCAGTCCCCCGTTGAGGGTCGACTGGATGTGGGCGAGCAGCGCGGTCCGCTCCGCGGGCGGCACCAGGGCGGCGACCAGCGCCTGGCGGCTCGCGGTCAGGCCGGACTGCGCGGTGGCGTAGAGGCAGACCGCGAGCAGGAACAGCGGGTAGCCGCGGATCACCAGGAAGGCGGCGACGACGGCCGCCGTGCCGAGCGCGAGCGCCACCGCGGTACGGCGCGGGCCGCGCCGGTCGGCGAGGTGGCCGAGCGGGACGCCCGCGACGGAGCCCAGTGCCCAGGCGAGGGTGAGGCCGAGCCCGAGGGCGGTCGGCGACATCCCGACCACTCGGGTGAAGTAGAGCGCGGAGCAGGTGTAGTAGGCACCGTCGCCCACGGCGGCGGCCAACTGGGCGGCGGCCAGGGTCCGCTGGGGCCCGGCGGGCGGCAGGCCGCCCCAGCGGGCGGCTCGTTCGTTCGACATGCCCCTCCTCCTCCTTCTCTCGTTCTCGGGCGGCCACGCGGCGGGCCCTCCGGACGGTCACCCGGTCCGTCCGGGTACTCGCCCGGCCCCGCCGCGTGACGGCCCGGTCCGGCCGGGTGCTCACCCGCACGCGTCCACCTGCGTAAACGTCTTCACGGTCCGTCACTCCTGCCCGCGACCGCCGGACGGGCGGCGCGCGGCGCCGGTCTCCGCGACCGCCCGCGCCGGTACGCCCCACCCTAGTGAGGAACCGGCCCAGTGGACCGGTCCAGTGATCAAGGAATTTCCTGGGCCAATCCGATCCGCCGCCGCACCGCCGACCGACCGATGAACCCGCGTGCGAGGGGCGCCAGTTGGCGCCTCCGAGCCCCTCGGGACGGTCCGGAACCGGCCCCGCCCGCGCCTCCGAAGCGCCGTCCGTACCCGCTCCGACTCCGCCCGCGCGGAACGCCGGGGAAGCGCGATCGGGCAGACCAGGGGCCAACTTTGACCGTGTTGACCCGTCAGTAGCGCCCTTTTATGCTCGACGGCGTTCGCGATCCGGCACCGGGCCGGGGCCGCCGCGCCCGCCCGATCCGTCGCCGCCTCCGGCTCGAAGGGTTTCTCCCATCAGCACCTTCATCGCCCCCTCCGACTCCACCGGCCGGCCGGGCGACGCCGGACGCCCTCGCGCCCACTCCCCGACGGACGCCCCGAACACCCCTGGCACTCCTGGCACTCCGAACCCCCCGAGCAGCGCCGACGATCCGGACGTCCGGGCCACGGACGGCCCCACCCGCCGCCGACGCTTCCTCACCTACCTGCTGGCCGCGCCCACCCTCACCGTCGCCGCCCGCCTGGGCCTCGACGCCGCCGCGCCCGCCACCGCGCGGGCCGCCGCCCCGACCCCGGCCGGGGCGACCGTGCCGTCCCCGGCCCGGGCCGCCGCACCGGCCCGCGAGACCGCCCTTCCCCAGCAGCTGATCGGCCTGCCCGGCATCCCGGACATCGTCGACCTCGGCGACGCGATGATCATCGCCGGGCTGCCCACCTCTCACCTGCTGGTCCTCGAAGTCACCACCGCCGGACGCGCCGTGCTGCACCTGCCCCGGCTTGAGGTCGGCCAGGGACTCACCACCGCGATCGCCATGATCGTCGCCGAGGAGCTGGACGCCCGGCTCTCCGACGTCGACGTCCCGCTCTCCGACTCCCGCCCCGAACTCTGCTTCAACCAGCTGACCGGCGGCTCCACCTCGATCCGCGCGCTGTACGACCCGGTGCGCGCCGCGGCCGCCGCCGCCCGGGCCCGGCTGGTGACCGCCGCCGCCGAGCGCTGGAACGTTCCCGCGACCACCCTGCGCACCGCCGACTCCGCCGTCCTCGCCCCCGACGGCCGCCGGCTCGGCTACGGCGGCCTCGCCACCCGGGCGGCCGGCGTCACCACACCCGCCGTACCCTCCTTCCCCAAGTCCCCCGAGCAGCTGCGCCTGGTGGGCAGGCCGACCGGCCGGATCGACGCCCGCGACATCGTCACCGGCCGCGCCACGTACGCCGGGGACCTCCGGATCCCGGGCGCCGTGCCCACCGTGGTCGCCCGCCCGCCCACCGTCAACGGCACCCTCAAGTCACTGGACGCCTCCGTCGCCCGCGCCATGCCCGGAGTGCTCGGCGTGGTGCGGATCCCCACCGGCGTCGCCGTCCTCGCCGAGACCTTCGACCAGGCGCTCAAGGGCCGCGACGCGCTGCGCACCACCTGGAACCCGGGCCCGGTCGCGGGCCTGTCCGACGCCGACGTTCGGTCCCGGCTGCGCGCCGCCCACCTGCCGTCCCCGCCGCCACCGCTGCTCTCCCACCGCGTGGAAGGGGAGTTCGACTTCGCCTTCGTCAACCACGCCCCGATGGAGGTGCTCACCGCCGTCGCCGACGTCCGGCCCAACCGCGCCGAGCTGTGGTTCGCCTCGCAGAGCCCGATCCTCGCCCAGGGGACCATCGCCGCCGAACTCGGACTGCCCGAGGAGGCCGTCACCGTCCACGTGGTGCGCGGCGGCGGCTCGTTCGGCCGCCGGCTGTTCTTCGACGCCGCCCTGGAGGCCGCCCAGGTCTCCAAGGCCGCGGGCCGCCCGGTCAAGCTGATGTGGACCCGCAACGACGACATGCGCCACGGCCGGATGCGCCCGGCCAGCCACCACCTGGTCCGGGCCACCTACGGCCTCGGCCGGGTCTTCAGCTGGGAGCACCACGTGGCCGGTGTCCGGACCGACCTCGGACACGGCCTCGGCGACATGCTCACCGCGGCCGGCTACAACCTCCCACTGGCCGGGCTCACCGCCTCCGAACTGTTCTTCCTGCTCACCGAGAGGATCCCGTACGACGTCGGCGTGCCCACCCAGCTGCTCGCCGAGCTGCCGCTGGATCTGCACACCGGCAGCTGGCGCTCGGTCTACTCGGGCACCGTCCGGGTCTCCGACGAGATCATGGTGGACGAGGTCGCCCGCCGGATGGGCCAGGACGAACTGGCCTTCCGCCGCGCCCGGCTGCGCGGCGCCGCCGGGCGGGCCGTGCTCGACGAACTCGCCAGGAGGGGCGACTGGGGCCGCCCGATGCCCCCCGGCCTGGCCCAGGGCATCGGCTACCACGACGAGAACAACTCCACCGCCGCCTACCTGGTCGAACTCGACGCCACCGACCGGGCCAACCCCCGGGTCACCAAGGCCGTCATCGTCGCCGACGTCGGCCGGGTGATCAACCCCAAGGGCCTGGAGGCCCAGCTGACCGGCGCCCTGGTCGACGGCATCTCGGTGATCCTCCAGGCCGGCAACCACCTCGACAACGGCGCCTTCCGGGAAGGGAGTTACGGCGACTTCCACTACGCCCGGCAGCGGCACACCCCGCCGGTGGTGGAGATCCACCTGATGCCGCCGAGCGGACCGCCGGGCGGCGCCGGCGAACTCGGCGTCCCGGCCGCCTCCGCCGCCGTCGCCAACGCCTACGCCCGCGCGACCGGCACCAGCCCGCGCTCCTTCCCGATCAACTTCTGACCGTCCGCCGCCCTCTGACCACCAGCCGCCTTCCGACCCTCCATCGCCTTCCGACCACCAGCCGAGGAATCCCGACTCCCCATGCCGAGCCACACCTTCGTCCTCAACGGGCAGCCCGTCACCGTCGAGGCCCCGGACGACATGCCGCTGCTCTGGGTGCTGCGCGACAAGCTCGGTGTCACCGGCCCCAAGTACGGCTGCGGGGTGGGCGTCTGCCGGGCCTGCACCAGCCACCTGGACGGCCGGGAGTTCCAGCCCTGCACCCGGTCCGTCAAGGACTGCGCGGGCCGCACCGTCACCACCATCGAGGGCCTGGCCGACGGCGAGGTCCTGCACCCGGTCCAGGAGGCCTGGCTCTCCTGCGACGTCGCCCAGTGCGGCTTCTGCCAGCCGGGCCAGATCATGACCGCCGTCGCCCTGCTGCGCCGCACCCCGAACCCGACCGACGCGGACATCGACCAGATCCAGAACATCTGCCGCTGCGGCAGCTACCCGCGCATCCGCGAGGCGATCAAGCAGGCCGCCGCCCGGCGGGCGCACTGACCGGGCCCTGCCCCACTCCGTCGCTCGGAACCCTGGCCACACCGGTCCGGACCACCTAGGCTGACCGGACCCCAGTCGCCGAGCCGCGCGAGGATGACGCATGATCAGGCGCCGTTCACTGCTCGCCCTCGCGGGCCTGGGCGGGGCCGCCGCCCTGCTGCCCGCCGGTCCCGTCCACGCCGCCCCGCCGCGCACCATCGACCTGCCCGCACCCACCGTCGGGCGCCCGGTCGGCACCACGACCCTGCACCTGGTCGACCGCGACCGCCCCGACCCGTTCGCGCCCGTCCCGGCACCGCGCGAACTGATGGTGCAGTTCTGGTATCCGGCGCGCGGCACCGCCGGCCGGCCCCGCGCGCCGTACATCACCCCCCGGGTCGCGGCCGCGATCGAGCAGAACCTGCCGCTGGATCCCGGCACCCTCACCCGGGTCCGCCCCACCGCCCGCGCCGGCGCACCCGTCCACCCGGGCCCGCTCCCCCTGCTGCTGCTCGGGCACGGCCGCACGGGCGGGCGCAGCAACTGCACCGCGCTGGCCGAGGAGCTGGCCGCGCACGGCTACCTCGTCGCGTCCGTCGACCACACCTACGACGCCGCCGCCGTCGAGTTCCCGGACGGCCGGCTGGTGCGCAGCGTCCTGCCGGAGAACCCGCCGGACTGGGACGCCGCCGAACGCGAGGAGATCGCCGTGCGGGTCGCCGACCTGCGCTTCGTCACCGGCGAACTGACCGGCTGCCGGCTGCCGTTCCGGGTCGACCCGGACCGGATCGGCGTGCTCGGCCACTCCATGGGGGGCGCCACGGCCGCCGAGGCGCTGCGCCAGGACCCGCGCCTGCGGATCGGCCTCGACCTCGACGGCGGCCTGTTCGGCTCGCCCGTCCCCGAACTCGGGCTGGACCGGCCGTTCCTGCTGCTCACCGCGCTCGACGACCACGACACCTGGCAGCGCTGGCGCGAGCACCACCACGCCTGGGGCCGCCAGCTGCGCACCCTCGGCGCGGGCCACCTCAGCTTCACCGACCTGCCGCACACCGCCGCCCCCGGCCACCTCGCCGACCACCTCCCCGCCGGCGCCTACGCCTCTCTCCTCGGCACCATCGCCCCGGCCCGCGCCACCGCGCTCACCCGCGCCTACGTCCTGGCCTTCGCCGACCGCTTCCTGCGCGACCGCCCCGCCCCGCTCCTCGACGGCCCGTCACCGCGCCACCCCGAGATCGAGTTCCACTGGAGCCACGCGTAGCCGGCTAGCCGGTCGGGCCGGCCTGCGGGTCGCGGCCGAAGAAGGCGGCGAGCCGGTCGTACGCCGGGGCGTCCTCGGGGACGGTGACGGCGGGGCCGAAGGCGTGCTGCTCCTCCTCCGCGCCGCGGTACTCGGGTTTGAGCGCGCCGGCCGCCCAGGCGAGGGCGGCGAGCGCGACCTCGTGGTCCAGGCCCTCGGTGGACTGGCCGGTGGCGTGGGCCAGGTCCCAGCCGTGGACGGCGAATTCGGCGATCTGCTGGTCCACGGGGAAACGGGCCGGCAGGCTGCCGCCGCCGGGGAGCGCCAGGGTTCCCGAGAGGTCGCCGGCCGCGCGCCAGGCGCCGACCAGTCCCTCCGCTCCGGCCTCGAAGGCGTGCAGCCAGTCCTCCTCGACCCGTTCGAAGGGCTGCGACCAGTCCGGCTGCCCGCCCTCCGCCCGTACGGTGAACTGCCGCAGGTCGTGCAGGAGGTGGCTGACCAGGTCGCCGACGTCCCAGGAGCGGCAGGGCGTCGGGTGGGCCGCGAGTTCGACGCCGGTGCCGTCGATCAGCCCGGCGGTCTGGGCGAGGGCCCTGGCGAGCAGCTCGATCGGGTCGTCCGCTGTGGTCATGGCACACCTCTCGGTCCTGGGTCCCGGTGCGGGGGCACGGGTCGTGCCGGGCGATCGTAAGCGCGGACGCCCACCACCGCCCGGCGCGACACCGGGCCCACCGCCACCGGTGGCACCGGGGCCTCTGGTGCCACCAGTGCCACCGGCTGTCAGGCGGCGAAGCCGCCGTCCACCGCCAGCTCGGCGCCGGTCACGTACCGGCCGTCCGCACCCGCCAGGTAGGCGACGGCGGCCGCGACCTCCGCGCCGGTGCCGTAGCGGCCGAGCGCGGTGAGCCCGCTCTGGAACTCCGCCGAGGTGCCGTCGGCCGGGTTCATGTCGGTGTCGATCGGCCCCGGGTGGACCAGGTTGGCGGTGATCCCGCGCGGCCCGAGTTCCCTGGCCAGCGCCTTGGTCAGGCCGATCAGCGCGGCCTTGCTGGTCGCGTACAGGGTGGCGCCGGGGAAGGCGACGCGCTGGGCGATGCAGCTGCCGACGTTGACGATCCGCCCGCCCTCCGCCAGGTGGACGGAGGCCGCCTGGGCGTACAGGAAGGGAGCCCGGACGTTCACCTCCAGCACCCGGTCGACCTCCTCCAGGGGGTAGTCGCCGATCGGGCCGACAGCGCCGACGCCCGCGTTGTTCACCAGGACGTCCAGCCTCCCGAACCGCTCGACGACGGCCTCGACCGCGGCCCGCACCGCCTGCGGGTCGGCGCTGTCCGCCCGTACGGCCCAGCCCTTCCGCCCCATCGCGGTGATCTTCGCGGCGACCTCCTCGGCCCGCTCCGCACCGCCCTGGTAGGTCACCACCACGTCGGCGCCGTCCTCGGCCAGCCGCAGGGCGACCGCCGCCCCGATCCCCCGGCTGCCGCCGGTCACCAGGGCCACCTTGCCGTCCAGGCCGCCGACGCCCTCGAGGCCGTCACGCACCGCCGCACCGTTCATCGTCATATCTCCAGAACTCCTCGTTCCGATCTCGGACATGACTCGATCCTGGTCCGAGGCGTTTCAAACCTCCGGCGGTATTCGGACGTTGAGTTCAACGTTCAACCAACTCCCTGAAGGCCCCGGCGAGCCCCACCGAGCCCCCGGAAAGCCACCGCACCCCGGCGCGCGCGCCGTCTACCGGTAGTACGACCCGACCGCGGGCTGCCCCGTGTAGTTCGGCCCGGACGCCGGATCGGCTCCGACGTACTCGAAGGGCAGTACGACCGGTCGTCCGCCGTCCAGGAGCAGCAGGTGCCGACGCGCCCGGTACTCGAACCCGGCCGCCCGCAGCGCCGCCACCACCGCGCGGGCCGCACCGGAGCCGTCCGGCCGGCGCACCGACTCCGGGTCGAAGTGCGCGGCGAACCGGCCCTCAGGGGTCAGCCAGGAGGCGGCACGGGCGATCGCGCCGAGCTGGTCCCCGAGGTAGTGCAGCCCGTGCACACAGGTGATCAGGTCGTAGGACCGCTCCGGCACCCAGTCCGCGACCGCCGCCGTGACCAGCCTCAGGTGCGGCAGGGCGGCCGCGTCCGGCGGTGGGGCCGGCGGACCGACCAGGTCCACCCCGGTCAGCTCCACGCCCGGCCACCGGGCCGCGGCCGACGGCGGTCCCACGGCCGACCGCCGCGCCGCCTCCACCAGGGCCCTGCCCTCGCCGCTGCACAGGTCCAGCCACCCGGGAGCCGTGCCGCCGTGCTCCGCCAGCCGGTCGAGCGGGTCGAAGCCCAGCTCGCGGGCGTAGCTGTTCACCCCGGTGAGCCCGCGCTCGCGGTTCATCGTGCTGTTGGCCACCACCGAGGAGGCGGTGAGCTCGCTGTCGCCGATCAGTCTGACCATCAGCCGACCCTACCGGCAGCGGAAACGGCCGCTCCCGTACCGGAAACGGCACGGGAACGGCACGGGAGCGGGTCCGGCTCCGGGGGAACACGCCGGGACCGGCCGGAGCGGCCGCCCCCGGGGGCAGGGACGGCCGCTCGGCCGGTCGACCGGGCTCCGTCAGGCGGCGTCCCGCCAGACGGTCAGGTGCTCAGGTACTCAGGTACTCAGGTGCTCAGGTACTCAGGCGCTCAGGCGCTCAGGCGACAGACGCTCAGACCGTCAGCGCCTGGCCCGGGAAGATCAGGTCCGGGTCGCCGCCGATGGTGCGCACGTTCTTCCGGTAGAGGCTGTCGGTGTCGGTACCGAACTTGGCCGCGATGTCGCTCAGGGTGTCGCCGCTCCTGACCGTGTAGTCGCCGCCCGCGGTGTTCTTCGGGGCGACCGGCGCGGACTGCGCGGGCTTGGCCGAGGGCTGCCCCTTGGGCGCCTGCTGCTTGGCCGCCGGTGCGGCGGCAGGCTTGACCACGGGCTTCGCGGCGGGCTTGGCGGCAGGCTGCGCCGCCTTCGGGGCGGGCTTGGCCGCCTTGGTGTTCGAGGGGGCGGCCGCCGGAGCACCGCCCTTGCCCAGACCCGCCTTCTGCGAGCAGACCGGCCAGGCGCCCGGACCCTGCGAGGCGAGGACCTTCTCCGCGACGGCGATCTGCTGCTCCTTCGTCGCCTTGTGGGCCTGGGAGGCGTACGCGGTCCCGCCGTACGCGGCCCAGGTGGACGGGCTGAACTGGAGCCCGCCCTGGAAGCCGTTGCCGGTGCTGGTGCTCCAGTTCCCGCCGCTCTCGCACTGGGCGACGGTGTCCCAGGTCGAGCCGGTGGCGGCGGAGGCCGAGGTGGCCGTGACGAGGCCGGCCACCGGCAGGGCCGCGACGGCGGCGCCCGCGACGACCGCCATCCGTACGCGGTTGCGCTTGGTGGTGGCGGTGGTCTCGGTGGCAGCGGCGGTCTCGTGACGGGGTTTCATACAGGTCCTCTCGACGAGCCCCGGGCGGGCAGGCGGAACCAGGCCCGGGACATGGGCCGGCAGTCTTTCGCTCACCTCACTCGACGGCGGCCGGGCACGTGTCGGACGTGCCGTGCCGCCCCGGTCACCCCCGCACGCCGACGGCCTGTTCGAGCCGGCCTGGTCGGCGGACACCGCCCTCGCGCCGTGGGTCAGTCGGCGGGCAGTGCCTCGGGGTGAACCCGGGTGGCGCTCGGTGCGCCGCCAATGAAGCTAGGGGCATCACCCGGACGCAGCAAGCAATTCTTGGACGTCGCAGGTCAGTTGACTGTTACCGGCGGTATCGATCTAGAAGCTGCATGCGATTTGACCAGCTTTGACTGAATTTTCAAGATCAAATGGTCATATTCCGTGCCCTCGCTCACACCCGTCCATCCGAGAAAGCCGGCGCACCCTCCACGCGGAGGAACCGTCAGCTGACGCACCGTCACCATCGCACCCGGAGTTCCCCGTTCCGCGGCGCCGTCGAGTGGCATCCGCCACACTCACCACGTACCGCTACCGGAAGAGCACCCTCAGTGGCGGCCGTCGAGCTCCGCGTCCCGCGCCAGCAGCGCCGCCTGGACCCGGTTCTCGCAGCCCAGCTTGGCCAGGATCCGGCTGACGTAGGTCTTCACCGTCGCCTCGCTCATGTGGATCCGCGCCCCCGCGTCGGCGTTGGACAGACCTTCCCCGAGCAGCGCCAACACCTCCGACTCGCGCCCGGTGAGCACCTCCAGCCGACGCCGCGCCGCCACGCTGCGGGCCGCCAGCGAGGCGCTGCGCCCGGAGGCCAGCGAGTCGACGATGTGCCGGGTGGCGGCCGGGGACAGGAAGGCGTTCCCGCCCGCCGCCGCCCGGACGGCCTGGATCAGCTCGTTCGGCGCGGTGTCCTTGAGCAGGAAGCCGGCCCCGCCCTCGGTCACGGCGCGCAGGACGTTCTCGCGCTCCCCGAAGGTGGTGAGGATCAACGCCCGCGCGCCGGGAACGGCCCTCGCCAGCTCCCCGAGCGCCGTCAGCCCGTCCATCACCGGCATCTGGATGTCCAGCAGCACCACGTCCACCCGGTGCGCCCGCGCGAGTTCCAGCGCCTCCCGGCCGTCGGCGGCCTCCGCGACCACCTCGATGTCGGCGGCGGAGCCCAGGATCATCCTGATCCCGGCCCGGATCAGCGGCTCGTCGTCGGCGACGAGGACTCGGATCACGCTGGTCATTCCCCTCGAACGGTGCTTCGGCTGCGGCACCATCCTCACATCCCGGCCGGACCGTTCGGAACCGCCCCGATCCGGACCGCCACGGTCCGAAACCGGCCCGGCCCGCCCGGGCCGGAGCACCCGCCCGCGCACGGGGGCACTCAGCCCCTCATCACGTACTCCTGTTTGTCCACCAGCACCCCGTCCCGGAAGCAGAATCGCGCCACGTGCTCCTCGTTCCAGCCGGAACCGGGCACACCGTCCAGGCCGTACCAGCGGCAGTGCGCGCCCGCCGGCACCTCGGGACCGCTCCCCTTGTAGGTGTCGGTGAAGAAGTCGTTGCCGCGCGGCAGCGTGCGCAGCACCTCCGCCTCGGCGGTGCCGACCTTGATCTGATCGAACATCGGCTTCGCCACGCTGGCGTCGTTGGTGCCCTGGACGAAGGCGACCACGCCCCAGACCAGCAGGCCGAGCACCGTCAGCGCGACGGTGCCCACCCCGATGGCACAGCCCAGCGCGGGGCTGCGCCGCCGGTGCCCCTCCTCGGCGGGCGTCAGGCCTTCCGGCATCCAGTCCTCGGCCCCGGCCGGCCCGGCCGCCCCGTCCTGCTCGGCCCCTTCGTACGGCAGGACGGCCGCCAGCCGGAAGCCCTGCGCCGGAGTGGGCCCGGCGTGCACCATCCCGCCGACCAGCCGGGCGCGCTCCCGCAGGCCGGTCAGCCCCTGCCCGCCGCTGACCGCCGCGCCCGCGCCGGTGCGCGCGCCCACCAGCTCCGGCGCGCGACCGTTGGTCACCTCCACCACCAGCGCGTCCGGCTCGTACCGGAGCGCGACCCCGATCGACGCGCCGGGGGCGTGCTTGTGCGCGTTGGTGAGCGCCTCCTGCACGATCCGGTACGCCGCGTGGTCGACGGCGGCCGGCAGCGGGCGCCGCTCGCCCTCCCGCCTGAGCCCGATCTCCGCCCCGGCCGCCCGGGAGGACTCCACCAGCCCCTCGACCCCGTCCACCCCGCCCCGGCCCGACACCCCTGCGGCCACCCCGGTGGCGGGCGGCACCGCCGTCGACTCGTCGTGCAGCACGCCGACCACCTCGCGCAGCTCGCGCATCGCCGCCACCGCCGCCTGCCGGAGCACCCCGACCGCCTCGCGCTGCCGGTCGGTGAGCGTGCGGTCCACCTCCAGCGCGCCCGAGTGCACCGAGATCAGCGCCAGCTGGTGGCCCAGGCTGTCGTGCATGTCCTGGGCGATCCGGTGCCGCTCGCGCAGCCGCGCCTGGTGCACCACCATGACCCGCTCGCGCACCAGCTGCTCGTTGCGCTCGCGCAGCGCGTCCAGCAGGGCGCGCCGCTGCGCCCGGTAGCGGCCGTAGAGCCCGGGCAGCACGGCGACCAGCAGGAAGAAGCCGAGCGACAGACCGAGGACCAGCTTCGGCGAGAGGGAGGCGGCCTCCTTGAGCACGCCCGTCATGGTGAACAGCACCCAGCCCACGACGAAGGCACCGACCAGCGACCAGACCCGGCGGATCCGCGCCCCGGCCGTCCAGCCCGCGCAGACCAGCAGCGGCATCGGGCCGGCCGCCCAGCCGGCGAGGGCCGCGGTGACCAGCAGCACGGGAGCCGGCAGCCCCTTGCGCAGGACGAACAGCACCATGACGGCGAGACCGAAGGGCACCGCCAGGCCGGAGCGGGTGATCAGTTCCAGCAGGGCGGCGAAGCCGCCCATCACCAGGGCGAGCACCGCCTCGCCGACCACCCGCCGGGGCCGCCAGGGCCCCGGCAGTGCCGTCCGTACCGCCGTGTCCCAGGCCCGCGCGATCGCTTCCACCCGTCGAGGCTATCCGCCGGACCCAGGTGCCCGCCGTCCTCCTTCGTCGCCCTCCCGCGCCGACGAAAGTCGCCGCCCGGCCCCACCCACCGGGGGCGTACGGCGCCCCGGCCGGAGCCCGGGCCAGGCCGGGCCCCGAGCTGCCCCGGGGCCCGGCCTGCACCAGCATGGACGGCATGCCGAGCGAATCCCGCCGCACCACCGTGGTCAACCTCAAGGGCCACCGCGACGACACCGGCTACGAGGACGTCGTCTACGTCGGCCGCGCGATGCACCGCGGCGGCTGGCACCTCGCCGAGTCGCCGCTGCACTGCCCGTACCGACCGGGGCCCGACCTCACCCGCGAGGAGATGGTGGTCGAGTACCGCGCGTACCTGCTCGCCCGCCCCGACCTGCTCGACCTCGTCCCCCCGCTGCGCGGCCACCGCCTCGGCTGCTGGTGCGCCCCGCTCCCCTGTCACGCCGACGTCCTCGCCGAGCTGGCGGACCACCCGCCGAAGAGGTGAGGAGAGAGGGGAGAGGCGCGGTCCCCGTCGTTCCTCCCCTACCACCGTTTCGTACGCATCGCTGCCTGTTCGGTATCCTCCGGGCGGGTGGCGGCGCGGGGCCGCCGGTGGGGAAGCGAGAGCCGCATGCAGTCATCGTCGTCCACGGGTCCGGCGCGCGAGACGTCGTGGCAGTGGGACGAGGCGACGGACGGCGGCGAGGCTTCCGAGGACGTGATCACGGGCGGCGGCGAGCGCCGGCGTCCCAGCCGACGCGGGCTGCTGTTCGGAGCCGGGGCGCTCGCGGCGGGCGGGGCCGTCTGGGCGTTCGGCCGTTCGGGCGGGGGCGGGGCCCTCCCCACGCCGGGGCCGACCAGGCCGCAGCCGACCGCCCTGTCCGGGCCGACGCCGCTGTGGACCTACCGCGGGCCCGAGGCGATGATGCCCGAACGCCTGGTCGACCCGCCGGACCGCCCGGTGTACCTGTCCAAGGCCGGCCTCCAGGTGCTCGACCCGACCCAGGGCACCGCCGCCCGGCTGCTGGTCTTCGACCCCCCGCCCCTCCGGGACTGGCCCAGCGACCTCGACATGCTCGGCAAGGTGGCGATCGGCCCCGACCGCCTCTACGCGGCCACCTACGAGGGCCACGTCGAGGCCCGCCACTTCACCGACCCGGCCGCCGACTGGAGCCTGCCGCTGCCCGACGAGCTCCAGGGCCAGACCACCAAGCTGGCCGGCTACGACCGCGGCGTCCTCTACGGCTACTCCTGGGGCCTCCCGCACGGCGAGGACACCCCGCCGGAGAACCGGATCTTCGCCCTGCGGGCCGCCGACCGCTCCTTCCTCTGGTCCATCCGCACCGAGCGCGAGGAGCAGCCGGTCACCCCCGCCTCCAGCACCGGCGGCAACCGCCTGGCCTGCGTCCGCTTCCTCGGCAACCGCCCCCAGCTGGTCGTCAGGAACGCCGCCGACGGCCGCGAGCTGTGGACCGCCCCCGGCGACGAGGACCTGCGCTGGTGCGCCACCGGACCGGCGAACGTCCACGTGCCCGACGGCACCGGCGGAGTCCGCGCGCTGCGCGCCGACGGGGAGCCGGGCTGGACGTACTCCCCCGCCCGCGGCGAGTCCTGGCGGGCGCTGCCGCCCGTCCCCGACGGCCCCCGGGTGTACGTCCCGCGCGACCACGGCATCGTCACCGGCCACGACGCGGCCACCGGCGCCGTGCTGTGGACCTGCCGGCTCCCGTACACGCTGGACCGCCGCAGCCGGCCGCTGGTCGCGGGCGGCACGCTGTTCGTGCCCGGTACGGCGGTCGGCGGGGTCAGTGCGATCGACACCGCGACGGGGAAGCTGCGCTGGAACTTCCGCGACTCGGGCCCCGGCCGGGACGTGTGGACCCTCGCCGCCGACGCGGAGCGCCTGTACGCCGGCCACGACGACATCCTGCACGCGCTCCCGCTGCACTGACACCACCGCGCCGGGACCACCGCACGGGGAGCACCGGCGCCGGGGCCGACGCGCTCGACGGCGCACGAATCCCGCTGCACGGGCCGCCCCGCGCACGGCAGGATGGCCCGATGCAGGTACGCCCGATCTCCCCCGACAAGCTGGCCGAGCTGCTCGCCGACCGCATCGCCGCGCTGCCCGACGCGGGCGCCCGCCGGCTGCGGGTGGCCGTGGACGGCGCGGCGGCGGCCCGCCCCGAGGCGCTCGCCGACGCCCTGGTGGAGCCGCTGCGGCTGCGCGGCCACCCGACGATACGGGTCTCGGCGGCGGACTTCCTGCGCCCGGCCTCGATCCGGCTGGAGTACGGCCACCACGACGCGGACGCCTTCCACGACCTCTGGCTGGACGACGGCGCCCTGGCCCGCGAGGTCCTCGACCCGCTGGAGCCGGACGGCAGCGGCCGGGTGCTGCCCTCCCTGCGCGATCCGGTCACCGACCGCTCGACCCGCGCCCCGTACGCCGAACTCCCGCCCGGCGGCGTGCTGTTGCTGGACGGCGCCCTGCTGCTCGGCCGCTGGCTGCCGCTGGAGCTGACCGTCCACCTGGCCCTCACCCCGGCCGCACTGGCCCGCCGCACCCCCGCCGACCAGCGGTGGACGCTGCCCGCGTTCGCCCGCTACGAGACGGAGACCGTCCCCGCCGAGGCCGCCGACGTCACCGTCCGGGTGGACGACCCGCGCCACCCCGCCCTGGTCGAGCGGACGTGACCTCCGGGGCCGGGCCGCGCTGGCAGTACGGGCACCAGAACACCGCCCGGTCGCGCGGCGGCGAGCCCTGACGCCCGGTCGTCACGGGGGTGACACAGCGCGGGCAGGGCCGCCCTGCCCGGCCGTAGACCCAGTGCTGGTAGCCGGGCCTGGTGTCGCCGGTGGTGATGTGGCCCGGGCGCAGCTTGTTGGCCTCCAGCATCTGCCGGGCCCGCGCCACCAGCCGGTCTGGGTACGGGAGTTCGCCGACCTCGGTCCACGGCGTCACGCCCGCCACGAAGCACAGCTCGTTGGCGTAGACGTTGCCGATCCCGGCGAGGTTGCGCTGGTCGAGCAGGGCCTCGACGACCGGGCGGCCCGGGCGGGCGAGGAGCCGGCGGACGGCCTCGACCGGGTCCCAGTCGGGGCCGAGCAGATCCGGGCCGAGGTGGCCGACGATCCGCCGCTCGTCGGTGGTGCGCAGCAGTTCCACGACGGGCAGCCGGTAGCCGACGGCGGTGCCCTGGTCGGTGCCGAGGACGGCGCGGATCTGCCAGGCGGGGCCTCCGGTCCACGGCTCGCCGGGGCGGTAGACCTCCCAGCGGCCGTCCATCCGCAAGTGGGTGTGGAGAGTGAGACCGCCCTCGAAGCGGGCGAGCAGGTGCTTGCCGCGCGGGGCGACCTCCAGCACCCGGCGGCCGGCGAGGTCGGCGGTGGCGTGCGCGGGCACCCGCAGGTCGGCGCTGGTCAGCAGCTGTCCGGCGAGGGCCTCGTGCAAGTGGGCCGCCACGCGGTAGACGGAGTCACCTTCTGGCATGTCTCCATTCTGGTCCGCGTGGCGGCCCTGCGGCTCACCGGCCCCTCAGCTACTACTCCGAGTGCTCCGGGGCGGACTGGCCCTCGCGCACCACGACCACCGGGCAGGGCGCGTGCTCGGTGAGGTGGCGGCTGACCGAGCCGAGCAGCACGCCGGAGAAGCCGCCGAGGCCCCGGCTGCCGACGACCAGCAGGGCCGCGCCCTTGGCGGCCTCCAGCAGCACCTGGGCGGCGTTGCCGGGCATCACGCTCTCGGTGATCCGCACGCCCGCGTCGTCACCGGCCACCTTGGCGATGGTCTCGGTGAGGGTCTGGCCGGCGAGCTCCTCGGGGTTGAAGGTCTCGACGGTCGGCACGCCCTGCCCGGCCCAGCCGTAGAAGGCCGGGTACTCCCAGGCGGCGATCGCGTGGACGGCTCCGCCGACGGCCTTCGCGTAGTCGATCGCCCAGCGCAGCGCCTGCTCCGAGGCGGGCGAGCCGTCCACGCCGACGACGATCCGGGGATTGGCGCTCATGCCTTGCTCCTTCGGTTGCTCCTGATCGGTCCCGACCCTCCGAACATAGATCAAATCGGACAAACAATCGGTATCTGCCACGCCGGAGGCGCCTCCGGCATTCAATTCCAGCGCGGCGGGCCGCTTGGAGCTGGGATGATGCCCGGATGCCGAGCAAGCCCCGCCGCCGTTCCGGCGGCTTCGCCGAGGTCCTGGCCGCACTGCCGCCGAAGGACGGGGAGAGCGAGCAGCGGGAGCTTCACGATCCGCTCGCCTCCGGCGGCTTCCTGGACGCCGGGGGCCGCTACTGGCGACCGGCCCGCGGCCCGGTGGACCGGCGGCTGGCCCGGCGGCTGGCGGTCGACGCCGACGAGATGGCGCTGGGCCTGGCGGGCCGGCTGGACGAGGTCTCCCCCGGCCGCTTCGTGCCCGCGCTGCTCACCGCCGAGGAGCGCGCGGAGGCCTGGCTGCGGGCCTGCTCCGCCGAGGCGTACTGGGCGTACGAGTTCCGCGCCTCCGGCGGCCAGTCGCTGCTCTACCTCGTCATCCACTGCTGAGCCCGCCGGGAGGTGCTTCCTCCGGGTTTCCCGCCCGGTCAACTCCGGTATGCGGCCCAGGCGTTGGCCATCCGCTTGACCTGTCCCGGGGTGAAGCGGGTCATGCAGGAGTCGTAGCTGTAGTCCATGAAGTCGTGGATCGGGTCGAGCCCGGGGCTGGGGCAGGTGTCGCGGCCCTCGGGGCAGCCGGAGGCGGCGGAGCGCTCGGGCGGGGTGTCGTCCACGTAGTCGCCCGGGGCCCGGCAGCCGCCCTGGAAGGTGTGGAAGAGGCCGAGCCAGTGGCCGGTCTCGTGGGTCGCGGTGTCGCCCTCGTCGTAGTGGGTGGCGGTGCCGCCCGGCAGGGAGGCGTCGAGCACGACCACGCCGTCGTCGGTCGGGTTCGTCCGGTACGCGTTCGGGAAGGTCGACCAGCCGAGCAGGGACTCGCCGAGGTGGGCGGTGTACAGGTTGAGGGTGCCCTGGTCGCCCTTGCGCAGGGCTGTCTTCATCGCCTGCTCGGCGGACGACTCCGGCGTCATGCCGTTGTACCAGGAGGCGTTGTCGGTCCAGTCGGTGCCGGCCAGTTCGAAGTGGAACGGGCTCGGGGCGTTGCCCTCGCCCTGGCCGCCGTAACTCTCGTTGAGGTGGTCGATCTGGCCGGCGACGGCGGCCTGGTCCAGCCGCCCGGCGTCGCCGTCGTGGATCACGTGGACGAAGACCGGGACGGTGGTCGGGGCGGTGGCCCTGACCCGGCCGCCGCCGAGTTCGGCGAGCCGCCCGTCGAGGTCGGCCTGCATCGCCCCGGCCTCCTCGGCGCTGACCTCGTTCGGGTCCCGCCCCGGCCTGCCGCCGGCCGGCCGGCGGGCCGCGGCACCGCCGGCACCGGCCGTATCGGCAGCGGCCACAGCGACGCCGTCCACAGCGGCGCCGTCCGCGCACACGGCGGCCGGAGCGAGGGCGGCTGCCGGAACCGGGGCGGCCCCGCGGTGCACGGCCGGTGCGGCGAACTGGCTCAGACCGGCCGCGGCGACCAGCGCGGCGGCACAGGGGAACAGGCGGGGGGCACGCGAGCGCCCCCGGGCAGTACGGCGCATCTGCGCTCCTGACAGGGGAGTTGACGGAGTCTCGGCCGCGCCCCGGGCCTGCCCCGGCCGGACCCGCCGGTGCCCGGCACGGACCCGCCGAGACTACGACGCCGTGAAGTCGATCTCCCGCAGGGCGCGCGCGGCCGCCCGGTCGAGTACCACGGCCGACGCACAGCCGGCCGGCAGCCGGCCGGCTTCGAGGATCCGGCCGCGCAGCCGGTCGACCGCGGCCAGGTGCCGGGCGAAGGCGTAGCGCGAGACTCCGCGCCGGCGCCGCCGCTGACCGTCCAGGGCCTCCGCCGGGTCGGCGTCGAGCAGCAGCAGGTGCACCCGGCGGCCCTGCCGGACGGCCGCGCGCACCAGCCACGCCCGCACCCAGGGCTGGGTGCCGCAGTCGTGCACCGCGAGCGGCCCGCCGTCCAGCACGGCGCGGCGCAGCCGCCGGTAGTGGGCGAGCCGGGCGAGCGGGCGGTAGAGCGCGTACGGGACGAAGCCGGGCAGCCGGTCGGCGTACTCCTCGCGGACCAGCTGGGAGTCGATCAGCGGGGCGCGGACGCAGCGGCGCATCAGGGTGCTCTTGCCGCTGCCGGGCAGGCCGGTGACCACCAGCAGGTCCCCGGCCGGATAGCGCAGGGCCGCCGGTCCCGGCCCGCGCAGCTCGTGCCGGGCGGGCGGCTCGTGCGGCACGGCCAGCACGACCCGCTCCCCCTCGGTGCGCGGCGACGGCACCCTCGGCACCACCGTCGCCCGCGCCGTTCTCGTCCCGCTCACCCGGTCTCCCCCCGCCGTTCCCCGCTCAAGGAGCATGGCGCATTCCCAAGAGCGAGTAAAGGGCGACCGGTGGAGCGGGCACGGACGGCCCGGGCCGGAGCAGGGCCCGGGCCGGCGCCGGGTCTCAGCCCAGCTGCGGGGCGACCCTGGAGGCGATCAGCTCCAGGTGGTCGAGGTCGTCCAGGTCGAGGATCTGGAGGTAGATCCGCTCGCTGCCGACGGCCGCGTACCGGCCGATCCTCTCGGCCACCTCGTCCGGGGTGCCGGCCAGGCCGTTCTCCTTCAGCTCCGCCACGTCGCGGCCGATCGCGGCGGCCCGGCGGGCCACCTCGGCGTCGTCGCGGCCGACGCAGGCCACCAGGGCGTTGGAGTAGGTGAGGTCGTCGGCCGAGCGGCCGGTCCGCTCGACCGCGGCACGGACCCGGCCGAACTGGGCGGCGGTGTCCTCCGCCGAGGCGAACGGCAGGTTGAACTCGTCCGCGAAGCGGGCGGCCAGGGCCGGGGTGCGCCGGGGGCCGAGCCCGCCGACCAGCACCGGGATGCGCTCCTGGGCGGGCTTGGGCAGCGCGGGCGAGTCGGTCAGCGTGTAGTACTGCCCGGCGAAGTCGAAGGTGTCGCCGAGCCGGGTGTTCCACAGCCCGGTGATGATCTCCAGCTGCTCCTCCAGCCGCCCGAACCTCTCCTTGGGGAAGGGGATGCCGTAGGCGGTGTGCTCGGCCTCGTACCAGCCGGCGCCGAGGCCGAACTCGACCCGGCCGCCGCTCATCGCGTCCACCTGGGCGACCTGGATCGCGGTGACGCCTGGCAGCCGGAAGGTGGCGGCGGTCATCAGGGTGCCCAGGCGGATGGTGCTGGTCTCACGGGCGAGGCCGGCCAGGGTGATCCAGGCGTCGGTGGGCCCGGGCAGGCCGTCGACGTCGCCCATCCTCTGGTAGTGGTCGGAACGGAAGAAGGCGCTGAAGGCACCGAGCTCCTCGGCGGTGCGGGCGACCTTGAGGAGGGTGTCGTAGCTCGCACCCTGCTGGGGTTCGGTGAAGACGCGGAGATCCATGCCGCCCATTCTGGTACCGGCCGTCCGGTGGCGGTACGGGCCGTCCCGGTGGTCGTACGCCCGGTGGTCGGCGGTCGTCGCCCCGGTGGTCGGCGCGGCGGACCCGGCGGGTCACGGAGCGTTCCCGCTCCGGCCCCGGTGCGCCGCCGGGGTGGCCAAGGTCTCAGCACGGAACCGTCACGGGCGTCCGTTCCCGTCGCGGGGCTCGCCTACCGTGGACGGATGTTCGCGACCTCCGACGATTCCTTCCGGCGTTCCCCCGACGAGCCGGCCGGCTGCCCGCTGCCCGGCATCGTGACGGCCTTCACGCCCCGGCTGGCCGAGTTCGCCTTCGAGCCGGGTTTCGTCGCGGCGGTCGACCAGCACACGGCGATGCTGCGGGAGCTGCTGTACGCGCAGGGGCCGGAGCTCGCGCCCCGGCCCGTGGACCGTGAGGAGTTGTCGGACTACGCGCTGGGCTTCCTGGACGCGCTCGCCGAGATCGGCTGGCGGGAGCCGGTCGGCTACGACTACGCCGTGATGCGGCTCACCGCGATCTGCTGGCTGGTGCGCGAGCAGGGCCTGCTGGAGGTCTGAACCCCCGGCAGGCCCTGCCGCCCCGGTTGCCGGACTACCGGTTCTGCTCGCCCTCGATGCCCGGAGCGGGCGGGGTGCCGGGACCGGTCTGGGTGGTCGGCCGGACCGGCTGGTTGGACAGCGCGTCGGAACGGCCGGCCTGGTAGGAGCTGCCCCGCAGCCGGGCGGTCTCCCGCTCGGCGCCGTCCAGCCACCGCTCCCAGCGCTGGCGCATCGGGGTGATCAGGCCGCCGCCCACACCGACCACCAGCACGCCGACGACGGCGGCGAGCACGGCGATCAGCACCGGTCCGGTGATCGTGGTGGCGATCCCGGCCTGGCCCAGCGCGGCGATCACGCCGAGGCCGACGATGAACGCCCAGACCAGGGTGGCGACCGTCCGGCCGTACGAGGCGCCGGACAGCGAGTTGCCGACGATGTCGCGCACGCCGTTGGCGATGGCCATCGCGACCACCACGATCACGATCGCGACGATGCCGCGCGGCAGCCAGGCGACGATGCTGTGGATCATCGTGCTGATCGGGTTCGAGCCGAAGACGCCGAACGCCAGCTGCAGGGCCATCAGCAGGACGATGTAGTAGACGACCTTGCAGATGATGCCGGTCATGTCGTACTTGGAACCTTGCAGGCGGGCGGCCATCCCGGACCGCTCCGCGACCCGTTCCGAGCCGACCCGGCGCAGCACCCGGTCGAGGATCTTGGCGATCGCCTTCGCCACGAACCAGCCGATGACCAGGATCGCCAGGAAGGCGATGAACTGCGGAATGACCTTGGCGATCTTGGACCAGGCCTCGGTGAAGCCCGACCCGAAGTCGACGGACAGTGCGAGCTGCTGAGCCATGGAGTCCTCCACTCGGTGACACGGCGCCACGAGCGGGCGCTTCCGGCCCCCCACCCTTCGTGGATAGCAGGCGCCCGCTCCGGCCGCGCGCGCCCGCCGTCCGGGCTGGTCCCCTCGGGTGAATCCCGGCCCCGTCCGCACGCGTACAGTGGCGGTGCGGGGCTGGCCACGGGGTGGGACGGACGGGACGGTGCGGCAGTGAGCGGCACGACGGCGGGCGGTACGGCAGTGGGCGGTACGGCGGCGCGCGCGGTGGACCACCGGGCGCTGCACTGGCGGGTCCGGCCGGAAGCGGCCCGGGCCGCCGTCCTGGTGCTGCACGGCGGCGAGGAGCACAACCTCGCCAGGCCCGGGCGCCTCAACCTCCCGCTGCTGCGGATGCACGGCTTCCTGCGCGGGCTGACCAGGGCGACCGCGGGCGCCGGGGTCGCCGTCGCGACCGTCCGCTACCGCCACCGCGGCTGGAACGGCGACCGGGCCGACGCCGCGCGGGACGCGACCGCCGCGCTCGACGAACTGACCGCGCTGCTGGGGCCCGTACCGACCGTCCTGATCGGCCACTCGATGGGCGGGCGCGCGGCGCTCCTGGCCGGCGGGCACCGGTCCGTCACCGGGCTGGTCGCCCTCGCGCCGTGGTGCCCGGCCGAGGACCCGTGCGAACAGCTCGCCGGCCGTGACGTGCTGATGCTCCACGGCGACCGCGACACCGTCACCCCGCCCGCCGAAACCCACGCCTTCGCCGCCCGCAGCCGCGCCGCGGGCGCCCGGGTCTGCGGCTACACCGTCACCGGCAGCGGCCACGCCATGCTCCAGCGCATCCCCGACTGGCACCGCGCCACCACCCGTCTCACCACCGCCCTCCTCGGCCTCCGCCCCCTCCCCGCCGAGACCGCCTCCGCCCTCGCCCTCCCACCGGCCTCCCCCGACGCCCTCACCCTCGCCCTCCCGCCCCAGCCCCGCCACGCCCCGGCCCTCCCGGCGAACCCCTGACGAAGCGGCCCCCGCGCCCGGCGGACTCGGCGAGGCGTTCACGGCCTGATCGGGCCCGAGGGCCGCGCCGCCTCAGATCCGTCGCAGCGAGCGCCATGTCACCGCCGCACCGGTCGAGCCGGCCATCAGCAGACAGGCGCAGGCCACGGCCGCCAGGGTGCCCGGATCCAGGTGGAGGGTGACGGGGGGCTCCGGTGCTCTGGGAGAGGCCGGAGGCCAGGCCGGCCAGGGGCGGAAGGGCGGCCAGCAGGCCGAGGGCCGTGCCGATGACTGTCACCAGGGCGGCTTCGGCCGCGGCGAACAGGACCAGCTGTCCGGCGGTGCCTCCGGCCGAGCGCAGGACGGCGAGGTCGCGGCGGCGGCCGTGGACGGACAGGGCGGTGCCGTTGGCGGTGGCGATCGCGCTGTAGCCGACCGCGACGGCGATCAGCATCCCAGCGAGGCTGTCGGTCAGCCGGGCGTCGGTGTCGTAGTCGTCCAGGGCGTAGCGGACCGCGTCGTGGACGGCCGTACCGGGGACCACCGGGACGGGCGCGCCGTCCGCCGGGACGAATCCACGACGGCGGCGACGACGAAGCCGTGCTCGGTGCCGTCGGGGTCGGTGTGGGTGTCGAGGGCGAGCCCGGGCGGCACCAGCGGGGTGAGCAGGCGGGGTGGCAGGGCGTAGGTGAGGACGAGCGAGTGCGCGAAGTGGGTGCGCATCGCGAAGGGGTGGCGTCGCAGCAGGTGTCGCACGGTCGACTCCGGTGTCTGGTACGGGAATTCGGGGCGTGACGGGGAAGCACGGAATCGCCCTCCGCCGCAGGCCGCGGTAGGGGTGTTGGCGCGCGTCCTCATCATGGCGCACATCTTTGAACACGTTCAACTCAAGAGTGGGATGGATGCACAGGGGAGCGTGAACACCCGCTCGACAGCGGTCCGGGGGGCGCCGCGGCGCGGCCGTACCACCCTGGGCCGCACCCCGCTCCCCCCGCCCGGGTGGTTTCGCCGCCCGGGACGCCGTCGGAGACGGTCGGTGGACGGATGATCCGTCCCGGGGCCGTGCGCGGGCGGCCAGGGAAGGACGGTTCGGGACCATGAGCACCACACGACGCATGCTGCTGGGCGCGGCGCTGATCGCCCCGCTGCTGGGTCGGTTCACCGGGACGGCGGCCGGCGCCGTGGACGGCGGCACCGGGAGTACCGGGAGTACCGGGAGGCTGGGCACCCTCTCCGACGGCTGGGTGGAGCTGCGCTGGACCCCGGAGGCCCAGACCCAGCTGGACCGCTTCCAGGCGATGGTGGAGGCCGTCGCCCCGGCACGGCTGGTCCTGGGCGAGCACGGCATGTCCGTCCGGCTGCCGATCCAAGCGGCCCAGGGCGACCCGTCACTCGCGGACCCGCCGAAGGCGTACGGCGACGGTGCGCTCGACGGTGGCGTCTCCGTCCGCACCTCCCAGGGCGTCTACCGGGTGGTGGACCTGGTCGGCGCGATCAAGGACGGCCTGGGCTCCGGCCGCTGCGAGGTCAGCGGCGCGGAGATGGGGCACCGCTCGGCGTTCCGCTGCGGCCTGACGGAGGGGAAGCTGACGGCCGCACCGGTGCCCGCGGGGCAGCCGATGAAGGTCCGGCTCAGCGAGGCGCCGCTGCGCCCGACCCAGGAGGCGGTGGACGCGTACACCACGAGCTTCGGCGCGCACCCGGTCACCGTGGACACCGTGCTGGCGTACGTCACGGCCGAGGGGACGTACACCCCTCCCCTGGCCGCGCAGGAGTAGCCGCGGTGGCGGCAGCAGTGGTGGCCGCGGTGCTCCCGGAGGCCGGGCGGTCGCCGCGGGACGCCCGAGGCTGGGCGGGCACGCCGCCGCCGAAGCGGCGCTCGCGGTCCGCGTAGGCCCGGACGGCGCCGCGCAGCCTGGCCAGGTCGTAGTCGGGCCACGGCGTCGGGTCGAACAGCAGCTCGGCGTAGGCGAGCTGCCAGGGCAGGAAGTTGCTGATCCGCTGCTCCCCCGAGGTGCGGATCAGCAGGTCGACGTCCGGGAGATCGGGGACGTACAGGTGCCGGGCGAGGTCGGCCGGGCCGATCTGCTCCGGACGGATCCCGCCCGACACCGCCTCGGCGGCCAGTCCCCGGGCGGCGGCGGCCAGTTCCTCCCGGCCGCCGTAGTCCACGCACACCGTCAGGGTCAGCGTGCCGTTGTTGGACGTCAGGCTCTCCACCAGCGCGATCGAGGAGGCCAGCGACTCGTCCACCCGGTCCCGCCGCCCGCACCAGCGGATCCGGACGCCGAGCGCGTGCAGGCTCTCGGCGCTGCGGGTGAGGCCGTCGGCCAGGGAGTCGAAGAGCGCGGTCAGCTCCTCGGGCGGGCGGCCCCAGTTCTCGCTGGAGAACGCGTAGAGGCTCAGGTACCGAACGCCCAGCCGAAGCGCCGCGTTGACCAGGCGCAGCGCGGCCCGCTGCCCGGCCTGGTGGCCCTGCCGGGCGGGCAGCCGCCGGGCTTCGGCCCAGCGGCGGTTGCCGTCCATGATCACGGCGACGTGGGCGGGCGCGTCCTCCGTCGGCGCGTCCTCCGTCGGCGTGTCCTCCGCGGGTACGTCCTCCGCGGGCGCGGACCGGGTGCGGCGGAGGGGTGTGGTTCCGTCGGTGCGCAACGGCGTGAGGCCCTCGGTCAGGACCCGCGAGCCCACCAGGGTGACCTCGTCGTACTGGAGTTGGGCGCCGAGCAGCACGGCGTGCAGGAACGGGCGGCACTCGGGGGCGGCGAGCCAGGTGGCGGGCAGGGCCCGCTCCAGCAGCCGGTGGAGGTGGCCCCGCTGGCTCGCGACCAGCTCGTCCAGGGCGTCCCGGCGGGCGGCGCCGGGGTCGGCGCGGGGGTCCGCACCAGTGTCGGCGCGAGGGCCGGCCGGGTGGTCCGCCCGGTGAGCGTCCCGGCCGAGGTCGGCGACGGTCAGCCCGAGGCGGCGCAGGTCCTCGCCCGGCAGGTAGCAGCGGCCGGCCGCGAGGTCGAGCGGGAGGTCCTCCAGGATGTCCGCCAGCTGGCAGGCCTCCCCCAGTGCGGACAGCGCGTCCGCCGCCTCCCGGCCCCGCGCGCCCAGCAGCGGGGCCCACAGCTCGGTGATCGTCCCCGCGACGCCCCGCAGGTGGCGGCGCTGGTCCTCGTGGGTCCCGAAGGCGGGCGGGCGGGCACCGTCGGCCCGGGTGGCGTCCAGGAACTCCTCGACGAGCGCCGGGTCCAGCCCCCAGCGCCGCACCGTGTCCACGAACGCCCGGCGCAGCGGGTGCCCGCTGCGGCCGGCCGCCAGCTCGGCCAGGGTGTCGGCCCGCCAGCGGGCGAACCGGCGCTCCCGCTCGGCGGGGCCTTCTGTACGCCCTTCCGTACGCCCTTCGGTGGCGTCGGCGTCGGCGTCGGCATCGGCATCGGCGATCCGGTCGGAGCGGGAGGCGAAGCCGTTGAGGGCGTGGACGTACGGCCGCACCTCGGGGGGCAGCGCGTCGCTGATCGCCCGCAGTGAGGCCAGGTGGTCGGCCACCTCCTGCTCACAGAGCCGGTACGACTCCGCCAGCTCCGGCCCCCACTCAAGCCCCGGTTCCGGCTCCGGCGAACCGCCCGCCGCCCCGCTCCCCGCCATGCCCCTGCCCGCCCTCCGCCGACGCCGTGCGAACACCCGGTCAACGAGGCGGAGGCGCAACGGTGGCGATCCGGCCGGAGGCACCGGAGGCCGCGCGCACTCAGCCGAGGTCGGCCGGGGACTCCACCACCACGCCGTACAGGTCGCCGATCGTCGCCAGTGCCGCCCGGTGGACCTCGGCAGCCGACAGCCGGGTGCCCGCCGACTCCAGCGGCCGGGTGGCGCAGGCGGCGGCACCCCCGGCCGGCCGGTTGCCGCGCAGGAAGGCCCCGGCCGTCCCCGGCGCACCCGTTCCGTACGGAACGACCGTTCCCGGGAACGGTCGTTCCGCCCTGCCCCACAGCCGTTCCGCCCTGCTCCGCCGTCGCTACGCCCGCTCCTGCTGCGCCGCTCGCCAGGCCTCCCAGGCCACCAGCGGCGCGAGGTACGACCAGCGCCGCGAGCCGTCCGGGCAGGTGCCGCCCTCGACCAGTTCGGAGACCGTACGGCGGGTGAACGGCACCCAGACGGCCATGTCGTGCTCGAAGGTGCTGTGGCAGGCCTCGCGGCGGCGGTCGATCCCGGCCGCGTCGAGCCGGGAGCGGACGGTGGCCACCAGCGTGTAGCAGGAGGCGGGCTCGCTCCAGCCCAGCCAGGTGATCACGGTCGGCCCGACGTCGGCCGGCAGCAGGCCCAGCTCCTCCTCCAGCGCCCGCAGGACCAGCCCGTAGAAGTCCTCGGCGGCGCCCGGCTCGTCGCGGTACTTCATCGTCTCGTTGATCCCGACCGTCCACTGCGCCGGGAAGGTGTTGACCGCCAGCGAGCGGCGGAGCAGCAGCAGCCTGCCCAGCCGGTCCCGCACCGCGACGCAGGCGCTGACCATCGTGGGCGGCGCGACGGCCACGAAGCTCGTCAGGCCCTCGTCCAGCGCGCCGCGCAGCAGCCGGGCCACCTCGGGGTCCTCCCGGCCCAGCCGGGTGCTGGCCATGCACTCCGCGTAGTCGCTCTCGGCGATGTCCACCTCACAGACCCGCGCGCCGCCGTGCTCGCCGTGATCGACCGTCAGCCGCGTGACGTACGCCGTCCGGCCCGCCGCCCCGGCCGCCCGCTGGCGCGCCACCTCGTCCGCCCACCCGACCGCGTCCAGCACGTGCGGGCGCACCACCCGCCCCTGGTGCGTCGTCACCAGCGTGCCCGGCGTCAGCGGCCGGGTCGCCGACCAGGTGATCAGCGGAGCCAGCCCGTCCGCCCGCACGTCGTGCGCCCGGGCCGCCGCCGTCAGGCTCGCCCGGCGGACCCTCGGCCCCGGCACCCGGGAACCGAGGCGCGAGCCGCCGAACTTGGCGAAGTCGTACACCAGGTTGGTCAGCACGCCGAGCAGCAGGGCCCCACCGATCCCCAGCAGCCACTCCATCCAGGACCCCCCGTGTCCGCGATCGACCCGCCCCATTGTGGAGGTGCGCCGCTGCCGAGGGAAAGGGCCACGGGCCACGGCCGGGGCCGGTGTTAGGGTGATCGGCAGTCAGCCGGCCGGTTCGCAAGCGCGGGGGAACTGAACGATCGTGCGGGCGAACAGGATTGCCGCGTCCACGGACCGGCCGACCGTCCGCTCCACGGCCCGGTCGGCCCTGCGCTCCGCCGCCCGGTGGGTGGCACGCCGCTCCCCCGCCGCCGCCTGGTACCTCCTGCTCTGCCTCGGCACCGGTCTGGCCGCGTCGGCCGGGCTCTGTCTGCTGCTCGTCGTCCTCGCCCTCTGCCTGGTCGGCGTTGGCCTGCCGCTCCTCCCGCCGGTGCTGCGACTGCTGCGCCGCTGCGCCGAGTTCCACCGGCGGCGGGTCGGCCGGCGGCTGGGCGGCGACCGGCCGCGCACGCCGTACGGCGACCGGGTCTCCGTGCACGATCCGGCCGTCCGCAAGGACCTGGTGTGGCTGCTCGCCCACGGCACCGGCGGAGCGGTGCTGTGCGCAGCGGCCCTCACGCTGTGCAGCCATGCCGTCAACTGGCTGACGGCACCGGTGTGGTGGCAGCTCCTGCCGGACCAACGCGGGAGGATCATCCTGCTGACCGTCGACTCCTGGCCGATGGCCGTCGCGGCGGCGGCCGGCGGGGTCGGCTACGCCGTCCTCGCCCTGGCGCTGCTGCCGCCGATCGCCGACCTGCACGCCCGGGCCTCCCGCCGGCTGCTCGTCGCCCGGCCCCGCACGTCGCTCGCCCGGCGCGTCCGGGAGCTGACCACCAGCCGGTCCGCGGCCCTGGACTCCCACGCCGCCGAACTGCGCCGGATCGAACGGGACCTGCACGACGGCGCCCAGGCCAACCTGGTGGCCGTCTCGCTCCGGCTCGGCATGATCCGCCGCGCTCTTGACCAACGCCCCGAGCAGGCCGCGGAGTTGGTGGACTCCACCCAGCTCGTCGCCGAACAGGCCCTGGCCTCGCTGCGTACCCTGGTGCGCGGCATCCACCCGCCGCTGCTCGCCGACCGCGGGCTCGCCGAGGCCGTACGGTCGCTCGCCGCGCACTGCGCCGTCCCCACCCGGGTCGAACTCGACACGCCGCCCCGGGTCGAACTCGACACGCCGCCCCGGGGTGAACTCGACGCGCCCGCCCGGGGCGAGCCCGACGCCGCCGGGCCGGCGTCCCGCGCGCCCGCCGCCGCCGAGGCCGCGGCCTACTTCGTGGTCTCCGAGGCGCTCGCCAACGTCGCCCGGCACAGCGGCGCCCGCGCCGCCCTGGTCCGGCTGCGGATCACCGCCGACGCCATCGCCGTCCGGGTCGAGGACGACGGCCGGGGCGGCGCCGCCGACGGAGCGGGCACCGGGCTGCCCGGCCTGCGCCGCAGGGTCGCCGCCTTCGACGGCACCACCCGCCTGTCCAGCCCTCCCGGGGGCCCGACCGTCCTGGAAACGGAGATACCGTGCGGATCCTGATCGCCGAGGACAACGCCCTGCTCCGCGAGGGCCTGGTCCTGCTGCTGCACAGCGAGGGCCACGAGGTCTGCGCGACCGTCGAGCACGGCGACGAACTGCTGCCCGCCCTGCTCGACCACCGCCCGGACGTCTCCGTGGTCGACGTCCGGCTGCCGCCGGGCTTCCGCGACGAGGGCCTGCGCGCCGCCGTCGAAGCCCGCCGCCGGCTGCCCGACCTGCCCGTCCTGATCCTCTCCCAGTACGTCGAACGCGCCTACGCCGCCGAACTGCTGGCCCAGAGCGCCACCGGCGTCGGCTACCTGCTCAAGGACCGGGTCGGCCGCGCCGAGGAGTTCCTCCAGGCCCTGCGGCGCGTCGCCGAGGGCGGCACCGCCATGGACCCGGAGGTGATCTCCCAGCTGATGGCCCACCGCACCGGCCCCGACCCGCTGGCAGCCCTCACCCCGCGCGAGCACGAGGTGCTCGCCCTGATGGCCGAGGGCCACAACAACCCGACCATCGCGCGGCTCCTCTTCCTCGCCGAGAGCTCGGTGAACAAGCACATCGGCGGCATCTTCGGCAAACTCGGCATGCCCACCCCCGACACCGGCCACCGCCGGGTGCGCGCCGTCCTCACCTACCTGCGCGCGCTCGCGGACGGGTGACCGTCCGCGGACGAGGCGCCGTCCTGCGCCGGCCCGCCGTCCTCCGCCGTCTCATCCGCCCGAGCCGCCAGCCGCAGCTGTTCCTCCTCTACGATCAGCTCCGCCAGCGACCGCTCCGACACGTCCACCGCCTCCGGCGTCGACTCCGCCACCTCGCTGCGCCGCGCGTAGTCGTCGAACAGCCTGCCCTTCGCCCGCAGCAGGTCCAGCATCCGCTGGTCGACGCTGTCCGCCGCCAGCAGCCGGTGCACCCGCACCCGGCGGACCTGCCCCATCCGGCGGGAGCGCGCCACCGCCTGCTCCTCCAGGGTCGGCTTGACCTGCGGCTCGCACAGGATCACCACCGAGGCCGCCTGGATGTTCAGTCCCACGCCGCCGGCCTGGATCTGGCAGAGCAGCACCGCGTGCCCGGACACCGCACTGAACGCGTCCACCACCTCCTGCCGCCGCGCCGCCCCCAGGGAGCCGTCGACCGGCCCGAACGGCCGCCGCTCCAGGGCCTCCCGGACCGCGGCCAGGACATCGCGGAAGAACGAGAAGACCACCACCTTCAGCCCGCTCTCCGCAGCCTCGCCGACGATCTCCAGCAGCCGCCGCAGCTTCGCCGAATCCGCCGGGTCCGCGTACCCGGCCCGCCGCATCGCCGGGAAGTTGCCCGCCGCGACGGCCGACCGGTAGGCCGCGAGGTCGGCGGGCGAGAACTCCTCCCACTCGTCCACGTGGACGACCTCGGGCAGTTCGGTGAGCACGTCCTGCTGGTTGCGGCGCAGGTACGCCGGGGCCACCGCCTTGCGGAACGCCACCGGCCCGGCGGCCGCCGAGTCCGGCCGGACCTCCGGCACCAGCTCGGGCTGGAGGTACTGCACCAGGCTGCGGAACTCCTCCACCCGGTTCTCCATCGGCGTCCCGGTCAGGAACAGCACCCGCTCCACCCGCTCCACCCAGGCGGCCACCGCCCGGGAGCGCTGCGCGGCCCGGTTCTTGACGAAGTGCGCCTCGTCCACCACGACCATCCCGACCGTGACCGCCTCCGCCACCTCGGCCGGCTCCAGGCGGCGCAGCCCGTCGAAGGTCACCACCGCGACACCGCCCTCGCGGAGCCACTCGGCGAGCGCCGCCTCCCGCTCCTGGCCGTGCACCCGGTACGCCCGCAGGGTGCTGCGCGACTCCACCTCCCGGGTCCAGTTGATCAGGACACTGGCCGGGCAGACCACCAGGAAGTGGGTGCTCCCCCGCGCCCGCAGGTGCGCCAGCACGGCGATCGCCTGGATCGTCTTGCCGAGGCCCATCTCGTCCCCGATGATCACCCGCTTCCGGGCGAGCACGAACCGCGCGCCGAACGCCTGGTAGCCGCGCAGCGACACCCGGCAGTGGGTGTCGTCCAGCGGCTCGGCCCTCACCCGGTCCGACAGCTCCTCCGGCAGGAACCCCTCGGCTGCGGCGAGTTCGGTCCCGGCCTCCTCGACGATCCCGCCGAGCACGCCGTAGTAGTCCGCCGAACGCAGCTCGAAGTCCGTCCACGCCTCGACCGCCTCGACCGGCGGGCGCAGCAGGTCGACCGATGCCTGGGCGAGCAGCACCGGGACGTCCTGCGCCCCGAAGCCGGCCAGCACCTTCTCCAGTCGCTCCACCGCCGCCTGCGCCCGCGCCCGCCGCTCCCGCCCGGCGAACAGACCGCGCAGCACCCCCCTGGCCGGCTGCGCGGCCACCACCAGCGGCTCCAGCTCGGCCTGGACCCGCTCCGCGGTCTCCCTGGCCCGCCGTGCGTCCGGCCCCGCGGCCACCAGCCGCTGGAGCGCGACGACCAGCGCGGTGCCCAACGGGTCCTGCCGGTCCACGTCCAGCCGCACCGCCACCGTCTGCTCGACCGCCCTGGCGATCTGCCCGGCCGCGGCCAGCGCCTGCGCCGCCGTCTGCGCCCCGACCCCGGGGATCAGCTGGAGCGTGTAGCGGGAGGCCTCCGCCACCTGCCGCACCGTCCCCAGCCCGGCCGCCTCCAGCGCCCCGACCCGCAACCGGCCCTCGGTCACGTCCCTGAGCCGGGCCGTCGGGATCGCCCCCAGCTCGTCCGCCACCAACCGGTCCCGCAGCCCGAGGTACGCCGCCCGCACCTGCTCCACGGCTCCCCGGTGGTCCGCCACCACCGCCCCGGCCGCCGCCCGCAGCCCGTCCGCCTCGGCGAGGACCGCCCCGGGCCGCCGCCCACCCCGCCGCCGCTCCCCCACCGCCTGGCCCCCGTCCCGCTCCGTGTCCTCGGACGCCCATGATCCCACCCACCGGAAGGGGCCGTCCGGCCGGTCCGTGCGGGGACGAGGGCCGGACGGGGCTCGGGATCGGACGCCCGGCGGTGGGCTCCCGCCGGGCGGGGAGGGGCAGTCGGCGCACGGCCAGGGCCGTCGTCGTCCACGGTGGGGCCGAGCAGTACCTCGGCGGGGATCCACCGGACCGGGACACCGTCCCCGAACTCCCGGGCGGCGTACGGCCGGCCGGCGGCCCGGTGCCCGAACCGGCGGACGCGCCCGCCGCGTTCCACGGCGGCCCGTCCCACCCCCGGGACACCCGCCCGGGGTCCGACCCCGCCGGCCGGGCCTGGGTCGACCGCGACCGCGGGCGGCGCCGGCCCGAAGGCCGGACGCCACCCGCGATCGTGGCAGGCGGCGCCACCGGAGATCCGTGGCGGAGCGGGCGGCTGCTCGGCGGCGCGGATCAGCCGGGCTGCTCCTGCTCGGCCTCCACCTGGGCGTTCCACTCCCGCTTGGCCGCCCGCCAGCCCTCGTCGCTCTGACCGAAACGCCAGTAGCCCGAGATCGACAGCCGCTCGCGCGGGATGCCGTGCTCCAGGCGCAGCAGGCGCCGCAGCTCCTTCACGAAGCCCGCCTCGCCGTGGACGAACGCGGATGCCGTACCGGCCGGGAACTCCAGCGCGCCCACCGCCTCGACCAGCGCCTCGCCCACCGGGCGTGCGCCCCGGTGCAACCAGCTGACCTGGACCCCGGCGGGCGAGAGGATCTTCTGCTCCTCGGCGGCGTCCGCGACCTCGACGAAGGCGTGCACCACCGCGTCGGCCGGCATCCGCTCCAGCGCCGCGGCGATCGCGGGCAGCGCGCTCTCGTCGCCCGCCAGCAGGTGCCAGTCGGCGCTCGGGTCGGGGGCGTAGCCGCCGCCGGGGCCCAGGAAACGCACCGTCTCGCCGGGCTGCGCACGGGCCGCCCACGGACCGGCCAGGCCCTCGTCGCCGTGCACCACGAAGTCGACGGTCAGCTCGCGCAGCGCCGGATCCCAGTCCCGCACGGTGTACGTCCGGGTGGTCGGCCACTGCTCGGGCGGGAACTCCTCGCGTATCCGCGCCATGTCGAAGGGCTGCGGGTAGCTCACGCCCTCGGGGGTGAAGAGCACCTTGATGTAGTGGTCGGTGAACTCGGTGGCGTCGAAGTCGTCCAGCCCCGCACCGCCGAGGACCAGGCGCACCATGTGCGGCGTGATCCGCTCGGTGCGCAGCACCTGTGTTTCGCGGGCCCGTGGTGTCCGGCGGGTCGGTCGGTCTGCCATGACGCCTCCTGGGCATGGTCGCACTTCGTGGTTAGGCTTGCCTAAGTTAGCACCTCGAAGTGGCGCGCGGTCCACCCGGCAGCCGGTCGCCATGCCGTCCCCGATCGGGCAGGCGACCGGCGTGACCTCTCGTCACCCGTGCGGTTCCGGGGCCGGAGGGCGGACCCTACGACCGGATCCAGCGGAAGACGGCGACCAGCAGCGCCGCCGTGAGCGTCAGCAGGATGCCCGCTTCGACCAGTTGGATGGGGACGAAGTGGTCGACCGGGTGGTAGCGGAGCCATGCGGTGGCGTCGTCGGCGCAGGTGACGGCGGTCTGGCAGGCGTCGATGCCGGCGCGGCTGCCGTCGGGGAGGACGACACCGCGGTCCAGGAGCCAGGCGTTGGCGGGCTTGGGGGTGCTCAGGGTGGCGACCTGTTCCACGGCGGAGTGGAAGAAGGGCCGGGCCCAGAGGACGAGGCCGTGGGCGGCGGCGACGAGGGCGCCGGTGAGGAACATCGCGGGCAGGGTGCGGCGGACCAGTCTGCCGACGAGGACACCGAGCACCAGGGCGAAGAGGGACCAGGCGACCGGGGCGAGCCCGAGAGCCGGGTAGGTGAAGAACTGGAACGGCGGGTCGAAGCCGGCCGGGCCGTTCAGTATGTCCGTCCACCACACCCAGCTCATCAGTGCGGCGAGCACGCCGCTGACGGTCAGCACGGCCAGCCCGGGCACGGCGAGCCGGACGGCCAGCCAGCGGGCCGGGCTGACGGACTGTGCGCGGATCAGGCGGATGGTGCCGCGTTCGTACTCCTGGGCCAGCAGCGGCGCGCCGACGAACACGCCGACCAGCAGCGGGAGCGCGGTGACGGCGGGCTGGAGGACCTCCAGGTACCAGAAGCCCGGGCGGTTGATCGGCGCGAAGAGGGTCCAGCACCGGGCCTCGTCCATCCTGAGGGTGTTCCAGGCACCGCTGTAGCAGCCGGTCCGGCGCAGGACGCCCACGATGTGCCGGCAGGCGATGTGGATCCAGGCGAGTTCGGCCACCGCCAGGGCCAGCAGCACACCCATGGTCCTGAGCAGGAAGCGGTTCTGACGCAGCGCCAGCCAGAACAGGCCGCGCAGGCCGGGGGCGGCGACGGCGGTCGGAGCGGTGGCGCGGTCGGGCAGGACGTCGGTGCTCATGCGGACACCCCGTTCGGGCGGTACGAGTCGTCGGCGGAGGAGGCGGAGGCGGCGACGGAGGCGGCGACGGAGGCAGACGAGGAGGCGGCAGGAGCCGCCGCGGGTGCCCGGAGGTAGCCGAGCAGCAGGTCCTCCAGGCTCGGCCGCTCGCTCTCCCACCGGCCGTCCACCGGTTCGCCGGTGCGGACCAGCGCGATGGAGCGACGGCCGCTGACCCTCTGTTCGACCACCGACCCGGCCGGGAGGCCGGGCTCCTGGGCGGCCGGCCCGGTGAGCAGCTGGTGGCCGTCGAGGATCTCCTCCAGGTCGCCGGCCAGCCGGACGCCTCCGCGCTGGACGAGGACGAGGTGGTCGATGACGCCCTCCAGCTCGGGCAGGATGTGCGAGGACAGCAGGATGCTGGTGCCGCGTTCGGCGGCGGCCGACATCAGGGTGCCCATCAGCTGGTGCCGGGCGAGCGGGTCGAGGTCGGCCATCGGTTCGTCGAGGAGCAGCAGGTCGGGGAGCTTGCCGAGGGCGAGCGCGAGGCCGACCCGGGTGCGCTGGCCTCCGGAGAGCGAGCCGACTCGCGCCTTGGGCTTCAACTCACCCTGGTCGACGATCCGTTGGGCCAGTTCCCGGTCCCACACCGGATTGAGCTCGCGGCCCATCCGCAGCGTCTCGGCGACGGTGAGGCCCGGGTACAGCGGTTTGTCCTGCGGCACGTAGGCGACCCGGGCGCGCAGCTCGGGCGTACCGGGCACGGCGCCGAGCACCCGCAACCCGCCCTCGGTGGGCGCGAGCTGGCCGGCGGCGAGGGCGAGCAGGGTGCTCTTGCCCGCGCCGTTGGGGCCCACCACGCCACAGATCCGTCCGGCCGGGACGGTGACGTCGCAGCCGCGCAGGGCCCAGCCGCTCCGGTACATCCTGCCGAGGCCGGTGGCCTCCAGCGCTGCTGCCCCCAGGGCCGGCGCCGACGCGGGCGCCGTGGTCGTCGGGTCTTGCACCCGGTCCCCCCACTGTTCTCGGTTCGGTGTTGCCGGGGAGTCTCAGGCCCCGGTGTCGGAGTCCTTCGCCTCGGCGCCGGGAACCCCGGTGTCGAAGCGCTGCTCCAGGACGGAGGCCATCAGCGCGGCGATGTCCTCGCGCTCCAGTCCGGCCGCCCGGGCCCGGTCCACCCACTCGACCAGTTCCGCGCGCAGCGGCCCGTCCGCCGCGGCCTCGGGCCGGGCGAGCGAGCGCCGGACGAAGGTGCCGAGCCCCGGGCGGGGCTCGACCAGCCCTTCACGTTCGAGTTCGCGATAGGCCTTCAGCACGGTGTTGGGGTTGATCGCGGTCTGCTCGACCACCTCACGGGCGGTCGGCAGCTTGTCTCCGGGCTGGAGCAGTCCGAGCCGCAGGGCCTGCTTGGTCTGCTGCACGATCTGCTGGTAGGTGGAGACGCCGCTGCGCCGCTCGATGCGGTATTCGATCACCCGTGCTTCAGCCTTTCACTAGTTCAATAGTGGAATAGTGGCCCACCGCGGTGCGCGGGTCAAGCCGGCCCCGGGGCCTCATCCGGAGCGGTCAGGGGCTCCGCAGCAGGAGCAGCCCGTCCTGCCCGACCAACTGCCGGTAGCCGCGCTCCCGGTAGACGTCCAGCATCCGGGCGGTGTCGGCGGTGGCGCACGGGGACCGCACGCTCGGGTCGCGCAGGTCGACGGCCACCCACTGCGGCCCCGGCCCCACCGGTTCCCGGCACACCAGGGTGACCTCCGCCCGGCGGGTGAGCTGGGCCGCGAGCCGGTTGGAGGCGGCCACGGTGGCGTCGTCGGGTATCCGGTCGAGCAGCGCCCTGGTCGCGGTGAGCCGCGGCGAGGTGCGCCAGGCTTCGGGCATCACCACCTCGTGCAGCGGATAGAGCGGCAGCGTCACGGCGGTCACCAGAGCGGTGACGGCCAGCGCGCGCCTGGCACGCCGGGCGTCGACGCGGCGGAGTGCGTCGACCAGGGCCGCCAGCACGATCGGCATCAGCACCGCGCTGTAGTGGTAACTGACGCCCCAGTAGTGCGGGTTGGCGGAGAGCAGCCGCCAGGCCAGGGTGGGCACGCAGAGCAGGACGAGCGGCGAGCGCAGGCCGGCGAAGCCCGCGGTGGCGGCGAGCAGGAACAGCAGCAGCCACTTGACCGGCGGCCAGCCGAGCCGCAGCGGCAGGGCCCGGAGCGAGGGCTGCCCGCCGCCGTCCAGCTGCTGCCAGTAGTCGAAGCCCCCGGCGGAGTTGAAGGCCGGCAGCACCACGAGCACGGTGAGCGCGGTCGCGGCGAGGCCGACGCCGGCGAGCGCGAGCCCCGGCAGCGGGCTGCGGCGCCGCTCCCGCCCGGCCTGCCAGGCGATCAGGACGCCGACGGCGGCCACCGTGAGGCCCAGGTCCTCCTTGACCAGCAGCAGCGGCAGCGACCAGAGCGCGGCGGCGAGCGGCCGGCGGCGGCCGAGTGCGGTGGCGGCGAACGCGAGCAGCGGGACGGCGAAGGCGATCTCGTGGAAGTCGTCGGCCGCCGCCCGGACGATCCCCCAGGAGGCCCCGGTGGCGCAGCCGATGATCAGCGCCACCCGCGGCCCGGCCACCTCGTGGGCCCAGCGGGTCAGCGGGACGACGGCCGGCGCCATCAGCAGCGCCTGGGCGACGAGGAGGGTGACCGGGCTCGGGAACACCCGGTAGGCGGGGGCGAGAGCGGCGATCAGCGGGTGGAAGTGGTCCCCGAGCAGGTGGTAGCCGGGCCCCTTGATCGGCACGATCGGCGCCTGCCCGTGGGCGTACGCCCGGACCGCCTGCTCGAAGATGCCCAGGTCGTAGGCCTTGCTGAGGCCGCGCCGGTACCGGTTGACGGCGACGCAGGCGTAGAGCGCGGCGAACCCGGCGGCCAGGCCCCAGGCGAGCGCGACGGGGCGGCGGACCGGAGGCGGCGCGGACGGAGGAGCGGACGGCCCCGGCAGGGCTCGGGGCGGGCTGAGCGGGGAGGAGGTAGCGGGCATCGGCAAAGTACCCTTTCACTATTCGAATAGTGGAAGGGTGATGGAAGCCCGGACAGCCGTCAAACCCGCCCGGACCACGCCGGCCGGGCCTTCGGGCTGCCCTCACGGAAGCGTTGACGTCGGATTCACGCCAGCCCGACCCCCGTTCCGCTTGGTGGACTTCGGGAAGTACCCCGAACCCACCGACAGGACCTCCGGCATGCCCGACACCACCCACCGACCCGACCGACTCGCCCCGGCAGCCCCGCCCACACCGGCCGCCCCGGGCGCACCGGAGCCCCGGGCCCGCCGCGGCGGCACGCTCGCCGTCCTCGCCGTGACGACGGGCGTCTTCTCCATCGTCACCACCGAGATCCTGCCGATCGGCCTGCTCACCCCGATCGGCGCCACCTTCCGGATCTCCGACGGCACGGCCGGGCTGATGATGACCCTGCCGGGCATCGTCGCCGCGGTGGCCGCGCCCGTCGTCACCGTCGCGACCAGGCGGGTGGACCGCCGCACCATGCTCTGCGTGCTGCTGCTCGTCCTCACCTTGGCGGACCTGCTCAACGCGCTCGCCCCCGACTACTGGGCGGTGCTGACCGCCCGGGTCGTCCTCGGCCTGGTCATCGGCGCGTTCTGGTCGATCGGCTCCGGGCTCGCGCCGCGCCTCGTCCCCGAGCACCGGCAGTCGCGGGCCAACACCCTGGTCTTCTCCGCCGTCCCGCTCGGCTCGGTGCTCGGAGTGCCGGCGGGCGTGTTCCTCGGTTCGCTGGCCGGCTGGCGGGCGGCCTTCCTCGCGGTGGCCGCGCTGACCCTGCTCGCGCTGGCGGCCCTCCTGCGGTCGCTGCCGCCGCTGCCCCCGCTGAGCACCACCGATCTGGGCGTGCTGCGCGGGCTGCTCGCCGGCCGCGGCACCCGCACCGGCATCGCGGTGACCGTGCTGATCGTGGTGGCGCACTTCGGCAGTTACACCTACGTCACCCCGTTCCTGACGGACACCACCCACGCCGGTGCCGGGCTGGTCACCGCCCTGCTGCTCGGCTACGGCGCCGCCGGACTGCTCGGCAACGTCCTGGCCGGCGGCCGGGCGGCCGGTGCGCTGCGACCGGTGTTCGGCGCGGCGGCCGTGCTGCTCGCCGCCGCTGCCCTGCTGCTGCCGTTGCTGGGCACCGGCGGTCCCGGAGCCGCCGCCGTGCTGGCGCTCTGGGGTCTGGCATACGGCGCCGTCCCGGTCTGTTCGCTCAGCTGGTTCCTCGCTGCGGCCCCGCACGCCCCGGAAGCCGCCGGCGTGGTGTTCACCTCGGTGTTCCAGGCCGCCTTCTCGGCCGGCGCGCTGACCGGCGGTCTGGTGGTGGACCACTCCTCCCCCGGTACGGTCATGCTGCTCGGCGGAGCGGTCGCCCTGCTCGCCGCGGCGGCGGTGTGGCGGTACGGGCACCGGGTCCGTCCCGCGCCGACGCGGTGACACCGCCGAGGCCGTGAGGCACCCGCGTCCGCGTCCCGGCCCCTGGCCGCCGGCTCCGTCCGTGGTGAGAATGCCGGGGTGCCGTCTGCCCTCCCGTCCGCCCGTGCGGCGGGGCCGGGCGGACTGTACCGCAGGCCGGGACGGTCCCGGTCGACAGCGGACGGAAGGACGGCGAGCGGATGGACCCGGCATTCCAGGGGCGGTTCGGCGACTACCAGATCGAGATCTACCTGAAGGGCCTCGGCGGCGTGCTGCCGACGATGCCGATGACCTTCGCCGAACTGGAGGCACGGGCGGGCGCGGCGCTGGCACCGTCGGTGCTCTCCTACGTCGCGGGCGGGGCGGGTGACGAATCCACCCAGCGGGCGAACATCGCCGCCTTCGACCGGTGGGGCCTGGTGCCGCGGATGATGGCCGGCGCGAGCACCAGGGACCTGTCGGTGGAGCTGTTCGGACAGCGGCTGCCAAGTCCGCTGTTCATGGCGCCGATCGGGGTCATCGGCCTCTGCGCGCAGGACGGCCACGGGGACCTCGCCACCGCCAGGGCCGCCGCCAGGACCGGTGTGCCGATGGTGGCCTCGACCCTGACGGTCGATCCGCTGGAGCAGGTGGCCGCCGAGTTCGGCGACACCCCCGGATTCTTCCAGCTCTACACGCCCACCGACCGGGCGCTCGCCGAGAGCCTGGTGCACCGGGCGGAGGCCGCCGGCTACCGCGGCATCGTCGTCACCCTGGACACCTGGGTGACCGGCTGGCGCCCCCGCGACCTGGCCACCGCCAACTTCCCCCAGCTGCGCGGCCACTGTCTGGCCAACTACACCTCCGACCCGGTCTTCCGCGCCCGTCTCGCCAAGGCGCCGGAGGAGGACCTCCAGGCGACCGTCCTGGAGTGGGTCGGCGTCTTCGGGAACCCGCTGACCTGGGACGACCTGCCCTGGCTGCGCTCGCTCACCGACCTGCCGATCCTCCTCAAGGGCATCTGCCATCCCGAGGACGTCCGCCGGGCCAGGGACGGCGGCGTCGACGGCGTCTACTGCTCCAACCACGGCGGCCGCCAGGCCAACGGCGGCCTGGCCGCCCTCGACCTGCTCCCCGACGTGGTCGAGGCCGCCGACAGCCTGCCCGTCCTGTTCGACTCCGGCATCCGCTCCGGCGCCGACGTCGTCAAGGCGCTCGCGCTCGGCGCCACCGCCGTCGGCGTGGGCCGCCCGTACGCCTACGGGCTGGCCCTGGAGGGCACCGACGGCATCGTGCACGTGCTGCGCTCGCTGCTGGCCGAGGCCGACCTCCTGATGGCCGTCGACGGCTACCCCACCCTCGCGTCCCTCCGTACAAACGGTGCACTGCGCCGGACATGACGCACAATCAGGCCACAGGGTTCACCGGAAACCCAGTGGGGCTTGCCGGGACATTCGGGACGGCTCTACGCTCGAACGGCATAAATCGGGTCCGTACGTTCCCGTACGCGAGGAGGTCCGCCATCATCCGCGTCCTGCTGACCGCCTTCGAACCGTTCGGCCGCGATCCCCTGAACTCGTCCCTGGAGGCGGGCCGGCTGGTCGCCGCCGGTCCACCGGCCGGAGTGGCCCTGAAGTTCGCCGAGCTGCCCTGGGTGTTCGGCGACTCGATCACCGAACTGCGCCGGGCGGTGGCCGGGTTCAAACCCGACCTGGTCATCGCCACGGGCCAGGGTGGCAACCGTCCGGACCTGACGGTGGAGCGGGTGGCGATCAACCTCGACGACGCCGTCCGGACACCCGACCGAAAGGGCAACCAGCCGATCGACCAGCCGGTCGTGCCGAACGGGCCGGCCGCGTACTTCTCCTCCCTGCCGGTGAAGGCCTGCGTGGAGGCGGTCCAGCAGGCCGGAATCCCGGCCACCGTCTCGCACACCGCCGGCACCCAGCTCTGCAACCACGTCTTCTACGGGCTGGCACACCTGATCGCCACCGAACACCCGGAGCTGCGCGGCGGGTTCGCGCGCCTGCCGTACCTGCCGAGCCAGACGTCCGGCCGGGAGCAGAGCGCGTCGATGTCGGCGGAGACGGCGGCCGAGGGAGTGCGCATCCTGATCCGCAGCGCCGTGGCCACCCTCCAGTCCCAGGCCGGCGGCGCGACGACCGCACCGCGACGGCGGCCGTGGCTGTCCCGCCGGGGCGGCTGATCCGACCATCTGACCGGAAATGCGAAAAGCCCCTGATCCGTTGGGATCAGGGGCTTTTCGGAATAATTGTTCGGCGGCGTCCTACTCTCCCACAGGGTCCCCCCTGCAGTACCATCGGCGCTGTAAGGCTTAGCTTCCGGGTTCGGAATGTAACCGGGC